>DATHPO010000359.1:0-11328 GCA_035483835.1 Terriglobales bacterium
TTTTGCTCTCTCCGAGCAAACCACACAAGCTGATCTGGGGCGCAGGACCGATCTTTCAATTGCCCACTGCGACCAGCCAGTACCTGGGACAAGGCAAGCTTGGCATCGGACCCAACGTTGTCGCTCTGGCCATGCCAGGCCATTTCGTGCTGGGCGTGCTCGCCAACAACATCTGGTCGGTCGCTGGTTCCGGCAGCCGTCCTTCGGTCAATCAAATGCTGGTGCAGTACTTCATCAACTACAACATGAAAAAAGGTTGGTACCTGACCTTCCAACCCATCATCACCGCCAACTGGGAAGTCAGCGACGGCGGTCGATGGGTAGTGCCCTTCGGCGGCGGCGTGGGAAGAATCATGAAGCTCGGATTCCAGCCAGTGAATATCACCGCACAATTTTATGGCAACGCCGTCCATCCCCCGGGAGCTTCGCCCTGGAGCATGCGGTTGCAGCTTGCGTTCCTGTTTCCCAAGCTGAGCAAGGAGCAGGAGAAGATGCTTCTGCAGCAAAAACTGAAACAGATGGAACAGCAGCAACCGCAGAAGAATTGACCGCGATGCCACCCTTCATCCAAGCGGCAAGCAAGGATTAGAAGACGGAAGGAGTCGTTCATGCACTCAAAAACGCGTGATCTCTTGACTCAAACCTGGCAGTCGCAGGTCAACCTCTCCTTGTTCTTGTTTCTTCTGATCGGAGTGGGGTTCGTGCTCCCTTCGTTAGGTGTCGAGAGAAGTAATATGCAACTTTACGCAGACATCGCGTTTTCCCTCGTATCGGTCGCAGGGGCTGCGATCGCCTGGGAGAACCGAAGACTGTTCGTGCTGACATCGCTGGTGGCTGTCGTAGCGATTGCATTGCACTGGGCTACGTGGTGGAAGCCAACGAACACGATCATCCTTTGGAGCCTATCGGCTGGGCTGACGGCCATTCTTGCGATCACGGTTGTGTTGCTGTGGCAGGTGTTCCGCCCCGGGCCGGTCACCGTGATGCGGATCCAGGGAGCGATTGCGGCTTATCTGTCCCTCGGGTTCGCCTGGGCATACGCTTATCGCATCGCTGCATTATTGGATCCCGGCTCTTTCACCAACGCAGGGAGCGACGTTTCGCTCCCGACAACTTGGATCAACTATAGCTTTGGAATGCTGACAACGGTCGGCTATCAGGGAATCCTCCCAGCCCACCCGGTTGCACATAGTCTTGGCTCCGGAGAGGCTGTGACCGGGCAACTCTATTTGGCAGTGCTGGTAGCCCGCCTGGTTTCGATGCAGGTGAGCGCCGTCCAGATCGAGCACCATAAGGCCAGTTGAATGATTCCGGCGGAAACCGCTTTCCACAGGATCAATCCCCAAGGCTCGGAGGTCGTCCTGTCGGGTACCGATTCGAGCCAACGGCGTCCCGAAACGGGAGATGCCACTCGATTTATCTCACCCTCCGCTGCTTTTACCCTTGACTCTCGCGCAGACTTCCAGTTAATCATGTAACTGTAGAGTCAGCCGATAGATAATGACACGAACCGCTAACTCCTTTGTCCGGAATATTTTGCATATAAGTCCTTCTAACTCAAAGATCTTGGTGGTAGTGTCCCCCTAATCCCATGATTCCAAAAGATCAGGGGGGAGGGGTACCGGCTAACGAAAAAGTAAACAGCGTTCCCGTACCAAGCTGGCACAAAATAAACCTGTAAAGGGACTTCGGCCCGCATCGCACTTCGGTAACGTTTCCTGCAACTCTTCCTCCAAACCGGTGTTCTAATCCATAGAGGCAGCGGTACTCAGCCACCTCCGCCCCGCGGCATAAGTGGCTGAAGGAACACAGCAGTAGCTGGCGGTGTTCCGGGGGAGTCGGGTCATGAAAAATCTCGGGAGCTTACTTAGAATCAGCTTTTTCGTAACACTGTTAGCCGCGACCACGGCAACGATTTCAGCGGCAGGCCAGGACGCGCCTCCGCCTCCGGATCAGCAATCGGCGTACCCGGCGGATCAGGCATCTCAATCTCCAGCAGACCAGCCGACGGCTTCGGCTGGCGATCAGTCAACCTATCCGGCGCAGCAAGCGCCGCCTCCTCCCGCAGATCAGACCATGCCTTCCACGGGAGGCCAGCAAGTCGATCCTCCGGGCCGGGCAGCTCGTTTGGGATACATGACCGGATCGGTTTCTGTTCAACCCCAGGGGACCGGTGACTGGGTCGAAGGCTCGCTGAACCGTCCTCTGACCATCGGCGACAACGTCTGGGCCGATAAAGATTCTCGCGCCGAGTTGAATCTGGGCACGGGCGTGTTGCGAATCAGCTCCGAAACCAGTTTGACTTTGACCAACGTCACCAGTGACGCCGTGCAGGTACAGTTGCACCAGGGCACCTTGAACGTGCACGTCCATAAACTTTATGGCGGAGAAGTCTACGAGATCGACACCCCGAATCAGGCCTTCACCGTGACCAAATCCGGCGACTACCGCTTCGACGTCGACCCCGCCGGCGACTCGACTGTAGTAACAGTCTGGAAGGGCGAGGGCGAAGCGACCGGACAAGGTCCTGCGGTTCGTCTGCATGAAGGCCAGCAAGCCCGCTTCAGCAATGGAAATTCTCTGGCGCACCAAATCAGCGATGCCCCGAGAAAAGATGGCTTCGACGATTGGTGTCAGGTTCGCGACAAGCGTGAAGACAACTCCGTCTCAGCACAGTACGTCGCTCCGGGCGTAGTTGGAGCCGGAGATCTCGACGAGTACGGAGCCTGGCGTCAAACCCCCGACTACGGACCGGTTTGGGTTCCCACTGCGGTCACGCCGGGTTGGGCGCCTTATAGTGACGGACAATGGATCTGGCAGAATCCCTGGGGATGGACTTGGGTAGACGCTGCACCATGGGGATTCGCACCCTTCCACTACGGACGCTGGGTATCGTTTGGCGGCTATTGGGGCTGGGCGCCTGGACCTTATTACGCGCGGCCTTATTACGCGCCTGCGCTCGTAGCCTGGTTTGGTGGCCCCGGCTTTGGTGTCGGTTTCGGCTTTGGCTTCGGTGGTGGATTTGGCTGGTGCCCGCTCGGTTGGGGTGAGCCATTCTTTCCGTGGTATCACGCGGGCCCCGGCTATTTCCGCAACGTGAACATCAGCAACACGCACATCACCAACATTACGAACATCACGAATAACTATTACAACAACAGAAACGGCTACGGACTGTACGGACGGAACGGCATCGGGATGCCGCGTTATGCCAACACTCATGGCTTCACGGCCGTTTCCCGAAATACTCTGGAGCGCGGATTGCCGGTTAAGGCAAACGCAGCGCGAACTTCGCCCAGCGCTTTGCGAAACCTGTCCAGCGCCAGCATCAGCCGGCCAAATGTCTCGCCTACCCGCGAGAGCATGCTTGGACCGAAAGCGGGTTTGCCTGCCGCAAGACCATCTGCCGCGGTAGCATCACGGCCAACGGTCAGCAGAATGACTCCGCCGGCAAGCTCCGCGAGGCCGAGCCGGATGCAAACCGCGTCCGCTCACAACACCGCAACCCCAGCGTCGAGTCGGGCGCCTCAGGGGCCATCGACCAGCGCAAGGTCGATGCCTGCGCCCGCTGGACGGTACGTCCCGCGGCCACCGCAGAGCCTCGGGAGCACTGCTCCGATGTCGAACCACGGGCTGAGCAGCCCAGCGCCTGGCACGACCGCGAGGTCTGGAGGAATGCCTTCCACTTCGCCGATGCGTTCCCTGCCTCGCCCGCCTGCGACGATGAGCGCGCACAACACCTACCCGAATGCGTCAGCATCCCGTTCGTACTCAACCCCGTACTTCGGACGAGGCACTCCCAACAGCGTGCCGCGTCCTACGGGACAAATCGCACCTGCACCGCGCACCTATTCCGCACCGCAGAGCCGCGGAAGCTACTCGGCCCGTTCGTACGGCGGGAGCGGGTACGGCAACTCTGGCGGGTATCGCGGATACAGCGCACCTTCCTACGGCAGATCGTCCTACGGCGGACCGTCCTATGGCGGATCGTATGGCGGCGGACGCAGCTATTCGGCGCCTTCGTCGCATAGCTCCGGATCATTTGGCGGCTATCACGGCGGCGGCGGATCGCATGCGAGTTCCGGTGGCTATCACGGCGGCTCGGGCGGCGGACACTCGAGTTCGCACGGAGGCCACGGACGCTAAGCTCGATCTAATCTCTATACTGACGCCGCCCAGCAATTTGGGCGGCGATTCTTTTTGCCGTGACATTTCGGTTTTCCTCTGCATACCACGCTTCTCGATGCGTTCTGTGTATACTGCCAGATTCAGCTTAAGGAGCATCCCTTGAAAACTTTCTTAATCGGCTTGATCATCGGTTTGATCCTGGTGCCGCTTTGCGTTTACGTCTACTTCGTCACGGGAAGCGCACCGGTGGCTACGGCTGCGCCGGACATGCCGTTTGAGAAGATGCTGGCGCACGGGGCGTTGAGTGCGCACATCTCGAAAGAGATGCCCAAGTCCGTTCCAGTTCCCGCGGACGAAACCAACTTCGCGGCTGGAGCGCAGGTTTACCGGGAGAACTGCGCGGTGTGCCACGGCCTGCCCGGAGGCACGCCGACCGCGGTTGCGCGGGGGATGTATCCCAAGCCACCGAAGCTGCTCGAAGGCACGGGCGTGACCGACGACGAGCCCGGCGAAACCTATTGGAAAGTGGCGAACGGCATCCGGTTGAGCGGAATGCCTGGTTTCAGCGAGTCGCTCTCGCAAACCCAGATGTGGCAGGTCAGCCTGCTGCTGGCGCACGCGGATAAATTGCCCGACTCGGTGAAGACGGCCCTTTACCGTCCGACCCCGCTGGTTCCCGAACAAGTTGCTCCGCCGGCGCCGAGCGCACCCCCAGCGTCAACTGCCCCACCGACCAAACCCTGACATGATCCTGGTTCGTGCGGTTGCACACATTCTGATGCGCGAAAAAGGGTGGGGCATCCTAATTATGTTTGATTTAGGGGAGCGTGTGAAGTGGGTGGGCCACCTCCGTGACCTAGCTTTGGTGCATGCTGGAAATGCCTGGAAGCATCCCAGGTGCTGCGAGCGGACACGGGGTCCTTCGACTCCGCGAGATCGTTTGCGCGCGAACGATCTTGCTTCGCTCAGGATGACAAATTAAGGACGGATGGCTCTCGATAAAAGCGAAGGCATCCGCCGTCTAGCTTTCTGTGGTCATGGTTACGGTCAAGTCTCGTTGGCGCGGACCGTCGAGTTCGATCAGAACGATTCGTTGCCAGGTGCCCAGGACCAGCTTGCCATGCTCGAATGGGAGCGCTACCGATGTTCCGATCAGGGCGGAGAGGATGTGATCGGGGACGTGGGCAGGGTTGTGGGGATGACGGTAGCGAAGCTTAGGAATCATGGCTTCGAAGGCATCGAGCATGTCGAGATCGGTGCCGGGATCGAGGTCGGCTGTGGTCAGCGCGGCCGTGGTGTGGAGGATGAACAGGTTGCAGATTCCCGTCGCCTGCGCGTGGTTTTTCTCGAGCAGGGATTCGACAGTGTCGGTGATGTCCAGGACTTCGCGTTTCTTGCGGGTTTTGATGGTGATCTTTTGCATGGCTGGGTGACGTTATTCGAAGCGTTAAACAGCTTGCGAAAAGACATCGAAATCAGCGGCTGGAGCCTTGAAGGCGCCGCTTTAACCGCGTGCGTGAAAACCGATCTTTCGCCCCGCTGGGGCTTGTGGACCTCGCACTTTTTACCCACGGCTTGCGCCTTGGGCTGCATTCTTGCGCCGCTTCGCGGCTAACAACGCCGCGTAGCCGTTTGTGAGCACAGGCTATCACGAATGATTGTGCTTGGCGGACGGGCGGGACGCCCGTTGCTTCATTGTCCGAAAAAAGTAAAGCCGGGCGGGTTAGCCCGGCTTATCTTTTTGTCACCCTTTGGGGATTGACTTGGTTGTGAAACTCCCCTCAGATTTTTTGCCTCACTCTTAACTTCACTCTCACCTGTTTGGACTCATGTCCGCTGGGAAACGTTGTATCGCCAGCGTTACATGACCAATGCGAGGTTCTCGAGTTCGGTTTGCAGTACCGGGATGGAGCAGCCGGACATTTCCACGCGACCAGCGGCATCGAAAGCCGCTTGCGGCGAAACGCCGTATCCCCTTCCCATGAGGAATACTTGCAAAAGTTCGGCGGCCTCGCGGGAATCGATCAAACCGCCCTGCAGCAGATCGTTTCGTAAAGCCGTCAGCTCGTTAACGGAAAATCTTTCCTTAAATCTGTCATTCATGGCCGTCTCACCTCCGACCCTGTCCCACTCTTAAGCTATTAGACTCCGTTAGTGCTGCTTCCGTTGCATGCAATTTTGTTGCCGCACCGAAGCCGGATTTCCAAATATCTGGCACTCGGAGCCTCTATGTAGTTAAACGCGTTTTGGTGCAGTAAGTTGCGGTGGAGTGGATGCCCTTGGATATAGGTCGATTAAGGGTGGCCTAGTCGTGGCAGGTTGACACAAGGTGTCATTCTGGCACAGAAACGGGCGAAGGGCGCCCACTCTGGGCTAAAGATCAGGCCACGAAAATCGTGAACTTAGGAGGCGTCGATTACGGCTTCGTCGACCAGCAGAATCGGGATGTTGTCCCGAACCGGGTACACGCGGCGGCACTCGGTACACTTCAGGCTTTCTCCCGGTTCCTGGCGATGCTGCATTGGTTTCTTGCACACGGGGCAGACCAGAATGTCGAGCAGATCCTGAGAAATCATGTTGGCATTTTACCCTTTTTCTCAAGGGAGCGCTTGTCTGGAAGCCACGAGGCTTGAAGTTGGTGGCCCACGGGCGGGGACGCCGTCGCCTAAATTGGGTTAGAGATGAAAGGCCACATTGACATCGGCATTGTGTCTAGATAGACTCCGCAGCCGAATATTTTTGCCGAATTCACGAGGTCCCATCGGTTGCGGCGACCGCCGGGGCCCCTCTTTTCAGCCCGCCTACACGCACTAACTCAGGAGGAGCAAAAATGAAAACAGTCAGGAAGTTCGGAACTGCATTCCTCGCTTTGCTGGCTTTGGCCGGCATCGCCAGCGCACAGCGGTGGCACCCGCTCAAGAATCAGCCCAGTTTTCCCGTGGGCGCCGTCGCGCTGCTCACGGATGGCACCGTGCTGCTCCATGAAGAGCAAGACGGCACCCCACAAAAATGGTACAAGCTGACCCCAGACAAGTTCGGCCACTACATCGCAGGGACAATCACGCCAATCGCCTCGCTGCCCAGCAACTATGGTCCTTTTTACTTCGGCTCCGTGGTATTGCCGGACGGGCGCTATATTATCGAGGGCGGAGAATACAACCTTGGTAGCGCAGCCTGGACCAACATGGGCGCGATTTACGATCCCGATAAGGACACGTGGACCGCGGTGAATCCACCCGCTGGGTGGAACAATATCGGCGACGCTCAGGCAATTCTCTTGGCTAATGGAACTTACACGCAGGCAGATTGCTGCGAGGGCGTCAACCAGGCCTACTTCAATCCCAAAACATTAAAGTGGACGAACCTCACGAACACGGGCAAGGTGGACCGGTTTGATGAGGAAGGATGGCAACTGATTCCGAACGGGGACATTCTGACAGTGGATGCAATCGATGCCCCGAACTCCGAAGTCTTCAATCCCACGACAAAGAAGTGGACGAGCGCCGGAAGCACGATTGTTCGCCTGGAAGATCCCGGCTCTCAAGAAGTCGGACCGCTGGTGTTGCGGCCTGACGGAACGGTCTTCGCAGCAGGAGCGGCGCCCGCAGGCTCTCCGGGCCACACCGCGATCTACGATACGAAGACGAAGAAGTGGAAGGCGGGTCCGGATTTTCCCAAGGTTAAGGGGGTTGCCTTGGCCTGTGACGACGCACCCTCCGCGCTGGAAAAAAACGGCAACGTGATCGTAATGACCGCGCCGCCTGTCTTCGGCACGGGTGCTGTCTTCTTTGAGTGGGACGGGACGAAACTGACAAAGATTGCCGGACCGCCCAACGCAGCCAACGATGGGGCCTTCTACGGGCACTTCCTGGAGTTACCGACCGGTCACTTGCTGTTCAGCGATTTCAGTACCGACCTTGAGGTGTTCTTCCCGAAAGGGAAAGAGAACCGGGCGTGGGCTCCGAAAATCACATCGGTGCCGACTACCGTCACCCACGGACAAACCTATGTGGTCAAGGGCACGCAGTTCAGCGGCCTCTCCAATGGAGCTGCCTACGGCGATGATTTCCAGGATTCCACCAACTATGCGCTGGTGCGGATCATCAACAATGCGACCAAGCATGTTTTCTATGCCAAGACAACCAACCCCAGCAGCTACGCGGTGCAGAGTGGCAGCATGGCGGAATCCACTAATTTCGCTGTGCCAGCCAACATCGAGACCGGTGCCAGCCGCCTGGAGGTGGTAACCAACGGCATCCCGTCGGACCCGGTCGCGGTGACCGTCAACTAGTAACAACCAGATAGCCAACGCGAGCATTTTAAGCCATGGCCGGACTGCCCGTCGCAGTCCGGCTTTTTAGTGCGCTGGTTAGGAGAAGAAAGGCCACATTGACTTCACTGCGGTCTGCGGGTAGATTCTTGCGGCGAATGTTTTGATTGATTCACAAGTCTTATCTTTGGCGGCGACGTCCTGAAGCTCCCCCGTTCGAACCCGACCATCGAGGACCCCAAACCCAGGAGAGGACAAAAATGAAGATGTTGCAAAAGCTCGGGATTTCCCTACTCGCTTTGCTCACGTTGGCTAGTCTTGCCAGCGCACAGAAGTGGCAAGCATTGAACCATCCTGTCAATTTCCAGGCGGGCGCACTCGCGCTGCTCACGGACGGTACCGTGCTCATCCATGAGGAACAGGACAACTTTCCCCAGAAGTGGTTTAAGCTGACGCCAGACGCTACCGGAAGCTATGTAAACGGGACCGTCAAACCGATCGCCTCTACGTCGAGTTCATATGGTCCTCTGTTCTTTGGTTCCGTGGTATTGCCGGATGGCCGATACATTGTTGAGGGCGGCGAATACAACAACAACTGCCCAAACGGATGCTGGACCAACATGGGTGCGATTTACGATCCGGTGAAAAACAAATGGACGCCTGTGAATCCGCCAGCCGGGTGGGCCACGATCGGCGACGCTCAGGCCATTCTTTTGGCCGATGGAACCTACACGCAGGCAAATTGCTGCAACATTGACCAAGCCTACTTCAATCCCAAGACGTTAAAGTGGACGAACCTGGTCAACACAGGCAAGGACGACATCTTTGACGAGGAAGGATGGGGCCTGCTTCCCAACGGGGAGATCCTGACGGTGGATGCGCAACGTGCTCCCAACTCCGAAGTCTTCAATCCCGCGACCAAGAAATGGACGAGCGCCGGAAGCACGATTGTCCGCCTGGAAGACCCCGGCTCTCAAGAAGTCGGACCGTTCGTGTTGCGGCCTGATGGAACTGTCTTCGCAGCCGGAGCAGCACCCGCCGGAACTCCCGGCCATACCGCGATCTACAACACGAAGACGAAGAAATGGAAGGCGGGTCCGGATTTCCCCAAGGTCAACGGTGTGGCTTTGGCTTGTGACGATGCCCCTTCGGCGGTGGAAATTAACGGCAACGTCCTCGTGATGACCGGCCCTCCTGTTTTTGGTACTGGCGCTGTCTTCTTTGAATGGAACGGGACGAAGCTGACGAAGATCGCCGGACCGCCCAACGCATCCGGGGACGCGGCCTTCTACGGGCACTTCCTGGAGTTGCCGACCGGACAGTTGCTGTTTACCGATTACACTTCGGATATTGAGGTGTTCACCCCGAAAGGCACCTATAAGGCAGCCTGGCAACCGAAGATCACATCGGTACCGACCACTCTTACCCACGGAAAAAGCTACGTAGTCAAGGGTACCCAGCTCAGTGGCCTCACGACTGGATCTGCGTACGGCGATGACTTCCAGGATTCCACCAACTACGCCTTGGTGCGTATCACCAACAGCGCGACCAAGCACGTTTTCTATGCCAAGACAACGAATCCCAGCAGCTACGGGGTTCAGACTGGCGCAACGGTCGAGTCGACTAACTTTGCTGTGCCGGCTGGGATTGAGACCGGGGCCAGCACTCTAGAGGTAGTCACGAACGGGATCCCGTCGGCCCCGGCTTCGGTGACGGTAGACTAGTAACAAAACAGTCGATGACACTTTGTCCACTCGTCTTGTTCCTGCCGGACCGAGACGAGTGGATTTTCCATTCTCACGAGACAAATCTTTTACAAATGGAGCGTTGACTTTGATCAGGCTTCGGGCTAACGTTTCTGCCGCAAATTTTTCTTCGGTTTGCGAAACCCTTCACGATTCGAGAGTTTACCGCAGTGCCGGATGCACTGCGCCACCCAACCCCAGAGTTTCTACGCGGACCCTTTCGAGGGAAGTCGCAAGAGGACAAATATGAAGACGCTGAAAATGTTAGCAATCGCACTCGTGGCCTGCCTGGCCTTGGCTGGTTTTGCCAACGCACAGAAGTGGCAAAGCTTAACGCATCCACCCACTTTTCTAACTGATACCGCCCTCCAACTCACCGATGGGACGGTCATGGTGCACGAATACCTGACCCCGAACTGGTGGCGGCTGACCCCCAATAACAAGGGCAGCTACCTCAATGGAACCTGGTCGAAGCTGGCCTCGATGCCGTCGAATTATGGGCCGCTGTATTTCGCCTCCGCCGTTTTGATCGATGGACGAGTGATCGTGGAGGGCGGCGAATACAATTGCTGTGGCGGGAGTGAGGTGCCACTCGGTGCCATTTACGACCCGGTAAAGAACAAGTGGACAAACGTCAATCCACCGAGCGGCTGGACAAATATCGGCGATTCTCCGGGGATTGTTCTGCCGAACGGAACGTTCATGCTGGGCCAGAACATCAGCGAGGCCACCGCCTTCTTCAACGCGAAAACCCTCAAATGGACGCTCAAGGGCACCGGCAAAGCGGACACGTTTTCCGAAGAAGGATGGGAGTTGCTGCCCGATGGCACGGTGCTTACGGTAGATACACAGACCACCGACAATTCCGAAAGATTCTTGCCCAGCTCATTCAAGTGGGTGACGGCGGGAAGCACGAAAGTAGATTTGTCCATCAACTCTGGGCTTGAGATCGGCCCCGCGTTGCTGCGGCCGCAGGGCAACGTCTTCGCGACTGGAGCCAACAACGCCGCGGCTGGGCATACCGCCCTCTATGACACGGCCACGGGCAAGTGGTCGGTCGGTCCGGATTTCCCCAACGGAAATGACATGGCTGACGCCCCGGGCGCCGTACTGCCGGATGGCAACGTGCTTTGCGAAGTCAGCCCGGGCATGTTCGGCCCGCCCGTCAGCTTCTATGAGTTCGAC
>DATHPO010000360.1:0-5546 GCA_035483835.1 Terriglobales bacterium
GCGATGGTAGCAGTCCGCCGAGGACTAACCCATCGGTCGAAGAACGCCTGACGTATAGCTGGCTCGCTCTGGCCCTCAGCGATCAGCCCGGCCACGATCTTGCCAAACGGCCCGTTGAAGGCGTCGATCAGGCTCCGCACTCGAAACCGCAGAGACTCTTCCGCGGTCAGGAGCGTCGGCTTTTCCAGGTTGGGAGCCATGCGCTCGCAGAGCATGGCTAACACCAAGGTCGCCTTGGTCGGCCACCATTTATACAGGGTGGGTTTGCCGACTCTGGCCCGCTTGGCGACCTCTTCTATAGTCAAGTCGCGGACCGACTTTTTCTGAAGCAGAGCATAGACCGCATCCATGATGGCGGCATGCGATGCTGCCATCTCGCTGGGTGGCCGGCCTTTGCGCACAGTAGGTAGCACGTTTTTCTTCATGGAACTAAGTTTAACGGAACGTAGCGTAACCTCAATTGACATTGGTCGTCGGTTTGGTATAAAACGGAACGTAAAGTAAAGTAAATGATCTGGGTCGGATGGCTGACTAAAACCAGTATCAATGCAAAAGGAGAATGCAATGAATAATCAAGGGCATGCTTACGAACCGCTAACGTCCCAAAATGCCGCGCTCGTTCTCGTCGACCATCAGGTCGGTCTCATGACGGGCGTCCGGGACATTTCCACGGGCGAGCTCAAACACAACGTGGTCGCTCTGGCCAAAGCTGCGAAAGTATTGAAACTCCCAATCGTTGTTACCACGACTGCGCGTGACAGCATGTGGGGTCCGACATTTCCCGAACTCGTGGAAGCGCTGCCAGGGACTGAAATCATCGATCGATCATCGGTCAATGCCTACGACGACGCGCGCGTGGCTCGCGCGATCGAGGCGACCAAGCGCAAGAAGCTGATCTTCGCCGGCATCTCGCTCGAAGTCTGCGCGGCTTTTCCGGCCATCACCGCCGTGGGAAAGGGGCTCGACGCCTATGTGGCGGTTGACGCCTCCGGAACGTTCAGCGAGACCAAGCGGCAAGCCGGGCTCCTGCGCATGCTGCAGGCGGGCGTTATTGTCTCGGACTACACGACTTTGATGGTGGAAATCCTGAAAGACAATGCGCGACCGGAGGCTGGCGAGGTCTATGGGGCTATGGACATGGGCTGGGCTAAGCTCGTCGGCCAGATCGCCCAGGCATTCGGAAAGTAAGTGGGACGGGTGCAGCAATTGTTGGCCGCTGCTCTTGCAGTCGGTGCAGCCGGGCCAATTTGGGCGCAGTCACATCCTGCCCCTGCGCAATCCTCGCAAGTCACCAATGCCGATGGCCCGCAGGTAACCGCGGGCGGCTCAGGGGTTCCGGAGTATCAACTTGATCGCAGTGAGGAGGACTGGAGCGGTTTGTGCCGCCCTGCGAGCGGGCATGACGACTTTTGGGACCCACTCAAGTGCATCGGGCTCGGGCGACCTTTCTGGTACGTCTCCTTCGGCGCAGAATTACGCGGTTCGTATGAGGTCTACCGCAATTACAACTGGGGCAGCGGACCACAGGATGGCAACGGCTACTACCTCAACCGACTGATCAGCCACGGGGACTTTCACCTTGGTTCGTCGGTGCGCATCTTTGCGGAACTCCAGAGTGGTCTGGAGTTCGGTCGGAATGGGGGCCCGAGGCCCGCGATCGATGAGGACAAACTTGACGTCAGCCAACTGTTTCTCGAACTGAAGTCGTCAACCCAACAGCACAAAATTCCAATCGAGGTCCGCGTCGGCCGCCAAAACCTTAACTACGGTGACGGCAGCCTTGTTTCGATACGCGATCTAAACGTCCGTCGGCCTTTTGACGGGATCAAACTGACCCTATGGCCACAAGAGTGGCGCATCGATATTTTTGCCGCAAAACCTGTAGAGACCAGCCCTGGATTCTTCGATGACATTCCCGATCACACCCAAACGTTCTGGGGAATCTGGGCCACCGACACGAAGGAACAATCGTTTGTCCGAGAACTAGACTTTTATTACCTCGGGCTGGACCGTAAGAATGCTCAGTTTGACCAAGGGACTGCTCGCGAGCGACGGAACACGCTGGGAGTCAGAGCTCACGAGACAGCGAGTAAATTAGCCTTCCTCCAGGAGGGAGACTTACAGTTAGGAACTTTCGGATCGGGGCGACTGCTTGCATGGAAGTTTGCGGATGGAGTGTCCTACTCGCTTCCAAAAATTCGGCAGCATCCGACTCTCGAACTTCAGGGAGCGATTTCTAGCGGCGACAAAAACCCGAAGAACGTTGACCTGCAAACGTTTTATCCGCTGTTTCCTTCGGGCCTGTACTATGGCGACATGGTCTTCACCAGCGGATCCCTCAACGGAATCGTGGCCCACCCCAGCTTTGGTATGCAGCTATCCAAGGGTCTTTCGCTCAATGTCGATAGCTTCTTTTTATGGCGACAAAGAACGTCTCATACGACCGTCATCATCCCATTTGACGATCGCGTCCTCTTCGTTCGCTTGCTCAACTGTGCCGAACTCCCCCGTCGGCTTTCCGAAGTTGCCCAAACCCTCGACGCGATCTCCGGGATTCAGTTCCTGGTCGGTGGGAGAAGGCTCGACGAGCGGCGGATTCTTGGCACGGTCTGCGTCAGCCGTTGCGCCGGGATATGACAGGGGCGGTTGGGGTGCTTTGTGCAGTTTGGGTATCCGCTTACTGGTGATATGGGTCATATTCCATTGTTCTTTCCAAGAGTCCAGAACGGCACCCTACGGTGAAATGTTCTTCTCCTCGATCGATACAGCATAGGCTTGGAAAGAATGCTTCGGCTGGTCCAAATTGCACAGTTCTGACAACTAATCTGGTCAAATCTGAGAGGTTGCGGCTCGACGGCAGCAAGATCGGCAGCCTCCACAACAAACATGGCTACGCCGGCAGCAAATATTGCCACAGTGGTGATCGCGACCACGGTCGATCCCAAGCGGGAACTCGGTTGGCGCTGCATCAGTTTCTTGTCCGGAAGCTACGATCAGGATTGCGACGAGAAGGAACGGGGCTAACAATCCGTTGATGACAGCTGTCCAGTAGATGCCTTCACAAGATTCTCTTCTTAGGCTCTCAGGAATGCCGGGTATGACGTAGCTTTCATGATGCTGACCCGCGTTCATCATTGAGTTCTTGCTGGAGCAGCGAAAAGATTGGCGTCTTCAAATCGAAAGTGAGCGGTTTGGGACAGACAGTGAGGTCCTTACCGAATAAAGTGTGTGCTGTTCCACTCTGGATGCTCCAGGTTCCCAGCCGGAAGCTCGATCGGTGCACAACGCGCGAGAGTTCTGCGTAAGGATCAGAAGCAAAATCAAGTCCTAAGTGAAATTCCAAAGCGACACGTGTCGAGAATCTTAGGAGGATTCTATGAAGAACATGTTTCTGCTGATTGTCGTACCGGTTCTACTGGTCGCACTAGGGTTTGGACAGGCTCCCGCGCCGAGCAGCAACACCGACCAGGCCAGCATCAAGGGATGCCTTGGCGGGTCCGATGGTAATTACACCCTGGCGGAGGACGACACAACTCAAACTTTCCAAGTCACCAGCAGCACTGTTGACTTGAGCGCCCATGTGGGCCATGACGTTGACGTGATCGGTCAAAAAGCGAATGCTGATACGAGTTCCGGCGCCTCTGACAACAGCGTCGTCGTGACCGGAGTGAATATGATTTCGAATCAGTGCGCCACTACGGCGGCTGCAACTGCCGGCACTCCCATTGTGGCGGATCCGACGCCCACGGCGACCGCCGATTCACCCGCTGTGACAGCTAGCACGCCCGTTGCAACTGCTAGCACGCCTCCTGCGTCTGATCAAATACCGACCGCGACCGCCGACTCGCCTGCTGTCACTGATAGCACGCCCACTGCGACTGCCAGCTCACCCGCCGCGACTGATCAAACTCCCGCTGCGACTGCCAGCACTCCCGCTGCGGCTGATCCAACGCCCACGGCGAGCGCCAGCGCGCCCGAGAATAACGATCAACTGCCCGCCACCGCCACTCCGCTGCCGCTGCTCGGATTGCTGGGTCTGGGCCTGCTCGCAACCGGCTTGCTGAGCTGGAAGTCGCGGACAAACTAACAGTACTTTGAAGCGTAGTGCACGAGATGGAAAGAGCATTACACGGAGCGGGCGAGTTGAAGGAGCCGAAAGTTGTGCTTGCGCCTTTATCGAAAAATCAAGGCTGCATACGGCAACAGCTCGCCCTTTTCTTAACCGGTGTTGGGCTGTTGTTGCTATTCAACGTATCCTTCCAGTACTGGCAGATGTACGCCGCTCAGAGAAATCTGGCATTGGAGTGGCAACAGCAGGACGCACGGCCAGCAAGCATCGTGGTCAGCGATGGTGACGTTCTTTTCCGGCTCACGATCGCAAAGATCAATCTGGATGCCGTGATTGTGGAGGGCACCTCGCGTAAGTCGCTCAAGCTTGGTCCGGGCCACATGGAGGATTCGGTTGTTCCCGGATCTTCAGGAAACTCGGTTATCGTCGCGCACCGTGACACTTTCTTCCGTCATCTCGACGAACTGCAGGAGGGGGATGGGATTTACCTCCACCGACAGGGCGAAGTTTACAGGTTCGAGGTTACCGGACGTCGTGTCGTCGAGCCTACCGATCTCTCGGCCTTACGACCGTCCCCTTCGGCGCAGCTTACGCTGATCACCTGTTATCCGACACACTACATCGGACCAGCACCGAAGAGGCTGGTGGTCGTAGCGCGTTTGATAGCGACGCTCAAAAGCTCGGGCGAGTAGAATTTATATCGCCTTGCGAATCCATTCCACTACCAAGTCCTCACGGGGATCCGTAGTGCTTCTATTTCCCGTTTGACTCTCAGTATGTCCTGCTCTTTTCATTGGGAGAACTCCAATTCGGATCCTTCATGGATAACGTTATCGTGGGTGCGCGCAAAGCTGAGTCGAGCGGAAGTCTCGCGGCCCATGGTCAGCTGGAAGACTTAAACACCGGCGAAATCAGTTACGACCACATCAAGGTTTCTTCCAGTCGGTCATGGAGCTTAATTCTTCCATGATCTCCCGCAATCTCTGTTGGCGTCGCTCGTGATCATGGAGTGCGATAAAGTCCGGTCTGGGCATTTGTAAAAACGCCAGATTTCGCTTCTGGATTTCCGCGATCTCCCGCCTCAACTCCTCGATTCGCCCCCGGATGTCCTCCATGATTCGAGATTATAGCGGCACCCTCACCCTGCTTCACTTTCAACTTGGAGTCGGCTGAGTGTCGTTTTCTTGCGCTTCGCGGTGACTCACGTAAGATTTTGACAGTTCTCTGCGGTTTGCGTATGGGGCGGACTTTACAATCTGGAGCTGACGGGTCGAGGTCTCCCACGCAAACCGGTGCCGGAGAAAGTGCGCACGATTGCGCAATCACCTGGCCCGCCAGCACCCCAAAGCTAGGTCTCCTGACCATGAGAAAAAATGGCCCGGCTGTGCCCCTTCATGGCACGCGACTGGAGGTGTTGCGCGGAGAATTGGCCGCCCCGTGGCGCATCGCCTTTTATATTCTGAAACCTGAGCAATTT
>DATHPO010000361.1:0-20499 GCA_035483835.1 Terriglobales bacterium
CCATCGCTCCAACCTGGTTGGAATGGGCATTCTTGCGTTGCAATTCCTCGAGGGCGATACCCCGCAGTCGCTGGGATTGACCGGCGAAGAAGTTTTCGAGATCACGGGGATTCGTGAGTTGATCGGAAGCTTCGCTCCGGGCCGGCAGATGAAAGTGCGTGCTTCGGCGGATGGCAAGACGACGGAGTTCAAGTCCCTGGTGCGGATCGACACGCCGCAGGAAGCGCAGTACTACGCCAACGGCGGAATCCTGCAATTCGTGCTGCGGCAATTGCTGTCGACCAAGCCGGCGGCTGTACACGCATAACGTGGGAACAGCCGCCCTCGGCTGTCAGGTCGGGCGAAGCTCGACAGTGAGAGGCCAGAGATGAACGACCATCTCTCGAAGCGGGCCCAACTCCTCGCGGAGATTCTGCGCTACATCAACGACGGAAACTATGAGAGAGCGGGAGAAGCCTGGTTTTTCGGCGTAGGGCACGGAAGCTCGCGTGCGCACGCAACCGAGGACGAAGCGGTCTTCCAGAAAATGCGCCGTCTGGTTTACGACCATGTTGCGCGCACCGTCGCGATTGAGCGGACTTCGCTCGCAAGTCCACCTGCGGTCGATTCCCTGGCGGCGGAGTTCAAGGAGTTGATGGATGAACTGACGCCCGAAACCCGCGAAGCTCTGGGTAACGCGTTTGGCCCAATTGCCGCTGGACAGAACACGCTGACTCCTGAGAGCGTTCCCGAGGCCACGAGCCAACTGGACGCGCTCGATCGTTATTACGCTGAGGAGGTTCTCGAAAAGCTGAGTGGAATTGTTTTCCGGGCCTCGGCGCTTGACCGTATGGGCTTGGAAATCGTACCCAACCGAAGAGTCCAGTTTCTGTTTGAAGAGGCCCATCGCTGCTATTTGTACGGTTTCCACTTAGCTTGCGCTGTATTCTGCCGCGCCATTCTGGAGGGAGCACTCAAGGAAATCGCCGATCCACAGAGCGAGACCAGTCAATCCATCCACGACATGATCGCAGTGGCGATGGCGAAGAGGCTTCTAACCGATGACCGTCCGCGTTGCGCCCGCGATGTGGCCAAAGCAGGCAACAAAGCAATCCACGATCCCGAGATGTTCCATCGGGATTATTCCGCGGAAGGGGTTGAAGAAGTCCTGACCAACACCCGGAAAGTGTTGGAAGAATTGTACCGGTTGCCGTCCTGAACACCACAGAGTCACAGAGACACAGAGAAATCAGTACAAGCAAAGTTCTGGCGGTAATGGTGCAATAAATTTGCTGCCGCCCGATTGGCGTTTTCTCTGCTCCTCTGTGACTCTGTGGTAAAGAACTAAAAGGTCTTGGTGGAATCCAAAAGAATCGTGACGGGGCCATCGTTTACCAGTTCCACTTTCATCATTTCCTGGAAGCGACCGGTCTGGCAGGGCAGGCCGGCGGCCCGGATGCGCTCCACGAAGTATTTGTAGAGCTGGCGGGCGCGCTCCGGCGCGGCTGCCCCATCGAACGAGGGGCGCTTGCCGCGGCGGACGTCGCCGTAGAGGGTGAACTGCGAGACCACCAGAATTCCGCCGCTCACCGCCGCAGTGTCCAGGTTCATCTTTCCGTGCTCATCCTCGAAGACGCGCAATCCGGCAATCTTGCCGGCTAGATAATCGGCGTCTGCTTCGTTGTCTGTGTGAGTCACGCCGAGCAGAACCAGCAGACCGCGGCCGATATCGCCAACGACCTCGCCGTCTACGGCGACCTGCGCGCGGCTGACACGTTGCACGACGGCTCGCATAAGGCAGTTTCGGGTTTCTTGGGGTGAGTTTCAAGTAGCGATCGAATGTCTAAGACCCGTCCCTAAAGAACCAAGCTCGTTGACCCGGCACCTGCCAGCGGTTACGATTCTTGTGGGCCTTCTTGGAGCCAGCCGCAGTCAGGTTCGGTCGTGACAGGACTCGCCTTTACACCGATTCGTGCTGGCCATTACACTACTCATTCCCTTTACTCATTCTTTGGGAGGTGGACTGCTATGGCTGCTGGAGACAAATTGAAAGAGATTAACGAAAAAGTAAAACAGATTATCAGCGAGCAACTGGGGGTCGATGAAGCCGAGGTCACGCCCAGCGCATCGTTTGTGGATGACTTAGGCGCCGATTCGCTGGATCAGGTCGAACTGGTCATGGCGCTCGAAGAGGCGTTCGATCTGGAGATTCCTGATGAGGACGCGGAAAAGATCCGCTCGGTTCAGGATGCAATCGATTACATCGATAAGCACGCCAAAGTGGCCAAGTAAGTTGCACCCCTGTATGGAGGCCGGGCGTCTTCGTCCGGCCGGACGCGCGCGATGCTCGTCGCCCATTGTGGCAACTTAAGTCAGTCCAGTCCCATACACGTAACCGCAAGGAGAACTCATGGCAGCCGTTGACGAAAAAGTAAAACAGATCATCGTGGAACAACTGGGAGTGGATGAGGGCGAAGTCACACAGAATGCCTCATTTGTGGACGATCTGGGAGCCGACTCTCTGGACACCGTGGAACTGGTGATGGCTTTTGAAGAGGCCTTTGAGATCGAGATTCCCGACGAGGATGCCGAGAAAATCCGCACCGTGCAGGATGCGGTCGATTACATCGGCAAACACGCGAAAGGTGGGAAGTAGTTGGCGAGACGGGTCGTAGTCACTGGCATTGGCCTGATCTGCGGAGTGGGCAACACCACCGAAGAGATTTGGCGAAACCTGCTCGCGGGCAAGAGCGGGGTAGCCCGGATTACTCATTTCGATGCCACGCAGTTCGCTTGCCAGATCGCAGCGGAGGTCAAGAACTTCGATCCGCTGAATTTCGTCGAGAAAAAAGAACTGAAGAAGATGGGCCGCTTCATCTACCTGGCTTTGGCTGCGGCCGATGAAGCCATGAAAGCCTCGGGTCTGCAAGTCGCCGAAGAGATTTCGACCCGGACAGGAGTGCACATCGGATCCGGAATCGGCGGGTTCGACGTGATTGAGCGCGAGCACATCAACCTGCTCAACGGCGGACCGCGCAAGATCTCCCCATTTTTCATTCCCGCCTCGATCGTCAATCTCGCTGCGGGACACGTCAGTATCCGCTACAACGCCAAGGGTCCGAACGAGGCCACCTGTACGGCTTGCACGTCGAGCGCGCACTCCATTGGAGACGCCTACAAGATCATCGCGCGTTGCGATGCAGATGTCATGATCGCGGGTGGGACCGAGGCCGCGATTACCCCCATGGGGGTCGGCGGTTTTGCCGCCATGCGCGCCCTCTCGACTCGTAACGATGCGCCCGAGAAAGCCAGCCGTCCCTGGGATTCGGGGCGTGACGGATTCGTAATCGGCGAAGGGGCCGGAATCCTCATTCTGGAGGAACTGGAATTCGCCCGCCGCCGCGGCGCTAAAATTCTGGCCGAAATCGTGGGCTACGGTATGAGTGGCGACGCCCATCACATTACCCAACCTGCGGAGAACGGTGATGGCGCCTATCGTGTGATGCTTAACACGCTCAATGATGCCAAGCTCCAGCCGCAGGATGTGGGCTACATCAATGCTCACGGCACGTCGACCGATCTCGGCGACAAACTGGAAACCATCGCCATTAAGCGCGCCTTCGGCGATCACGCCCGCAAGTTGGCAGTGAGTTCGACCAAATCGATGACCGGTCATCTGCTCGGTGGCGCCGGTGGGCTCGAGGCTGGCATCACCGTGCTGGCGCTGCGCGACCAGATTTTGCCTCCAACCGCTAACCTGGAGAATCCCGATCCCGAGTGTGACCTCGACTACGTCCCCAACCATCCCAGAAAGGCCGACTTGGAGTTCGCCATGTCCAATTCATTTGGCTTCGGCGGGACTAATGGCGCATTGCTCTTCCGGCGCTGGTCGGATTAGATGTGTACCAATCCAGCTTCGCATTCACAGATTGTCATCTAACTATCGCGGGCATTCCAGCTCGCTGAGCTGACAAAAACTTAGCGGTTCATCGAACGGCACGAATCGTTTAGGCAATCGCCGCCTAAACAAAAGCTCTCCTTTTGCCGATAGCACACTTGATGGAAGGCCTGCGGCCAAACCGCGCCCGAGCACGGAGCTTGATCTATGCTCTTCTGACCTTAGTCCTGCTACTCGGTGGCATTCCCGCCCACCGGTCCACCTGGCAGGGCAACGCGGAATTGCACACCTTGTTTGAGACGATTGCCACCGTATTGGGACTCGTCACCGGTGCGATGGCTTTGGTGCGCTATTACACAAAGAAAAGCGGCATGTTCTTGTTGTTGGGGAGTGGCTTTATGGGAGGGGCCGTCCTCGACGGCTGCCATGCACTGCTCACGTCGTCGTTCTTTGCCGGGCATATACCCTCTGCGCTTTCCTCCGTCGCCCCCTGGAGCGGTGTCATGTCTCGCGTGTTTATGTCACTGCTCCTGTGTGCGAGTGTCGTCGCATGGAAAAGAGAGATGCGAAGGCCAACCGAGGGACATATCTCGGAGATCGTCGTTTACTTTCTGGTCGGAAGCTGGACGATCGTCAGCTTTCTCTTTTTCACATTGGTCCGGCTGCCTCCCACTTCCAGTCTGCAGCTTCATCGCTTGGCGGACGTAGTGCCGGCTTTCTTTTTTTGCTTGGCTACCCTCGGATATTTATGGAAGGGCGAGTGGAAAACTGACGACTTTGAACACTGGCTGGTGCTTTCCCTCATCGTCGGTGCCCTATGCCAATGTGAGTATATGTCGCTTTATGGCAGGCTGTTCGACGCTCAATTTTTCGCCGCTCACGCCCTGCGGATTGTGGGGCACATCCTGTTGCTGACGGGCCTGATCATCAGCATGTTTTCCGTCTTCCAGCGGGAAGCGGAGAACTCCAGCCAGCTCGGGCAAGCAAACCAGTCGCTGGCCGCGGAGGTTGGGGAACGCCAGCGAGTAGAAGAGGAATTGCGGCGGGCGCACACTGGGCTCGAGGAGCGTGTCCGGTCTCGCACCGCGGACCTGAGCCGCGCCAACACAATGTTGGAATCGGAGGTCGCCGAGCGGGTTCGTGCGGAGGAGGCGCTTCGCGGAAGTAGCGAGCTTGTCAAACTGGTTTTCGATTCGATCCCCGAGGCGGTTTACGGCATCGACATGCAGGGTAACTGCACGTTCTGCAATCCATCTTGTCTTCGATTGTTGGGTTATCACGATCCTACTGAGTTGCTCGCCAAGAACATGCACGACCTGATCCACCACACACGGCAGGACGGAACGCCTTACCCCGTGGAGGAGTGCCACATCTTCGAAGCTTTTCGCCGCGGCCATGGCACCCATATCGATGACGAAGTCCTGTGGCGTAGCGACAATACCAGCTTCCCTGCCGAATACTGGTCGCATCCCATGCACCGACTCGGAAATGTGATTGGCACGGTGGTCACGTTCCTTGACATTACGGAACGAAAGCGGACTGAGCAGGTTCTGCGCGAGGCCCGCGAAGCTGCGGAAGCGGCCAATCGTGCCAAGAGTGAATTCCTTGCCAACATGAGTCATGAAATCCGTACACCCATGAACGGTGTTATCGGCATGACGGAATTGGCCCTGGATACCGAGTTGACCCAGGAGCAGCGCGGTTATTTGAATCTGGTCCAGAGCTCGGCAGAGTCCTTGCTCGTGCTGCTCAACGACATTCTGGACTTCTCTAAGATTGAAGCCGGCCGGTTGGACATGGAAATCATCGAATTCAACCTGCGCGACAGCTTGGACGACACTATGAAGGCCGTGAGCTTGCGGGCGCACGAAAAAGGGCTGGAACTTACATGCCACATCCTGCCTGAAGTGCCGGACGGCCTGCGAGGTGATCCCACCCGTTTACGTCAGATCGTAATAAACCTGATTGGCAATGCCATTAAGTTCACTTCCGAGGGCGAAGTCACGATGCGCGTGGAGGCCGAGCAAAAGACGGCGAGTGAAGCGATCTTCCATTTTGCCGTAAGGGATACGGGAATTGGAATCCCGTTGGAAAAACAGGCATCGATCTTCGAGGCGTTCACGCAAGCGGACAATTCAACCACGCGGAAATATGGTGGGACCGGCTTGGGTCTATCGATTTCCTCGCGCCTGGTCGAGTTGATGGGAGGCCGCATGTGGCTGGAAAGCGACCCGGGCCAGGGCACTACATTTCACTTCAGCGCGCGTTTTCAGTTGCAGGAAACCCCTACCAGCCCGCAAGTTCCCGTCGGCTCAGAGACGCTTCGCGACGTATCCGTACTGATCGTAGACGACAACGCAACCAATCGCCAGGTCTTAAGAGAAATGGTTCTGGGTTGGCGGATGAAACCTGTCGAAACCGACAGCGGCCGTTCCGCTCTAACTCTCTTGCAACGAGCCGCAGCGGATGAAAAGCCTTTTTCTCTGGTGCTGCTGGATGCTCAAATGCCAGACCTCGATGGTTTCCAAGTGGCGAAGCAAGTGAGTCAGGACCGGCTGCTGGCAACCTCGGTTTTGATCATGCTCACTTCGGCGGGTTTTCGGGGCGATGCCGCCCGTTGCCGCGAATTGGGCATCAAGGCGTATTTGCCTAAACCAATCAAACATTCAGACCTCCTCGAAGCCATCAAGACAGTGCTGAGTTCGTCGAATCGAATACACCACGAGACAGCCTTGGTTACGCTTCACTCCCTGCGCGAGGGTCGAGGACACTTGAAGATTCTTTTGGCTGAAGACAATCGCGTGAATCAGGTACTAGCTCTTCGGGTGTTGGAGAAAAGAGGACACACCGTGGTTTTGGCAGAAACCGGGAGAGCGGCAGTGCAGGCTTTGCAGAATCAGTCTTTTGACCTCGTGCTGATGGACGTCCAAATGCCGGAGATGGACGGCCTGGAGGCCACGGCAATTGTCCGCGAAGGCGAAAAAACGACCGGAAAACACATCAAGATCATTGCCATGACGGCTCACGCGATGGCGGGGGACAAAGAACGCTGTCTCCTGGCCGGCATGGATGCCTATGTTTCAAAACCTCTTTCAGTCAAAGATCTTTTTGGCACCATCGAAGAACTCTTTCAGGCTCCGGTGGAAACCTCGGGTGTCTGAACAACACACGCCCGTCAACCAGCCCGTTCCGTTTTGGCAAGGAACTTTAGGACTCCTCCTGTCTTACCTGTGGGAATGAGACCTTGGTACCCAGGGATTGTCCTTCTTCTCCTTTGCCATTGCCGATAGTCCACTACAGAATAGATTTGCAGGGCAAGAACACCCCGTCTATGGACAAAGCCTTTGGAACCGCGCTCATGCCCACGCTCAGCACCAAGAAGGCCTCGGCCCGTGTGGCTCTAATCGACATGAAAGAACCGGCCCGGAATACCCTTGCTGAGTGCTTCCGGCAGTTTGGGATCGAGAGTGTGCCGTTGAACGGAAACGCGGCCGAGCGACTCAAAAAGGAGAAATTTGAGGCCTGCGTGATCAAGCTGGGCCCGACGGCTCAGACCATCATGGAGTCGGCGCGTACTTCTCCTTCCAATAGCCGCATCGTCCTGTATGCGGTTGGCGGCAGCGCCCAGGACGCGCTGAGTTTCTCGAAGTACGGAATCAACGCCATTTTTCATGAACCGCTTGAGCGCCCCGCCGTGCTGAAATTAGTACGGGCTACGCAAATGCTCGTGTTGCACGAACTGCGGCGTTACGTTCGCATTCCAGTGATCACGGAAATCACCCTCGCCATGAGCGATGGCCGCAAGGTGACGGCAACCAGTATTGAGGTTAGCTCCGGGGGCATGTCCCTGCGCAGCGCCGACGATATTGCGATTGGGCAATCGGGTGAGGTGTCTTTCGCTCTGCTGACCTTGCCGCGGATATGGGTTCGCTGCGCGGTGACTTGGCGCAACGCGGTGGGCAAATCTTTTGGTATCCGCTTCGATAGCCAGGACGAGCGCCGCTTTCGGATCAAAGAGTGGATTGACTCTTATCTGGAAGGGTAGCCGGCTCAGACTTGAGTCATCGTGTCTTCTCTTGTCCGACAAGAAAAACACAGCAACATTGGCTACGCGTGTCAAGACGTAGCGAAGCCACATCTCTGTAGTGGGACCATGTGGCTGTACTTCCTCATAAATCTCAGCTCACGCAGAAAATTCCTCCGAGTGGGGCGCGATTCGGGCACAATCGTTACGTGTCGATCGACCACCATACGGTAGCTCTCGTCAGCATTGCGGGCACCTTTCTTGATGTGCTGGGCAGCCTCTATCTCGCCTACGACTTGTTGGGCGGAGAACACGGCCCTCTGCGGCTGCTGACCCGCGCGGTAACGTATTCCGTCGTCTTCGGCGTAGGCTACGGCATTGGCCTTGGTCTGTTTTTTGGCCTGGCCGCAGGGATTGCGACCGGCATTACGATCTCGATCGAACTCAACCGTGCGGCTCGTGGCTTGCCTCATTATTCTTTGCCTTGGGAAGGATTGTTCAGCGCAGTCCGCGGGTTTGCTTTCGGCGCTGGACTGTACCGGATTCTGGGCCTCGAATACGCAATCGCATTCGGCAGTCTCATCACAGCTGGCCAGATATTCGCGTATTCTCGCGGCATGCGGCCTTCTCTCGACTACATCGCCCGTCGCCGTCCACGCATTACCCGTCGCCAGTTTTGGGGCACGGTCGTTCGGACCGTCGGCTACATCGCCACGGCCCTTGCTTGTAGTGCTCTTGTCCATCGTTTTGACCACGCCTGGTCTTTTGCAATCCGGGTAGGGCTTGTGACGGGCCTTGTCACCGGCATTGGCGTGACGGTGAATCCCTACATTGAATACTATGCGGACAACCTTCCGGAGCGACGACTCGGAGCCTTCGGCATAGGCCTCATTTTCTGCGGATTTGCCTTGCAATCAGTTCAGTATTGGCTGGCCTTGTTTGATGTACGCCTGACGTAAACCCTTTTTCACCACGGAGACACAGAGGCACAGAGAACCCCTAAGGCTTTGCAAAAACCGCAGATACTATCGGTGCCTTTTGAAAATTGGAGCATTCTCTGTGCCTCCGTGTCTCCGTGGTGAAAAGCTATTCATGTAAAATCGAAAGAGCAGATGGCGGGTGCTTCCCAATTCGTCCAGATCGATCTTGCGCCACCGGTCCGGCAGCCCAAGCCGGAGTGGCTCAGAGCCAAAGCACCCGTCGGCGAGAACTTCCACAATCTTAAGAAACTCGCCCGCGGACTGGGATTGCACACGGTTTGCGAATCGGCGCAATGTCCCAACATCGGGGAGTGCTGGAACCACCGCACGGCCACATTCATGCTGTTGGGCAACATCTGCACCCGGCGTTGCGGTTTCTGTGCTGTCCCGAAGGGCAGGCCTGGAGCAATTGATTGGGACGAACCACGGCGTGTAGCGGAAGCGGTGGCTACGCTTGGTTTGAAACACGCGGTTGTGACCAGCGTTAACCGGGATGACGACAATCTGGGCGGGGCGCGAGTCTTCGCGGAGACTATTCATCAGATTCGCGAGTTGTCGCCCGAGTGCCGCATCGAAGTTCTCATTCCCGATTTCCAGGGAATTGATGAGGCGTTGCGTATCGTTCTCGATGCCAAACCTGACGTCCTGAATCACAACACGGAGACTGTGCCGAGGCTTTATCGCGTGGTCCGGTCCGGCGCACGCTATGAGCGGACGCTGCGGCTGTTGGAGAATGCCAAAAAGTTTTCGCCGGGGATGGTCACGAAATCCGGAGTGATGGTTGGCCTTGGGGAAACGATCCCTGAACTGATAGAAGTGTTCCGTGATCTGGGCGAGCGCGGCGTCGACATCTTGACCGTTGGCCAGTACCTGCGGCCATCGCGCGACCACCTTCCGATTGCTCTCTTCTATACGCCTGATGAATTTCGCTACCTGAAGGATGAGGCGCTGCGGTTCGGCTTCCGCCACGTCGAATCAGGACCCATGGTGCGCTCCAGCTATCACGCCCACGAGCAGGCCGAGTCGACTTCGGCACAGCCAAGCATCGCCTAGCGCATTCCGCACACGCTACTGCTTCTTTTCGATTTTTGCCCAGGTGTCTTTCAGAGCCACGGTACGGTTGAAAACCGGCTTTCCTGGCTTCGAGTCGGGGTCGACGCAGAAATATCCCAAACGCTCGAACTGGTAGCGGCTGCCGGGTGTTGGGTTGGCAAGCGACGGTTCGAGCTTGCAATCCGTGAGCACTTCAAGTGACTTTGGGTTGAGGTTCGCGGTGAAGTCCTGACCCTCTTCGGTTTGATTGGGATCTTCCCGGATAAAGAGATTTTCGTAAATCCGCACCTCGGCGTTCACTGCATGGGACGCGGAGACCCAGTGAATGGTGGATTTCACTTTCCTCCCGTCGGGAGGATTGTTGCCGCCTCGGGTTGCGGGATCGTAGGTGCAGTGCACTTCGACCACTACGCCTTTTTCGTTCTTAACGACGCTCGTGCAGGTCACGAAATAGCCGTAGCGCAAGCGGACTTCGCGTCCCGGAGACAGGCGGAAATATTTCGGTGGTGGGATCTCGCGAAAATCATCCTGCTCGATATAGAGGATGCGGGAGAACGGTACTTTCCGCGTGCCCGCGCTTGGATCCTCGGGATTGTTCACCGCGTCCAGTTCCTCAGTTTGGTTCTCCGGATAATTGTCGATCACTACCTTAAGCGGGTGCAGAATGGCCATCGCTCGCGGAGCGCGTTTGTTCAGGTCCTCGCGAACGAAGTGCTCCAGCATTGCAAGCTCGATCGAGCCGGTGGTCTTCGACACACCAATGGCTCCGCAGAAATTGCGAATGGCTTCAGGCGTGTAGCCGCGACGGCGGATGCCGGAAAGAGTCGGCATGCGGGGATCGTCCCAACCGCTCACACGGCCCTCGCGCACCAGTTGTAGCAGCTTGCGCTTGCTCAGCAGGGTGTAGGTCAGGTTAAGCCGGTCGAACTCGATCTGTTGTGAAGGAAAGATTCCCAGTTCCTTGATGAACCAGTTGTAGAGAGGACGATGATCCTCGAACTCGAGGGTGCACATCGAATGCGTTATCCGCTCGAGCGAATCCGACTGCCCATGGGCGTAGTCGTACATGGGATAGATGCACCACTTGCTGCCGGTCCGATGGTGGTCGGCATGGAGAATGCGGTACATCACCGGGTCGCGCATATTGAAATTCGGTGAGGCCATGTCGATCTTGGCGCGCAGAGTTCGTGAGCCGTCAGGGAATTCGCCGGCTCGCATGCGTTCGAACAGGTCGAGGTTCTCGCCGATGGAACGATCGCGGAAGGGGCTATCCTTGCCGGGCTCGGTAAGAGTTCCCCGGTATTTGCGGATCTCGTCCGCGCTTAGATCGTCGACGTAAGCCTTTCCCGCTTTGATGAGTTGCACGGCCCACGCATAAAGCTGGTCGAAATAGTCGGAGGCGTAGAAAAGGCCATCCCACTGGAAGCCGAGCCACTTGACGTCTTCCATGATCGAGTCGACGTACTCGGTCTCTTCCTTTTCGGGATTGGTATCGTCGAAGCGGAGATTGGTGTGCCCGCCGAACTCGTTGGCCAGGCCAAAATCGAGGCAGATCGCCTTGGCATGACCGATGTGCAGATAGCCATTGGGCTCGGGAGGAAAACGGGTTTGCACGCGTCCGGCGTATTTATTGGTCTTCAGGTCGTCGAGAATAATGTCACGGATGAAGTTCGAAGGACGAGACTCGGCGGGCGGGTTGGCGGCGGCTACGGTCTCGGGATTTGAGGCACTCATAGGCTTTTTGGGGCACAGACCCGGTGTTTAACGCTTGCCGCCTGAACGCCCGGACATCCGAGCTGACCTCAAGGGTCGGAATCTCGTGTGGAAATACCACTATAACTCATCTCAGAGACAACCGCCCGGAGGGGGGAGTCAGCTGGGCTTGTTCGTCGGCGTGATGTCACAAACTCTTGGTGAAACGATTTAAGAACGTCACCGGGGAAAAGGTTGCATCCGGTGGCCGCGCGTCAAGTATCTCTGGTAACCAACGGATGTTACTTCGAGAGGTCTTCGAGCCCTTTTCTTCTCATCTAAAGACTATTGTTTTGTCTAGGATGGTATGAAAATATTGAGGGCGCAGATTTCATTCATCTAAAGTGATACAGGGGAGCGGCAGAGAACTGTTCCCACAAACTAATGGATAGCACTACCCCCATCAGCGTGTTTATCCTGCCAGGGCTCGTCGCCCTGCTGATGTTCTTGTTGTTCACCTACCTTTACGAGCAGAGCCGGCACCAATATTTCCGCGCCTGGCAATTAGGGTGGGCCGCCTACACACTGCATTACGCGCTGGACGCCTGGGTTGCGTCCCGGCAACCCTTAGCGGTGGTCTCATTCCTCAGTTCTCTGCTGCTGATGGCAATGGCGCTCTGCATTTTTGTCTCAACCAGGTTGATGGGCCGGCAGAAATTCGTCTTGCGCTGGTATGACGTGGCCGTCGGAGTAGGGGGCATAGCGCTCGCCTGGTGGAATCTGCAAGTGCGTCCCGATATGTCCAATCCCCATCTGCCCTTGGACATTGGCTTGGGCGTGGTGCTTCTGTACTGCTCATTTTATTTCTACCGGTACGCGCATCGTAAGAATTCGCTGGCCTTTACTTTTCTGGCAATTTCGCTGGCGTTGTGGGCTGTGCTGATGGTTTTTGGAGGGCTGCAGAATCCCTTTCAAGCCGTTGTCGGACCAGCGGCACATTTCCTGGGCCCGATTCCGCAAATGCTCCTGGGCATCGCCATGGTGATGGTGCTGTTTGAGAACGAGCGTAATGCGGTGCAGGAAAATGCGCTCGCCTTTTCCACGCTGGGTGTAGATCCAATGAGGTTGCTCTCGGCAGAAGATCTGGTGCCCAGCCTGCAAAACATTTTGGAGAGGCTGGTAGCGCCTCTGCCGACCGGCCGCGCGATGATCTATGTTTCCGAGCGTTGGCGCGCCATTCTGCCCTCGGTGCAGCGTGGGTTTTCGCCGGAGTTGGTGAACAAGATGGAAAAGAGCGGCTCCGGGGAATACATCGCCGAGCTGGCCTACCGGCGCGGCGGATTCGTGACCTTCCACAATTTTGCTGAAATGTCCGAACCATTGCCTGCGTTTCCCGGTGCCCGCTTCGAGCAGTTTCGCCAGGTGGCAGCGGAAGAAAATATCCGGAACATCACTGCCGTCAGCTTACAGACGCGGGAACACAACTTTGGGGTGATCATTTTTCCCCACGCCGAGCGCCGGGTGTTCGGATCGTCAAACCTGCGCCTGCTGATTGGGTTGGCATTGCAGATTGGGCTGACCCTGGAAAATTATGTGGTCATGCACAACGCCCAGCGCCGTACCAAGGAATACGAACTGCTGACCCAGATCGGCCAAGCCATCAGTTCGCGCCTCGACCAGGACGAGATCTTACGCACGGTTTACAAAGAGCTGGGGCAGATCTTTGACACGCGCGATTTTTACGTAGCGTTCCAGGAGGGCGAACACATCCGCTTCGAGTTCGAAGTAGAAAAAGGCCAGGTTCTGCCCAAGCGTTCGCGTAAGGTCGACAATGGCCTGACCGAGTACATTCTCCGCACTGGGCAACCGCTGCTGATCCGCGCCGATCTGGAGAAGGCCCGCGAACGACTGGGCACGACCTACGTTCCGGCGCGCCCCTCCAAGTGCTTCTGTGGCGCGCCGATTATGCAGGGCGGAAAGCCGGCTGGAGTCATGGCGGTGATGAGTGCCGAGCGCGAATACGTCTTCGAACAACGCGATCTGGAAGTGATCCAGACCGCGGCCGGCCAAGTGTCCGTCGCGGTGGAGAATGCACGGCTGTTTGCCGAGGAGCAGCGCCGATCCCGTCAGTTTGGCTTTCTGAACAACATTTCGAAAACCGCCATCTCCAGCGAAGACGCCGAGCAAATGCTGCTGGAGATTGTCGGTCACATCCAGAAGACTTTCCGCTTCGATCACATCGGTATCGGCATTTTTGACTACGTTCGCAAAGATATCGAAATCAAGGCGGAAGCCGGAATCACTGCCAAGGCTCTGGGTATGCGCATCCCCCTCGGTGTCGGAATCCTGGGCCGGGTGGCGCGAACCGGCGAGAGCGCACTGGTGCAGACTGCTGGCGAGGACAACCTGCAGGGAGTGCTGCCGGATTCGAGATCGGTGCTGTGTATCCCGATTACTTACGGTGAGACCCTGCTGGGTGTGCTCAACGTTGAGAGCCGGCAGGAGGATGCTTTCTCTCCCGAAGATGTGCTCATCATGAATACACTGGCCGACCTCTTGGCCACGGCTCTGCACAATTCGTTCGTATTTCAGAAGCTGCAACAAACCGCCATCACCGATGGCCTTACTGGCATCAAGACACGCCGCTTTTTCTGGGAAGCTCTCAGTTCGGAGTGGAAGCGAGCCTCCCGCTCCGGCCGTCCGTTTTCAGTGGTGCTGATCGACCTCGACAAATTCAAGGACGTCAACGACACCCTGGGACATCTTGAAGGAGATCTGGTGCTGGCCCGCGTTGGCCGCCTGCTGGAGCAGAAGTGCCGGCAGTCGAATGTGGTAGCGCGCTACGGCGGCGACGAGTTCATCATCCTCATGCCGGAGACCGGCGTCGAGCAGGCACAGGCTCTGGCTGAGCGTCTGCGGCTCTGGCTTTCGACCGACCCTATGCTGCAAGAACACCTCATCACCGGCAGCTTCGGCGTGGCCAGCTTTCCCGTCCATGGCTTCACCGCGGAAGAGATCATTCGTGTGGCGGATGCCGGGATGTATGTCTCCAAACACGCGGGGGGTGATCGCGTTTCGCTTACCGACCAACCTGAAAGCAGCGAGCACGGCGCGCTGCAGCGGCAACTGATCGCCGGTTACATCGAAGGCTTCCTGCATCGCGAGCACACCGGCCCCGAGCATCTCGATGAACTCCTCGGCACGCTCCGGAAGCTGAGCAGCGAAGAGGCCGACGACGAAGAAGAGAGCGTGCAGATACTGCGCGAAGGCATCGAAGCGCTGACCCGGGCCGCGGAATTGCGCGAAGTGAACGGCGCTGGACATGGTGAAATGGTCGCTCGCTACTCCGAACTGATGGCACGAGCTCTGGGCCTGTCGCCTGAGGAAGTCGACGACATCGCCTACGCCGCTCGGGTGCATGATGTGGGAAAAATCTTTGTCCCCGAGCGCGTGCTCAACAAGTCCGGCCCGCTCACTGACGAGGAGTTTTATCTGGTAAAAATGCATGCTCGCGTGGGAGGGGAAATCGTCGGTACTTTGCCGGCTAGCGAGTTGCTGCAAAAAGCGGTGGAGCATCATCACGAATCTTTCGACGGGACCGGTTACCCGGGCAGTCTTCAAGGAGAACAGATCCCTATGGGGGCCCGGATTCTGGCAGTCGCAGACGCCTACGTCAATATGACCACCGAACGTTCGTTTGCGCCAGCCAAGACCAGCGGACAGGCACTGGCGGAACTGGAGCGGCTAAGCGGCATCCGCTACGACGGAATGCTGGTGCGGGTGCTCCTGCGCCAATTGAAAACCGAACGTGCCTCATCAAGCTTTGGCAGCTGAAGCCCAAGAGCTTTGATTCAAGCGCGCATTGGTAATGTAGGTAAGAAACGGTAGCCGTACCAACCTGAATCTCCATCTGAGTCGCAAACTATCATTCTTTTGTCTCCTTTGAACTCTCTAGCTTGCAACTTGGAACCTGAACCCTGAAACTAGGGCATATGCATCTCTCCCTCTCTGGCAAGGTCGCTCTCATTACCGGCGGGTCGCGGGGCATTGGTGCGGCCGTGGTGAGGACGTTCGTAGCGGCGGAAGCGAAAGTACTGTTCAATTACGAGAAGTCGAAACAACAGGCCGATCAACTGGTCAAGGAACTCGGCCCGGACAACTGCGCCGCCGTCGCCTGCAATCTTTCCGGAACGGATACTGCACAGCAACTGGTAGCGAGCGCTGTGAAACGTTTCGGACGGCTGGATATCCTGGTCGCCAACCATGGCGTCTGGCCTGCCGAAGACGTGTCCATCGATCAGATGCAGGATTCACAATGGCGCAACACCGTTGCTATTAATCTCGACAGCGTCTTCGCGCTCACCAAACACTCGGTCGCCCAGATGAAGAAACAACAAAAGTCCGGTGCCGCCAAAGGTCACATCGTGCTGGTCAGTTCTACCGCGGGACAGCGCGGCGAAGCCTTTCACTGCGATTACGCTGCGACCAAGGGTGCGCTGATCAGCATGGTGAAAGGCCTTTCCACCGAACTCGCCAGCGACTGCATTTATGTGAATTGCGTCGCGCCCGGCTGGGTGGATACGGATATGTCCGCGTCTGCATTGAACGATCCCGAGAGTAGCGCCAAGATCTTCGCGACGATTCCGTTGGGACGAGTCGCCAAGCCAGAAGAAATCGCGGCTCCGATTCTGTTCCTGTGTACGCCGGCAGCGGGTTTCATTACCGGTGAGGTGTTCAACGTGAACGGCGGGGCAGTACTCGCGGGATAATGGGCATGCGGGCAGCTACAATGACATTTTCAGCGTCTAACTGGTGGAAGCATGAAGTATTGTTTCTCCGTCTTTTTCTTGATCACGCTGGCCTTTGGGCAAGCGAATCCGCCTCCGGCAACGTCGGTGCCTGGGATTCCGGTTGATCAGGAAAACGCTCGCAAAGCCAAGACTCTGCTCGATCAGATGATTGAAGCCCTGGGTGGAAACGCCTACCTCAATATCGAAGACGTAAGCCAGGAAGGCCGCACCTACGGTTTTCATCTGGGAGAATCGGAAGGCGTTGGCGTCGTATTCTGGCGCTTCTACAAATTCCCCGACAAAGACCGCGTCGAACTTACGAAGAAGCGGGACGTCGTCTATGTGTACCGAGGCGACAAGGGCTTTGAAATAACTTACAAAGGCACGCGCTCCGATGAGCCCAAGTCGGTAGCCGATTATCTGCGGCGCCGCGAATATTCGCTGGATTGGGTGATTCGCAAGTGGCTGCCGCAACCGGGCATCGCTCTGTTCTACGAAGGGCATACCATCGCCGCGCAGAAAGATACCGAGCAAGTCAGCATCACGAACTCGAAGAATCAAAGCGTTACTTTGTACATTGATACCAGCACGCACCTGCCAGTAAAGAAAAGTTTCTCATGGCGCGATGCGACCGATAAGCAACGCAACGTCGAAGACGAAATCTTTGACGGCTACCGCCCGATCCAAGGCGTCATGACTCCCTTCAGCGTGACGCGTTTCTACAACGGAGATATGTCCAGCCAGCGCTTCTTGAACTCCGTGAGCTATAACAAGGGCGTGAGCGATTCAATGTTCGCCGCCGACGTAAATTACGATCCATACCAAAGTGCACCCAATAAGGGTGCACCTAAGAACTAATGATTTTCATACAAACCTGCATCTAAGAACTAACCTGGCCTTGCCTAACTTTTCCACAGGCTAAGTGGCTGTTGGTTTTGGCTTTACGGTCGGATCCGTCGTATAAGGGTCGGCAAATACACACGAACTGTGGCCAAATTACCACAGCCAGAGTTCTGACGCAGGCGGTAATCTCTTCATCTAACAATCAGATAAGAGACTAAGGCTGAAACACGAGCAAACAATTCGTGGGGCAGTGGAGTGCGCTGGGGTTGGTCTGCACAGCGGTGCTCCTGTCCATTTGCGGATTCTGCCCGCCGCTGCAGGTTCTGGCATTGTGTTTCGCCGCGTGGATCTGGACGGTTTTGAGGTCGAAGCCGTCAGCCGGAATGTTGCGCGGGTCAGCTATGCCACCAGCCTGATGAAAAAGGGCGTGCTGATTTCCACGACCGAGCATTTGCTCTCGGCCTTCACCGGAACTGGCATCGATAATGCCATCGTCGAGCTGGACAATCTGGAGCTGCCCATTCTGGATGGCAGTGCCCGCCCTTTTGTGGATTTGATCCATCAGGTGGGAATCCGAAAGCAGCGGCGCCCTCGGACCTATCTCCGCATTCTCCACGCGCTGGAAATGCGAGAAGGCGATAAATTTATCGCGGTTTATCCGGCGGACAACTATTCCGTCTCCTACACCATCAATTTTCCGCACCCGCTGATCGGCAAAGAAACATTCAGCGTGGAGCTTGCCAACGGCAATTACCTTCGCCAAATCGCTTCGGCGCGCACCTTCGGTTCCCGCCAGGATGAGAAGACATTACGGAATATGGGGTTGATCCGCGGGGCGTCGCGCGAGAACTGCGTGGTGCTGACGAAAGACGACGTGGAGAATCCGCCGCTGCGCTTTGAGGATGAATTCGTGCGACACAAGGTGCTGGACCTGATCGGCGACCTCGCGCTTTTGGGAAAACAGATTCTGGGCAACGTCGTCGCCGACCGCGCCGGCCACGCGATGCACACCGCGTTAGTTTCCCGGTTGCTGCGTGATCGCACGCTGTGGGAAGAAACCGCGGTCGACGACGAGCACGATTCGGTCTCTCCGTCTCTCCAGCGAATGGCTGAACAGTTGGCCTGATCGTCTCGCCACCTTGGTTCGGATTTCACCGTGAACGTTGTAAGTCTCATGGCCTACGCGGAGGTGTAACCGATGCTCAAGTCCGTGGCCGTCGTCGTCGGCAGCTATCTACTCTCGGTTGTTCTCGTCCTGGCGACAGATCCGTTGCTCTCGCGCTTATTCCCCGGTGATTTCGTTCAAGGACGTGTCCCCTCCGACCCCGCTCTCGTCGCGAGCACCGCGGCCTTCGTCGTCGTATCGATTCTTTGCGCATGGCTCTGCGCCCGCTTTGCGCCGGGCCGCGCGGCGCTGCATGTGCTCTGGTTTTTCGTCCTTGGGGAAGTGATGGGCATCGGCGCGATTATTCCCAACTGGAGCAAGGGCTGGCCGCACTGGTACTGGTTGTCGTGGCTGCTCACCTGGCCGGTGAGTTGCTGGATCGGGTTGCTGCTTGCCAGGCGTCGGGCTGATTTGCGCTCCGCCTGAATTTCTCACACAACGGACGCGCGTCACTACCAGCGACTTTCCTCGCCCACGAAGATCCGCTAGTCCGCCGCTTGCGGAGTGGGATCGTTGGCATCCCAGAAGTATCCTTCCGCCATCAACTTCTCCAGCTCTGCGCGGGCATGAGCGGTCAACTGCGCGGCGTAGTCTTTTGCCGATTGCTGGCGTTCGGGAGTGAGTTGGGCTACCCGGACGGCGAGCAGCGGGGCATCTTCCTCGAGCAGCCGAAGCAAGCGCTGCGTACGATCAATCTTGGCGTGAATCGAAAGCATTGCAGCCTTTCCCTCAGCTGAGATACTTCAAGCGTGCCGGGACAATCTGCGAGGCGCAAGTCTTTATCTGGATACCTGATCCCAATCATTTGTCTGTAAACTCATCCGAGTGCACGAACTTGTCTATCTTTCGCTGGGCTCGAACATTGGCGACCGGGCGGGAAATTTGAATGTTGGCATCGACCGATTGCGGGCTCTCGGTGAGGTCGTGGCGGTCTCGTCTTTCTACGAAACCGAGCCGGTGGAGTTTACCGCGCAGGCCTGGTTTCTGAATTGCGCAACCGCGCTGGATACAGAGAAAAACCCGCAACAGCTGCTCGCCGGCATTCTCGACATCGAGCAACAGTTAGGGCGGCGACGAGAGCAAAAAAAGGGCCCTCGCATCATCGACATCGACATTCTGTTGTTTGGCAACTCGATCGTCGACGATCCCGGCCTGACAATCCCTCACCCAGCGATGCACGAGCGGCGCTTCGTATTGGAACCGCTTGCCGAAATCGCGCCGGATGCGCTTCATCCAGTACTCCAACAAACAATTCGAGAACTACGAGATGCATTACCGCCAGGGCCAGAAGTGCGTAAGGCAAGCTAGCCACGGATTCCACGGATGAACACGGATAAAGACTTCCTCTTTACTTCTTATTCTTCTTTTTCTTTTATCCGTGCAGACCGTGGCTGATTTCGACTTTAGGGAATAATGATTCGGCTCCCGGCCTCTTCCGGTGCGGCCACTGCCGATTGTTTCTCGGGGAATTGCGCCTGGAGAAAATCCACGAAGGCTCGCGACTTTGGCCTTCCCGAGGTGCGAGCGTGCCCCATGCGTACAAGAAAGACGAGCGCGCCCAGTACATCAGAATCGTGAAGCCGGCTGTAACCAAGATGCTTTTGCTCCGCCTCCCGATACTCCTTCAGCATCTTGTGTATTTCGGCGATCACCGATTGTTGGCTTAGGCTGGCGATTGGAGTTTCGTAATGCAAGCCAGAGTTCACCAGCGTTTCTTGCTTCCTGGTCATCGCCGCGAGCGCGGCGATCAGATCGGCGTCCGCGATTGCACGATCGGCCTGCGCGCTCTTTGCCAATGCATAGCTCAGGCCCATGAGCAGGTGTTCATGCTCGTAGAGAAACTGCTCGCCGACTTCCACCTGAGGAAACAAAGCTGCCTGGTCCAAATCCTGCAAGGGACGCGGCCTTTCATGCTCCCGCGCCTGCTGGAGATACACACAAGTGCTGGGACAATCGAGAGTCACCTCGCGTTGCTCACCACAACACTGTGAGCAGATGCGTCCGTGAACAGCGGGACAAAAGCGTTTTTCTTTTCGTTTTTCGCAGATCGCACAACTCACGAATATCAGCTCCTC
>DATHPO010000362.1:0-12486 GCA_035483835.1 Terriglobales bacterium
ACGATCCGCACATCCACCGTGATCTTGCGATGCCCGCCCAAACGGTAATACGCAGCTCCGTCCAGCACGCGCAGCAGCTTTACTTGAATATGAGATGGAAGCTCGCCGATTTCATCCAGGAAGAGCGTTCCCTTGTCGGCCAGTTCGAAAAGTCCCGGCTTGGAGGTATCGGCGCCGCTGAAGGCTCCTTTTTCGTAGCCAAAGAGTTCGCTCTCGACCAGGTGCTCGGGCAGAGCCGCGCAGTTGATGTCGATCCAGGGTTTGCCGTTCCGGTAGGAGAATTCGTGAACGCTGCAAGCGATGAGTTCTTTGCCCGTGCCGGTTTCACCAGTAATCAGGACAGTCTCGGTATGCCCCGCCACACGCTCAACCATGGCCATGAAGCGCTGCATCGAGCCACTGGCAACGATGAATTTAGTGCCGTGAATCTCGCGCTGAATCGCCGCCCCTGCTTCCAATGCATCCCCCACCGGCTCCCTGAATACACTTCCAGCGCCAGCACCCTGCTGCCGCGCTTGATTCCGAGTCGGGCCAAAGAAAAAGCTAGCACAGCGTCGAGAGAACTCAGGAGTGACGCAGGTTTTCGTCGGTGACGAAGGTAATCTGTTCCCGCCGATCGGTGTGGGGCGCGGGAGCCCCCGCGCGCGTGTTCTGCTCATGAGTAATCGCGATCAAGGAACTGTCTCTGTGGATCAGTTCCCAGTGGACTATTTTCTCCTCATCACCATCCGCTCGCTATCCACATCCCGAAGGTACAATTGATGAATTCCAATGCCGCTGGCACCCGCAACTCGGTTGGGGCCCTATGAAATTCTCGCGCTCATTGGCGCCGGCGGAATGGGAGAAGTCTACAAAGCTCGCGATACACGGCTGGATCGCGTCGTCGCAATCAAGATTTGTAACGAAGATTTCTCCGAACGCTTCGAACGCGAAGCGCACGCCGTAGCCTCCCTGAATCACTCGCACGTTTGCACGTTGCACGATATTGGCCCGAATTACCTCGTCATGGAGTATGTCGAAGGCACTGTGCTGCAAGGCCCTTTGCCGGTCGCTCAGGCGCTCAACTACGCGGCGCAAATTTGCGATGCACTCGACGCTGCCCACCAGAAGGGCATTGTCCATCGCGACCTCAAGCCTGGGAACATTCTCGTCACGAAGAGTGGTATCAAGCTGCTGGACTTCGGTCTTGCCAAGATCACCCCGACAAGGATCGCGCTGAAGTCCGGTGCGACGAAGACCGGGCAATCCTCCGATCCGTCTGTCGACGCCACACTTGCGATGGCGCTCACCGGCAAGAATGAAATCGTAGGCACGCTCTATTACATGTCACCGGAGCAATTGCAGGCACAAGGCACCGTCCAGGAGGTTGACGCTCGCAGCGATATTTTCTCCTTCGGCCTGGTGCTCTACGAAATGCTTACTGGAAAGCGCGCCTTTGATGGTTCCTCTCCTGCCACAGTGATCGCCGCCATCATGGAGCGCCCGGCGCCGTCCATTGCGAACGTCGCGCCTCCGGCCTTGGACCGGGTCCTCAAACGTTGTTTGGAGAAAGATCCCGAAAACCGCTGGCAAAGCGTTCGCGATCTCAAAGCCGAGTTGGAGTGGATTGCACAGGCACCGAGCGACGGAATTACCGCACCTGCGTCAACCGCACGTCGCGTCTGGCTGCCTTGGGTTGTGGCGGGAGTGCTCGGCCTCGTCGCCGCGGTCACTTCGTGGATCGCCTACTCCACTCACCCTGCGGAACTGAAGCCATTAGTGCGGCTGGATGTGGATTTGGGTCGCGACGTGTATTTGACCGCGGTGGGCGGGTCGGACGTAATAATCTCCCCCGACGGAACGCGCATTGCCTACCTTTCTCGCGGGCGTCTCTTCACCCGCCGGCTGGATCAAGAGAGCACCACCGACCTTACCATCGGCCAGGGAGCGACCAGCCCGTTCTTCTCGCCAGATGGCCAGTGGATCGGCTTTACGGCGAACGGAAAGGTGAGAAAAGTCTCGGTCGAGGGCGGTTCCGAGATCGTATTGTGCAACTCAGGAGCCTCGTACACCGGCGGCGATTGGGGTGACGACGGCAACATCGTCCTGAGCCTCGGCGCCCACACTGGGCTGTCCCGAGTGTCCTCGGCCGGCGGCAACCCTGTCGCCATCACGGAGCTTCAGGGCGAGGAACGCTCGCATCGCTATCCGCAGGTTCTGCCTGGCAGCAAAGCAGTTCTCTTTACCGTCCAAAATGCCAATGCGGGCGTCGACGATTCCAACATCGACATAGTCACGCTTTCGGATCACCGGCGCAAAACTGTGCTCCATGGCGGGACTTTTGGGCAGTATGTGGGAGTCTCCGGCGGCAAGGGATATCTCACATACGTAAACCGGGGAACGCTTTTCGCGGTTGCTTTTGATCCGGTGAAGCTCGAGACGAGCGGGGCGCCCGTGCCCGCCTTACAGCAGGTTTCTTATTCTCCGCAGTTTGGCTCGGCGAAGTTAAGTTTCGCGCGCAATGGGACGCTGGTGTACCGAAGCAGCGAGAGCGATGCCACGCGCTTGGCGATCCAATGGCTGATGCCGGATGGCAAGACCCAGCCTTTGATGGATAAGCCTGGGCTTTTCCAGAATGCGCACCTTTCACCCGACGGACAGCGCTTGGCTGTGGACGGGGCTGATTCGACCAATATCGGCATTTGGATCTATGACCTTCAGCGCGACACGCTAACCCGCTTGACCAGCAGATCGGACTATCGACCACTGTGGACCCCCGATGGCAAATACGTTGTCTATAGCAATGCTCAGGGGATGTCGTGGACGAGAGCGGACGGCGGTGGCAAAGCCGAACCTCTGACGCAGAGCAAGGACACTCAATTCCCCACCTCTTTCTCGCCCGATGACAAACGGCTGGCATTTCATCAGGATGGGTCACAAGGCTTCGATATTTGGACGGTTGCCATCGAACGCGACGGAGATGGGCTGAAAGCAGGAACACCTGAGTTGTTCCTGCAAACCCCTTTTGCAGAGCGGGATGCAAGCTTCTCCTCTGACGGCCGCTGGCTCGCCTACGCCTCCAACGAGTCGGGAAATTTCCAGGTTTATGTGCGCGCGTTTTCCGACAAAGGCGGCCGCTGGCAAATCTCCAGCACCGGTGGAATCGCTCCCATCTTCTGTCGCAACGGACGAGAGCTGTTTTTCTATGACCTCGCGAACGGTCGGATCATGGTTGCGAATTACTCGGCCCAGGGCGGCTCGTTCGCGGCCGAAAAACCGCGCGTCTGGTCAGAGGTAAGCTTGGCCGCGCTCTCCGCCTCCACTGGGGCTATTCAGTACGACGTTGCGCCCGACGGGAAGCGGCTTCTCGCGGCCACTTACGCCGGGGGCGCAACCCAACAGAACTCCGGCCACGTCATTTTCCTCGAAAACTTCATCGACGAACTGCAACGCAAGGCCCCGCTCAGGTAAGAGTAGTCAGCGAGCCCGAACCGACTCATCTGACGGAAATTCCAACCCAGGTCGAACAGATTCGTCTGCCATGGTTCTTCGAATTAGTGCGAATAGTGGCACTCCGGAAGCTACGCGGTGGTTGGCGCAATATCAACATAACGCTCGTTGGGGGCTGAGTGTAACGGCGTGGTTTCGTCAGTCGTCGCTTACAATCGTCAAGCCGTGCACGCGGCCAAACCAATCTTGCTATTATCTTTGCGGCCTGTTGATCGGGATTCCAATCGCCTGGCTTAGTCAGTTACTTCCGGTCTACTGGTAATTCGGGAACGATCTCGTCGAGGAGGTAACCACCAGCAGTCCAGCGCGCTAACCAGGACTGTTGACACCACTCAGAAAACCGCCGATGTGAGCGGTAATGGCAACCACCACGGCGGTCAGGAGTTCCAGGGAGAGGTAGTTCCCCGGAATTACAGAAACTGAGGCGGTTCGCCGCCGAAAATGGATCCACGCCACCAGACAAATCAGAAGACCGGAGGTGCATCCCAGGGCGAGATGGAGCAGCAACAGTCCCTTGAGCTTCTTTGCCTCGACTTGCCACTGCCACGCCACGATGCCGGTCACGAGCGTGGGCAACACAAAGACAGCCGCGGCCAGTATGTTGAGACGTGCCGTTGCCGCCAGAGTTGCTTTCCTCGTCCAGCGGGCCGCGAAGTCGAAAGCGACTCCCGTCAGAAAAAGCGCAATCGGAAAGTGAACTAGAACGACATGTTGCGCATGCTTCGCGAGCAGCGCTGACTTGGGATCAAAGGGATTCACGAAGCCGCTCACTCAACAACCACTTTGCCGGTCATCTTCGGATGAATCGAACAGAAGTACGAGTACGTGCCGGGCTTGCTGGCGGTGAAGGTGAATTTCTCGTCGGTGTCGAGCACTTTGGACTTAAAGCTTTGGTCGTCACTGACCACGGTATGGGGAATGTCATCGGCATTCGTCCAGGTAATCTGGGTTCCCGCTTTCACGCTGAGCGTTGGCGGCGTGAAGCTGAAGTTATCGATCTTGACTTCAGCGCTGGGCGGGCCTGCGGCCACCGACTTCTGTATTGTAGGGAGTGCTGCCAAAGCCACTATCACTGACGCTGCGAGACATAGAGTCCATCTACTTTTTTTCATTGCTTCTTCCTTGTAAAGCCCGTGAATGTTCTTGGGGTATTCGATGACCGGCTACTCCAGCGTGGAATCGATCAACGCGAGGGCGTGACGCTTGCGTAGATAGTTCACATCGGTCACTCCCAGCAGACTTCTCAACTGTTCCGCAGGTACCTTCATCGGGCCCGGTGAGGGTGCTGCTCCCGGATGGGGCTGTGGGAAGGCAGTCGAAGTAGCCGTGTGGAAGGTGACATTGCCTTCCACCTTCTGCATGGTTTGATGAATGTGTCCGTTCAAAACAGTCACCGAACCGAAGCGCTTCAGGTAGGAAAGCGCCTGCGCACTGTCGTCGGTGCCCCATCCCCACTCAGGGTAGATGTTCCATAGCGGCATGTGCGCGAACACAACCACGGGTGTGCTCTTGGAGAGATGTCTAACATCGTCTTCCAGCCACTCCAGTTGCTCCGTTCCGAGCGAACCCATGCCTCCAGCCTTCAGGTTCATCACGTTGACGAGTCCAATGAAGTGCACGCCCGTCTTATCAAAGCTGTACCAACCAGCGCCCTTCGTCTTCTTGCCGTAGCGCTCGCGGTACTGCTTGCCGTCATCTTCCAACGTAGTGCTCACCCGGAACGAAAAACACATCCTTGACCGACGCGGATTGAAGAATCTGGTCGACGGTGTCGAACTCCTCCGCCTTCGACAAATGGGTAATGTCGCCGGTGTGCAGAATGAATTCAGGACGCACGGGCAGCGCGTTGATTTTGGCGACCGCAGCTTTCAGCGTCGCGACCACGTCGGAGTTGGCGGGCTTGTTGAATCCCATGTGGCTATCGCTGATCTGAACAAAACTGAGCTCGCCCCGGGCGGCCTTTGCCATGTGCGCGCGATCGTCGAGGCCGAAGGACTTCAGCACTCCGCCTTCAAGCACGCAGAGTGCCCCCGAGCCGGCCCAGGCCATGCATTTCAGGAATCCCCGGCGATCGATTCCGTCGTGGTTCTGGTCGAACAGAATTGAATCACGGTTTTTCTGCATCATATGTTCCCCTGGTTTCACCGTGCAGAACCGAGGACACACGCTTTTATTCCATGGATTTATTTTTGCGCCCCGGGAATAAAACGCGTGTTCGCCGGTTTACCCTTGTGTGCGTGTCAGAAGAGCGCTCGTTATCGGGATCGTTCGAGGAGTTGGCCCTGCCTCTCTTTGAGCGGCTTTATAACTTTGCCCACTGGCTGACGCAGGATCGGGAGGAGGCCGAAGACCTGGTGCAGGAAACCTACGCCAAGGCGCTCAAGGGATTCCGCTCGTTCCAGCCCGGCACCAACTTTCGCGCCTGGATCTACCAGATTCTGCGGAATACGTTCCTGACCTCCCGCACTGGCCTGAAGTCCACCGCGACGGTGCCGCTGGAGTCGGAAAGCGACCCACAAATCCTTCCCGCCACCAACGACACGCCAGAGAGCGTTCTGCTGCAACGTTCGGATCAGCAGCTTGTACAGGATGCTCTGGGCCGGTTGCCCGTGCCTTATCGTGAGGTGCTGCTGCTCTGCGAATTTGAAGAAATGTCGTATCAGGAAATCTCTGCAACCCTTGCCATTCCGATGGGCACCGTGATGTCGCGTTTGTCGCGCGCCCGCCGGGCTTTACGGGATACCGTGCAAGAATTACGAGAGCATTGAGCAAGGTTACGGGAATCATGGCTTGCAAGGCTTGGACTGAAAAACTTGATGCCTACTTCGATGGGGAACTCCCTGCCGACGAGGCGCGCGCGTTAAATGAACATTTGCGCGGATGTGCCACCTGCGCCGCTCACGGCCTGGCGAAAGTTCAACAGAAGCTAGCGGTCAAGGCTGCCGGCCAGAGGTTCACGCCGGATCCTGCCTTGCGTGCGCGAATTCAAAAGAGCATCGCGGCGCCGGAGCCGCCCCCGTGGCGGCGGCATTGGCTACCAGTTTTTCTGACTGCCGCCGCCGCGCTGCTGGCCGCCGGTACTCTTTTTCTTAGTGTTCAACATGACCGCCGGAGCGAACAGCAACTGCTGAGCGAACTGGTGGACCAGCACGTGGCCACACTCACTAGCGCCAATCCGGTTGATGTCGTCTCGACGGACCGTCATACTGTGAAGCCGTGGTTTGAAGGCAAGATTCCCTTCACCTTTAACCTGCCCGAGCTGCAGGGTTCACCTTTCGTTCTGGTCGGCGGAAAGGTCAGCTACGTCAGCCAGTCGCCGGGCGCGGAACTCATTTTTCGCGTCCGGCAGCATCAGATGTCAGTCTTTATTTTCCAGGAGCGCGGACTCAGAGAGACACGCGAGAGCGATGCTGTGCGGACCGCCCTTTCCTTTGAAGTTCGGACCTGGCGCCACAACGGCCTTCGCTATTTCGTGATCGGCGACACGAGCGCCCGGGACTTGGACAAGCTGAGCGACCTGATTAAGGCTGCCGGTTGAGATCGTCCGCTCCAAGCTGTTTGGCTGTGGTAAGCGGTAAAGCAACCGCATAACTCCCGGTTGGTCGGCAAACAGGAAGTAATCCAAGTCGCCAATTGCTAGACAATCGTCTCAACCAGCGATCAATCGCGATTTCACTCATAACCCCAAAGGTGAACGCTCGCCCCCGCTGAGGTGGCGAACAGAGGGCGCAAGCTTGCGCCATGGCCTGGTTGCAACAGTTGCCTTGGGGCGGTCGCGCGTAAATCAAGAAGTCACTCAGGTATGCTACCCCTTGAGCAGTCTCCACTCACCCGATGCAAATTTCGCTCTTAACTCGTCAGCGGTGAGTGTTAACTTCTCAAGTTCCTTATTTGCATCGGCATTCGGATAGTTGCCTTTCCACACATAGAACAATCCGTCTGGCGCTTTCTGAATCGCATAGTGGTGCTGGTTGTTGTCCACGGCGGTCGCCTGAAAAACGACTTCTCGTGGATTCGCACCATTCATGCGAAGGAGTATGAACGAGTGAAATTGGGCATCGAGGCAAGAACTCAGAAGTTGACGCCGACTTCCAATTGCACGAACTGGCCGCTAACCCCAGGGTTTAGTACGTAGGTGGTGAACTGGTACCGCTTATAGTCGAAGCCGACGAGAAAACCGCGCTCGATGGTAGTTTCCATTTGGTAGTACTTGGTGTGTTGCGCGACGGCTCCCACTCGCAGCCAGTTCAGCACCTGGTAGGTGACTTGCGGCCAAGCGTAATAGAAGTTGGCGGATTTTGATGTGGCGTCGAAGACATACTCATTGTCGAGAGAAAAATTCAGCTTCTTCCAGGTAAGCGAAGCCTCGCATCCTGGGGCAATGCCGTTGGTGCGACCAAAGACTCCGCCAATCATAGGTGTGACCTCGAATTGCCACTTCTCGCCCCATGCGAAGTTGTAGCCTACCCAGAGCGACCCGGTACGCAAGTTCTCATTGTTATAGCGAGCTTCGAGATGCAACCACTTGTGGTCCGCGGTGAAAGTGGGTGTTGCGTAGGCTTCTCCGCTGGCAGGGAGATAGCCGTCCAAAGTGAGTGAGTATTGCCAGGACTCGGCATCGGAGCCCACCGACCTGGGCGCAGGGTTGTGAGGCTGCGGTTTGGGCTCGTATGTCTGTGCCCAGCCACAAACTGAGAAGAGCAGCCCAGCGAATAGCGCATTGCTTCGGATCACTAGTTGATCCTTGATCAGAGAACCCACAACGTTTTCTGTATCACTTCAAAAGACGACCTTGAGGACGCGCATGATGACTTCCTCCGGCGTCCAGACCGTCAGTAAGAGAGGCAGCATCGGGGCTGCGGTCACAGCAGCCAGACGGGTGATGTCCTGCAGTCCGAAGGGGGCTATGCGCATTTCCCGCACCACGGCGTAACTGTTGCCAAGGTCCGCAAGAGACTGAATATCGCCCGTCCCGAGGAGTTCTCCGGAACCGTCAGTGTTTCCCGTAACCCACTTCTGCTGGAAACCCTCGACATATCGCGAGGCCAGCAAGCCGTACTCGGCCGATCCCTTTCTTTTTGCAGTGGCCATCTTAGGAGTGAACATGAAAAGGGGTCCGAGAATCGCACACAAGAAAAAAGCTACAAAACCGCCTGCATTTAACTTGAATGACATTAAGCTTTCACCGTGATAAAGGACGCGACTCGCAATCAAACCTGCGAGCATCACGCCTTGAGCGAATACGATAGGGCCGAACGCATAGACACTGCCTCCGATAAACCCGATGCCCCCGGCCCGGTCCGGATGAGTCGAAATGAGGTTTAGCGGCATTCTCGACACCTGCCAGAGGAACCCATACCAAATGAAGAACCTCAGGTACCAGCGCAGGAGAATGAATTGCAGGAGAGGAATGCTTACGAACACATACCAGATACCGGCGGGAGTCAGGTGCCAGCGTCCGCCGGGCATGGCGTACCAGGTAGCTGCATCGATCCCGAAGCGACTATTCCAAACCCACAGCCCAAAGATGTAAACAACAGCCAACAGCCCAAGCTCTAAGGGAATAGAATTTCGCAGACGGATCGCCCACTCAATAGCGCGGTAGAAGCGGGGAAGGTCCTCCTGGAGGATGATGCGGCGCTCAACGAAGCGGCGCGCGACTGGACGTAGCCGCGAATGGACGATCACCTCAGCCGTGATCAGAATCGGAAGGGCTATTAAGAACCGAACGTGCACTTCCAAGTCGTGAAAGAAGGAAAACAGACCCGCGCTGCCAGTGAGGGAACCGAAGGTAGCGAGGAGCAATAGTGGCATCCACGCGAACAGCGTGATAACAACCAGGCGTCGAAACAAGAGTTCGAGGTGATCGCCTTCAAGATGTGCTTTCCGAAGCAGCTGGAAAGTTGGACCTCCCAGCACCAACGAGAAATCTACTGGCTCCTCAATAACTTTGGGTTTTGTCGCCATAAGTCGAAAGCTTGCGGAGACCGTAAATTGTATGTCACACCTTGCGCAGCCGACAACGGTATTCGAAGCGGACAGTCCTGGTCCTCTGAATCACACACCTACTAGCTCCGACAAGCCTGCTCGCGCGGCCCCTTTGTGTGCCCGATTGTCGTTATATCCGATTACACCCATCTACGAGTTCTGGGTCTGACGGCATGCTTACTTCATTGATCTCCGGTTGTTTGAAATTGACCCGTCATTTCAGCCGAACGTGCGGCCCAGGGTGCACGGGGCATCCTGGGCTGGTGACGATTTCTGCTGGCTATCCTTCAGGCGAGGTGGGCATTCAACTGACGGAACGGGCGCTTCCGAAATGGGAAATGCACCTCGATCTATCTCACCGTCTCCCGCTTTTCCGCTTGACTCTCGCGCACACTTTCAGTTAATCCTGTAACTGTACGGTCAGCCTATAGATAATGACTCGAGCCGCTAACTCCTTTGTCCGGAAGATTTTGCATATAAGTCCTTCTAACTCAAAGATCTTGAGGGTAGTGTCCCCCTAATCCCATGATTCCAAAAGATCAGGGGGAGGGGGTCCCCCTGACGAAAAAGTAAACAGTGTCTCCCCGGACCAAACCGGTGCAAAATAAACTTATGGGACATCGCCCCGTATTGCACTTCGGTAACGTTTCCTGCAACTCTTCCTCCAAACCGGTGTTCTAACCGATAGAGGCAGCGGTACTCAGTCACCTCCGCCCCGGTTTCAGCAGGGCTGGCATAAGTGGCTGAAGGAACACGGCAGCAGCTGGCGGTGTTCCGGGGGAGTCGGGTCATGAAAAATCTCGGGAGCTTACTTCGAATCAGCTTTTTCGCAGCACTGTTAGCCGCGACCGCGGTAACGATTTCAGCGGCAGGCCAGGAGGCGCCTCCGCCTCCGGATCAGCAATCGGCTTACCCGTCGGATCAAGCACCTCAATCTCCAGCCGACCAGCCAACGGCTTCGGGAAGTGACCAGTCAACCTATCCTGCGCAGCAAGTGCCACCTCCTCCCGCAGGTCAGACCATGCCTTCCACCGGAGGGCAGCAAGTCGATCCTCCGGGCCGCGCAGCTCGTTTGGGATACATGACTGGATCAGTTTCCATTCAACCACAAGGGACCGGCGATTGGGTCGAAGGTTCGCTGAACCGTCCTCTGACCATCGGCGACAACGTCTGGGCCGATAAAGATTCTCGCGCCGAGTTAAATCTGGGCACGGGCGTGATGCGAATCAGTTCCGAAACCAGTTTGACTCTGACCAACGTCACCAATGACGCGGTGCAGGTGCAATTGCACCAGGGCACTTTGAACGTGCACGTCCATAAACTTTATGGCGGAGAAGTCTACGAAATCGACACCCCGAATCAGGCCTTCACCGTGACCAAGTCCGGAGACTACCGCTTCGACGTCGACCCCGCCGGAGACTCGACCGTAGTGACAGTTTGGAAGGGCGAAGGCGAAGCGAGTGGACAAGGTCCTGCCGTTCGTCTGCACGAAGGCCAGCAAGCCCGCTTCACCAATGGAAATTCTTTGGCGCACCAAATCAGCGATGCCCCGAGAAAAGATGGCTTCGACGATTGGTGCCAGGTTCGCGACAAGCGTGAAGACAATTCCGTCTCTGCGCGCTACGTTGCTCCGGGCGTAGTTGGAGCCGGAGATCTCGACGAGTACGGAGCCTGGCGTCAAACCCCGGACTACGGACCGGTTTGGGTTCCCACTGCGGTGACGCCCGGTTGGGCACCTTATAGTAACGGACAGTGGATCTGGCAGAATCCCTGGGGATGGACTTGGGTAGACGCTGCGCCGTGGGGATTCGCTCCCTTCCACTACGGACGCTGGGTATCGTTTGGCGGCTATTGGGGCTGGGCGCCTGGACCGTACTATGCGCGGCCTTATTACGCGCCTGCGCTCGTGGCCTGGTTTGGTGGCCCCGGCTTTGGCATTGGCTTTGGATTCGGCGGTGGATTTGGCTGGTGCCCGCTGGGTTTTGGCGAGCCATTCTTTCCGTGGTATCACGCAGGCCGCGGCTATTTCCGCAACGTGAACATCAGTAACACGCACATCACCAATATCAACAACATCACGAACAACTATTACAATAACCGAAACGGCGCTGGGCTTTACGGAAGGAACGGCGTTGGGATGCCGCGTTATGCCACCACTGGTGGTCTGACGGCAGTTCCCCGAAATACTCTTGAGCGCGGATTGCCGGTTGCGGCAAACGCGGCCAGGACTTCGCCCAGCGCTTTGCGAAACCTGTCCAGTGCCAGCATCAGCCGGCCAAATGTCTCGCCAACGCGCGAGAACATGCTTGGACCAAAAGCGGGTGTGCCTGCCGCAAGACCATCTGCTGCAGTAGCATCACGGCCGACGGTTAGCAGAATGACTCCGCCGGCAAGCTCCGCGAGACCGAGCACGATGCAGACTGCGCCCGCTCACAACACCGCAACCCCATCGCCGAGTCGGGCGCCTGAGGGGCCATCGACCAGCGCAAGGTCCATGCCTGCGCCCGCTGGACGCTTCGTGCCGCGTCCCCCGCAGAGCTTGGGGAGCACTGCTCCGATGTCGAATCACGGGGTGAGCAGCCCGACGATGGCTGGCCGCAACACTCCTGCACAGCCGGCCCAAACAGCGTTCAACCACAACGTACCACGTCCGCCACAGAGCGGGGCACGATCGCTGTCGGAACCTGCGACCGGTGCAACCGCGAGGACTGGAGGAATGCCTTCCACTTCGCCGATGCGGTCGGTGCCTCGTCCGACTACGACGACCACCGCGCACAACACCTACCCGAGTGCGTCAGCGTCACGTTCGTACTCAATTCCGTACTTCGGACGAGGCACGCCCAACAGCGCGCCACGTCCTACGGGACAAATCGCACCTGCGCCGCGCAGCTATTCCGCTCCGCAGAGCCGCGGAAGCTACTCGGCCCGCTCGTACAGCGGCAGCGCGTACGGCAACTCTGGCGGGTATCGCGGATATAGCGCGCCTTCCTATGGCAGACCATCGTACGG
>DATHPO010000363.1:0-27073 GCA_035483835.1 Terriglobales bacterium
GCCCGTAGCTTTTTCGAGTTCCGCAATCAGGTCAGATTCCAGATCATCTGGGTCCGGATTCATTTCGCACGCAGCAATTTCTGCGTCAGTCGCGCCCTGAAAACAAAGTTCGCAAACCCCAAGGCCATCCTCAGAACGGACGGGCGGGCCAAAAACCCGACAGGTTATCGGACGCGCTTCATAAAGCTCGCAAAGTCCGGTCTCCGGATCGAGCGCCGGGCAAGGCTCTTCGTTCGCGAACTCCGCAAAGCGTTGTTCCGCTTCGTCGCCTTCATCCAGCAAGCCGGTAGCTGGATCACCGGGAAACTCCTTTGATAGCCGGGAAACCGCCCCCCGAGCGCGTTGGCGAACGCGGTCCGCACGCTCTGGAGCGGACTCCGCCAGACTCGCAAGTCCTTCACGGAGCCGGACAACATCGAGCTGATTGATGGGAAATACGCCGATGCAGCATTGCGTGCAACCGGGACGACAGACCAGCCACTCGCCGCTTCGACGGGCGGCATCGGCGAGCGCGGAATCCACAATCTGAACCAGCGCCCGGTCCCGGGGAGGGGAAGAACAATGCACTTTAAGAGAATACCGCAACACACGGTTTTCATTGCTGGTTGCCTGCGATCGTGATGGACAACTGGTATGTAAAGACTCGCAGCTCCAGCGATCTGCCAACTGGCGGGTTGACCCGCGCCCGAGCCTACTGACAGCTAATTCGAGGGTTAATAATGACAAAAACGGTGTATCATCGCGGGATGGGTGCGGCTTCGAGGATTCCCACCCGGCAAGAATACGTTTTTGTGAGAGGTCCCTCCCCCATGGCTTCGCCAGCGAGCTCTGGAACGAACCAGCATCTCACGCTCGATGATCCCTCCTTAGAGAGATTGTTGGAAGCTGCCTGGGTTCTCCAGTGTCTGCACGATCAACTGCATCCCCAGGTCGATCGCGACGAAATCGCAGAACCCGTCGTACTGCGAAACAGAATCGAGACAGTAAGCTTGGGCTCGCCCGAGATCATCGAAACGGTGGTTCAACCTCCGCCGATCGTGACGATGGCCGACAGCAAACCTGCCGTGGTCGGCGCTCGTTCTGCTGAGGATGAGGCCCTTGCCGAACTTTTCAAGACTCAAGAGGCAATCGAGACCGGCATGTTGGACCTGGACGCCACCGTGAGGCGTTTAGTCTCGCTTTCGCCCAACCTCGCGAGTAAACTGTCGCCGGTTGAACCGGCGCATGTCCAACCCGCTCAGGCCAAAGTAACGCCAGTTGAATTAACGCCAGTCGAACTAGCGCCGGTCGAATCAACGAGGGTCGAATTCATTCCGAGCCTCCCGGCATTGCCTCCAGCCGTTACCCCGCCCGCCAAACCTTCCGCCGTCTGGCAAAAGCCATCGGTTAACAAAAGGCCGCAGTCGCACCCGTCTTCTTTCAATCTCGAAACCACCCGCAACCGTCTTCGGGACGCTGTCATTCGCTATCGAGCTACGTTCCGCGGCAATTCGAGCCTGCGGTCGCTTCGCGCTGTGGTCGTTGCAACCCCGGTCCATGTTCAAACCGCGCTCAAGAACCTTCGCGGTGCTTACGTTGAGCCTGCGTTGCGAAGATCGTCATTGAATCTCGGAACCGCTCTCAAGCGTGTGCAGAACACTTTTACCCACCATGAGTCGCGGTTCCGCGTCAATTTCACTCTGCGATCGCTCCGCGCGGTAGCCATTGCAACCCCTGTCTGGCTGCTGGCCGTAATCGCCAATTTGCTCCTCCTCGAAACCTGGCTGCATGAGCCCTTTCATGGCGTACAGACACCGAGTCCTTCTACTGCGGAGGCCGCAGTCACGACCAACCCGCCGAAGCCGATCATGTCAACCCGAGCCGCGTCCCAGCCCGCCAAAAGGATCGAAAGCACCGAATCCCGGCGTCCCGCCCCGTTTCGCTCGCTTGCATCCAGCCACGAGCAAATCACCGACTTGGCTACTTCGTCCGTCGTCGAGCAATTAAGCAGCTATGAGATTAACGGCCTGCGACGGCAGGCCAAGTACGGAGACGACTCTGCGGCTTTTACTTTAGGGATGGCCTACGAAGTGGGACGCTACGTTCGCCAGAACTGCGTGGAAGCGGCACGGTGGGTGACAATGGCAGCCGAAGCAGGCAACGCCGCCGCTCAATACAATCTCGGACTCCGCTACTGGGACGGCGATGGCGTATCCGCCGATCTGCACGAATCCGAAAAGTGGCTGCGCAAAGCGGCCGCTCATCGGAATCCAGAGGCCAAGCTCGCCCTGCAATTGCTTGCATCGCGTTGATTCTCCCTATCGACGGTCGATGCACGGCGTAGCATAGTTGAGGAGGGTTCATGCTGGATTCCACCCAGGTACCAATTACGCAATCTGCGCTGCTCGTTGTCGACGCTCAGGATTCTTTTAAAGTCACGCCACGCTGGGAGCGCCGCAACAATCCTGACTTTGAAAAAAATGTGGCTGCGCTGATCGCAACCCACCGAGCCGCGAACTTGCCGGTCGTATTCTTTCTTCATACCGACAGCGACGAAGGTTTTGCCACGGACAGCCCTTTTTTCAAGCTGATGGACTTCATCCAGCCACGCGGCGGCGAACCCGTCTTCATCAAGAACACTCGCAATTGTTTCACCAGCACTCCGCTGCAACCTTACCTGCTGGAAAAGGGAGTGCGCCGAGTTGCCATTGCCGGCATCCAGATGGAGCAATGCTGCGAAACCACCGCCCGGGTTGCGGCCGATCTCGGATACGCGGTGGACTTCGTCACCGAAGCGACTATGACTTTTCCGATTCCGAACTGGGATCGCCCGGGCGAGGAATTGGACGTCGCCGCCATCCGCGAGCGCACTGAGTATGCCCTGCGCCGCCGTTTTGCTCGCCTCGTGACTGTTGCGCAACTCACGGAACAGTTGAAGGCGGCCCCTTGCGGGGCTGTCGCCTAGATTAGCTCTGCATTTGCACTTGCAGAACCTCGCCCGGCAGCCGAGCCATTCGGGGCTTGGGAAGGGATTCAACGGAATCGGATTGGCTGCGATTACTTCGCGGCGCACCCTGATTCCGAGATGGAATTTTATCCGCTCGGTCGCCGTTGGAACTCATTCTCTCCATGCGAATTCCAAGCGTGCGCTCCAGTTGGTACAACTCCGACCGCTGATCTCGACCGAAGAGGGTAGAAGCAACGCCGTGCCCGCCCGCCCGGCCGGTGCGTCCAACCCGATGGATAAAGTTTTCTGCCACTTCGGGTAAATCGTAGTTAATGACGTGCGCGATGTCTTGCACGTGAATGCCCCGCGAAGCCAGATCGGTCGCGACCAGGATGCGATATCGCCCCTGCTGAAATCCGGCAAGCGCCGCAGTTCGCTGGGATTGTGAGCGGTCGCCATGGATCATGGCCGCGGCGAATCCTTCGCGATTCAGATTCTTGGCCAGCCTTTCAGTTCCGCGCTTGGTCCGCGCGAACACCAGGCAGCGGCCAGTCTCTTTCGCTAGCAGGCGGTGCAGCACTTCCTGTTTGCGGTCCGCATCCACTTCGAACGCTTGTACCCGTACGTTCTCGGATGGCTTCAGTGTGGAACCGAGCGCGACGCGCACGGGGTTTCTCATGTAGTCGTTTACCAGGTGGACCACCGAAGCTTCGAGCGTGGCCGAAAAACACATGGTCTGGCGATCTTTGGGCAGGATAGCCGCAATCCTTTGAATCGCGGGAAGAAATCCCATGTCCAGCATGCGGTCTGCTTCGTCGAGTACCAGCACGCGCAGCCCACGGAAATTAACCAGTCTGCGATCCAGGAAATCTTCGAGGCGGCCCGGAGTAGCGACCACCACACGAGCTCCATTGCGAATGGCGCGAAGTTGCTGTCCTTCGGACAGGCCTCCAACCACCAGTGCCGCAGGCGAAAGTTGCTTGCCGCGCAGGGCATCGTATTGCTCCGCGACCTGCATCGCCAACTCACGCGTCGGAACCAGCACCAGTGCTGCAATGCCTGGCGTGTTTTGCTTGAGCAGTTGTTCCATGATCGGAATCAGGAAGGCCAGCGTCTTACCGGTACCGGTCTGTGCCGTAGCGAGGACGTCCTTGCCGGCAAGCGCTTCCGGGATTGCTGCCGCTTGAACCGGAGTGGGAATGGAAAAGCCACCGAGCGACAAACGATCTTTGACGTAAGGGGAAATCGAAAGTTCTGAAAAATTCTGCATTTTGCTTTCTCTGGAGTAAGCGGCCTCGGTGCGCACACGAATTTCTGGTGGGCACATCGACCAGCATTGCCAGTCTTATGTTTTGATTACGCTGAAGACTTACGGAGGGGAAACTGAAGGCGGGAGTTCTCAGATCAAATAATGCACCAGAGCCATCGCACCATACAACCGCGGTATTAAGCGTAACGCCAGTATAGCACGCCGACACGCGCCTTCCTGCGGATCATCAAATCGGGAGTTACGATGGTTCTGGTCCCAAAACCCGCGCAGGCCCGGACGCCCCCTCCAGGCGCCGAGCCAAGCTCGGCAGGGCTTGGTTTAACCTCAACTCAGCGCCGCACCGCCACTTCCCGAGCCCCATTGGCCGGAACCGGCTGATTAGTGACCAGCCAGTAAAGCCCGACGGTCTTGACCGTCTCCCGGAACTGGTCAAAGTCGACTGGTTTCTGGATGTAGCTGTTTGCCCCCAGGTTGTAACCCGCCACCAAATCGCGCTCTTCTTTCGAGGAAGTCATAATGACGACGGGAATAGTCTTGGTCCGAGCGTCACCCTTGATTTGCTTCAACACTTCCATGCCGTCCACTTTGGGCAGTTTCAAATCGAGCAGCACCAGTTTAGGTGGATGATCAAACGATCGATGGCCGAACCTCCCGCGACAAAAGAGAAAGTCCAGCGCTTCCTCGCCATCACGCGCGACGAAAATGTTGTTCGCCAGCTTTCCCCGCTTCAGCGCGTGCAAAGCAAGATCCATATCGTCCTGATTGTCCTCCACCAACAGTATGTCCAGTTCCCCTGAGTTCATGATTGGCCTCCAGCCGTAGCTCCGTCGCTCTTTGATTCCACTTGTTTTGCCGCAGCCAGCGTGAAATAGAATGTCGCACCCTTACCCACTTCCGCCTCCGCCCACACCCGGCCGCCATGTTTTTGCACGATGCGTTGCACCGTAGCCAAGCCGATGCCGGTACCTTCAAAGTCCTCCGCGCGATGCAAGCGCTGGAAGACTCCGAACAATTTGTCCACATACTTCATATTGAAGCCAATGCCGTTGTCCCTGACGATGAAGACCGTCCGCCCATCTTCTTCTTTGTAAGTGACCTCGATGATCGTGCGCGGTCGAGGCGCGGGCGCCTGTGCCAGTGCATTTCCATCGGCGTGGGGACGAGTGAACTTGAGCGCATTGGCCAGCAAATTCTGAAAAACCTGCTTAACCAAAACTGGATCACACTCAACCACCGGCAAATCGGCGACTACCCATTGCACCTGCCGCCCTTCGGTGTCTGGTTGGAGAATGGCTACGACCTCTTCGACCACCGAGGTCAACCGGCTCGGCTGCCGATTGAGTGCTTGCCGCCCCACCCGCGCCAGAGCTAACAACTCATCCACCAGCATGCCCATCTTCTGTGTTCCCGCCTGGATGCGATCGAGGTAGTGCCGCGCGGTCGGATCAAGGGTCGAACCGAACTCTTCGACCAACATCCTGGAAAATCCGCCGATATGCCGCAACGGCGCCCGCAGATCGTGGGACACCGAGTAACTGAAAGCTTCCAGTTCTTTGTTGGCGGTTTCCAGTTGCGCCGTGCGCTCTACTACCCTATGCTCGAGTTCATCCGTGAGTTTCTGGATTTCCCGCCCGTCTGCTTTTCTCTGCGTGATATCACGGAAAGCGACTACTGCGCCGCGCGCCACGCTGTCCTTGTTTTTCAGGGGGCTGGCGCTAGCCTCGATCCAAGCGCCCTCGGGGAGTGCCGCATTGCGCAAGAACATCTCGGCCGAGCACACCTCTCCGTGAATGGCGCGTAACAAGGGGTTCTGATCGGATGGGAAAGGGGTTACGGTGTCGGGCAGGAAGACCCCATAATGCTTCGTCCATTCCTCGCTGGGTACGTCCGCCGCGCCCAGGCCGACAATTTTTTCCGCCGCCGGGTTCCAGATGATGAACTTTCCCTTCTCGTCGGCGACGACTAGCCCTTCGGCCATGCTGTCCAGCACGGACTGGAGCATGAGTGTCTGAGTATGCAGCGCTTCCTGCGAAGTGCTCAATTCCTCGGCGTAGCGCGACAATTCCATCGCCTGCCCGGCCAGAACTTCAGTCGCCCGCTTGCGCTCCGTGATATCCGCTCGGATGGCAACGTACTGCTGTGGTTTTCCTTCCGCGCCCAGTGTCGGGACGATGGTCGTATCTACCCAGTAGTTTGAACCGTCCTTGGCACGGTTCTTAATCTCGCCGTGCCAGACCTTCCCGTTGGCGATAGCGTGGTACATCGTCTGGAAGAACTCTTTGGAGTGGTGGCCGGAGTTGAGAATGCGGTGATTCTGTCCGATCAATTCATCCTTCGAATACTGACTGATGGCGCAGAACTTGTCGTTGACGTAAGTGATCGTGCCCTGAACGTCGGTTATCGCCACGATGGCGTGCTGATCCAGAGCGAACTTCTGATCGGCCAGCTCTCTTAACGCAGCCTCGCTGGTTGCAAGGCTTTCCTTCACCCTTTGCTCGGCCCGCTTTCGTTCTGTGATGTCGGCTCGGATGGCAATGTATTGCCGCGGTTTTCCGTCGGCGCCTAGTGTCGGGACGATGGTCGTATCTACCCAGTAGTTTGAGCCGTCCTTGGCACGGTTCTTAATCTCGCCGTGCCAGACCTTCCCGTTGGCGATGGCGTGGTACATCGTCTGGAAGAACTCTTTGGAGTGGTGTCCCGAGTTGAGAATGCGGTGATTCTGGCCAATCAGTTCATCCTGCGAATATTGGCTGATGGCGCAGAACTTGTCGTTCACGTAGGTGATCGTGCCCTGAACGTCGGTCACCGCCACGATGGCGTGCTGATCCAGAGCGAACTTCTGATCGGCCAATTCTCGCAGAGCAGCCTCGCTGGTGGCAAGGCTGTTCTTCAGGGCTTGTTCAGCGTGCTTGTGTTCGGTAATGTCGCGCGCAATTTTCGAGGCGCCGACGATCACGCCGCTGCTGTTCCTAATCGGCGAAATCGTCACCGATACATCGATCTTCTTGCCATCTTTGCGCACGCGGACAGTTTCAAAATGGTTAACGCTCTCGCCTCGCCCAACGCTCGCCAGAATGTCGGACTCCTCCTTTGCGTGATCTGTCGGCAAGAGCATCCGCATCGATTTCCCCAGAGCCTCCGCCGACGAATAGCCAAACACCCTCTCCGCGCCCCGGTTCCATGACGTGATCGTCCCTTCCAGGGTCTTGCTGATAATGGCATCGTCGGATGACTCGACCACCGCTGACAGGTGCCCGCGCATTTCTTCCGCCCACTTGCGCGCGGAAACCTCCTCCTCCAGTTTGCGATTCACTTCCTGCAAATGTATCCGGCCGGGCAGCGAAATCACCTTCGGCACCAGAGGTATGAGCATCGCCGCCGTGATCACCGATACCAGCGCCGTGATTCCCTTAACTACGCCCGCCAGCAGGTAATTGCCATGCCAGACATTCCAAATCTCCATCAGGTGGGTCGTGCCGCAAGCCAGGATGAAGGTCCCGAACATCCAGAAAATTCGATTGAAAGGGAGATCCCGGTTCTTGCGGATGAAGTAGATGAGGATAAGGGGAATGCAGTAATACGAAAGCGCGATCAACCCATCCGAGATGACGTGCAGCCACACCATCCCCGGATCCCAAAGGTAGCAATACCCGTGGGGCGTGAAATCGGGAGACAGCAAGTGTTTATAGAATCCCAAGGTTTGGGCGTAGCCTCATCAATTGCTATCGGCAAGTCAGCCACCACGGCAAGCAAAAAGGCAGGTTACGTATGGCCAGTCCAACCAAAACCATGGACGATGGGGTTTGCGCCCGTCCCGATCCACACCCTGCGCCCAAAGGTCCGAGCGGGCCTCCACGGCCACCATGCGCATTTCCGGCCTCGGCGCAAACCCGTGTCTTTCCTTTATGGCGTCCCGTTACGAAGGCGCGCCCGTCCCCGGCCAGGAATTCGGCAGGGTTGCCTTTATCACGTCCAGCAGCTCGTTATTGTCCGCGGGCTTCTGGAAAAAAGCCGTTGCCCCCGCTTGCAGCGTCTTGTGTTCGTTCGACTGCGGGTCGCGCGCGGTCAGCACAATCACCGGAATGCTCGACAGAGCATCGTTATTCTGCAGGCGCTCCAGAACCACGAAGCCATCCCCGGCGGGCAGGCCGAGATCGAGAATGATCAAGCTGGGCTTTTCCTTCTGCGCCACCGAAATGGCGGAATAGCCATCCGAGGCTTGCACCGTATCGTAGTGGTTGGCCCGCAGACGAATTTTCAGCGCTCGCCTCAGATCGGGATCATCATCGACAATCAGAATTTTCGGTTTTTCCATTTAAGTCCTCCATAAGTCCGTTTTAATTTTCCTCGCCTTGGTTTGTTGCTGCACTTACATCTCCGTTCGCAGCTCCAGGAGATGGTTTCGAGGCCAGCGTCTTCATCGCCATTTCCGTAATCCGGTCCGCCACCGCTTGCACCCGATCTTCCAGTGGCCTCGTATCCTCGCGGGAGGGCAGCGGCACGGCCGTCGCCGATATTTTCAGGGCGCCCGCCGCTTTGAAGCCTGCGCCTGCCTCCAGTTGTCCGCGAATGCGAGTTATCATGATCGGGGCCCGCTCCACATCGGTGCATGCGGCTACAAAAAAAGTCTCGCTGGTTCCGACAATTCCCATCACTGGAAGAACCAGGTCTTTGTCGAGATACACGCAGCGGCGAAGGGTCTCGAGAGACTGCCGGCAGATCTCCTTCCAGTTGCTCTTGGGGGAACTGGAAAGTGGCGTCAGTTCAACCGTCAACAGGACCATGGCATCCCGCAGTTGTCCTTCGTGGGTGATGAGGGGAAAAAGTAGCTTGGGCAACGAATACAGCGGCAAGGTAAAGGAAAACGTACTGCCATTTCCGATTTCGCTGGCCAGCCAGATTCGTCCGCCGTGCAGTTCGACCAGCTCCTTCGCAATAAAAAGTCCCAGTCCCAGACCAGCGCGGCTGTTATCAATGGAATTCGGGTCCTGGTACAAACGCTCGAAGATGAGGGTCTTGGCTTCGGGGTCGATGCCACGCCCGGTGTCGCTCACTGAGAGATAAATCATATTCGGGTCGGCCTCCACCATGCAGGCCTTTACCATCACCGATCCGTCGGGAGGCGTGAACTTGATGCCATTGTCGATGAGGTTGATCAGCACCTGCAGCACGCGATCGGGATCGGCATGCACAAACGGAATCCTGGTGTCCAATCCAACTTCCAGGCCAACCCGCTTTTCCTTGGCGGTGAAAGCCATCATGGAAATTGCCTGCTGAATGAGATCGGCGATGTTGATGCAGCGCGGTTCGATACGGATCTTTCCCGACTCGGCCCGGGTTGCTTCCAGCAGATCGTGGATCATGGCCCGCAACTGGTTCACGCTGTTCAGCACGGTTCCCAGGTGATAGCGCTGTTCGGTGTTGACCTCGCCCGCCAAACCATCCCGCAGGATGGTGACGAATTGATGAATGCAAGTCAGAGGCGTTCGTAGTTCGTGCGATACGTGAGACAAGAATTGATTCTTGAATTCCAGTTGCTGCTTTCGGCTCATCTCGAGAGAACGAAGCAGCGCCTGCCGCTCGATGGCATAGCGCATGACGCGCTCCAGATGGTGGCTGGTGATATCGCCCTTCACCAGGTAATCCTGCACCCCCTGGTGGAGCGCTTTCATGGCCAGTACTTCGTCATCCTGGCCGGAGAGGATGACCACGGGCACGCCCGGGGCCTTCTCGAGCACCTTGCGGAACGTGTCCGCTCCACGACTGTCGGGTAAATTCAGGTCCAGCAGCACTACCGAAGGTGGTTGCTTCGTCATGGATGCAATCCCATCCTCAAGGCGGTTCACGCAGCTTACGCTGACCGCGGAGTCGCCTTCGACCAACCGCAGCCGAACCAGGTCTGCGTCCCCGGGATTATCTTCAATCAATAAAACGTGAGTGTGACCGTTATTCATGGCTTCTCCTCGTGTGGTAGACGCGCCAAACCAAACCAAAATTCCCCGATGGATGTCACCGCGGAGATAAAGTCCCGCAGGTTGCCGGGCTTGCTCACATAGCAGTTCGCTCCCAGTTCATAACTGCGGACAATGTCCTGCTGCGCCTCGGAGGTACTGAATACCGCAATTGGAATCTTCCGCAACAGTTGGTCCCCTTTGACTTCGGCCAGCACCGCGCGGCCGTCCTTCCCGGGCAGATTCAAGTCAAGAATCACGAAGTCTGGCAGAATCTCGTGGGCATACTTTCCCTCCCGACGCAGGAACGCGACCGCCTCCACGCCATTGATCACCGAGTGGATGCGACTGGGGCAACCGTTGCGTGACAGCACCTCGCTGGTCAAGTCCGTGTCTGCGGGATTGTCGTCCACCAGCAAAACCTCGGTTGTTTTCATGCTCGTGTTTCCTGCGGCGCTTTGAGGAGTGGCTCCGTCGGCAAAGTGAATTTAAAGCTGCAGCCGGGATTAACTTGAGCTTCGATCCAGATTTTTCCGCCGTGCCGTTCGATGATTTTCTTGCAGATCGATAGACCGATCCCATTTCCCTCATATTCGGCCCGGGTGTGCAAACGCCGGAAGATGACAAAGATGTCTTGCCAGTTCTCCGCCGGGATACCGATGCCGTTGTCGGAAAGCGTGAACAACCACTCGTGGTCTTTCTTTTCTGCGTCGATTTGGATTACGGGTGTTTCCGGCCCGTGAAATTTGATGGCGTTCGCGATCAGGTTTTGAAAGACGAGGGTGAGCTGGGATGGGTCGGCCATGACCACCGGCAAACTGTCCCATTTCACCGTCGCCTTGCTCTCAAGGACTGCGGCCTGCAAATTCGCGAGGGCATGCGCCACAACTGTCCGGCAGTCGGTGGTTCGAGGTTCAATTTCCGCTCTGCCGACTCGCGAAAATTTCAGCAAGTCCTGAATCAAGGCCTGCATCCGCACCGCGCCGTCAACCGCGTACGCGATGTATTTGTCGGCCTGTCCGTCGAGCTTGCCGCGGTATCGTTCAGCCAGCAGTTGGGTGTAGTTGGCAATCATCCGCAGCGGTTCCTGCAAATCATGCGAAGCCACATAGGCAAACTGCTCGAGCTCCGCATTGGAGCGTGCCAGTTCAACAACCTTCCGGGCCAGATCTTCTTCCGCCTGACGTCGTTGATCGCGAAGCCGCTTTTCCTGCTGCGCCCTGCGCACTGATGCTGGAAGCCGGGCCAGACGGTCTTTCAACACGCAATCGGTGGCGCCCTGCTTGATGTAGTCCACCGCCTTTTCCTCGCCCAGATAGCCGGTCACCACGATCAACGGCACATCCAGGTTTTCGCGGCAAAGGATGTCAAGCGCCTCGGTTCCTCGCCATTGCGGCAGGTTGTAGTCGGCAAGGATCAGGTCGTAGCTCGTGGTCCGCACGCGCTCGGTAAACTCCTCGGCGGTTTGGGCGACATCTCCGGAGACCTCGAACCCATCCTTCCGCAATGTCAGCAACTCCAGTTCGACGTCAGCTGGATTGTCCTCCACCAGCAACACTCGCAATTTTGTTGTGGTCTTGGCTGGCTCGTCCGCCGAGACGCCACACCGGGGGCAGGTCGGCCGATGGCACAGCGCAGTTTGCGAGCACTCCGGGCCAGCCGTTTCCGCGAGTACAGAAGCGGCAGTCGAGAGAAGGGAACCGCGAACCACCATGGACACTTTGTCAGCCGTGGAGATATCCGTCCTTTCGAGCCTGAATAATTTCGAGCGGCGACGCCAAGCCAGGCCGTCAGGGGAGCACGGTCAGCAACGGCACTACGACCCTTTGTTCACTTACAGATTGCAAATCGGCGGGATCGCCAGAAAGCTTGAGTTTGAAACCAGCCTGCCTCCATCCAGACAGCTGGCTACCAGAGTGGTATATTCCATCGTCGTCCGGGCGATTGGGCCTGTACCTTCGGATAGCACAAGCGCGGACACTCGCGAGCGCTTGCGTACTTCTCGGGGTCGCACATACAATCTCCCGGTGGCAACGGAGCCCCTGGAGATCGAGCGCTTGACCGGCAAGGAAGGTCCACACGTGCTGTGCCTGCGAGGCCCGCTCACCCTAGAGAATTTGCCTTTGTTTCAGAACGCGATCCGGAGGGAGGAAAATGTCCCCATGGTCATCGTCGACCTGAGCGACGTTCCCTATATTGATTCCTCGGGGTTGGGATCACTGGTCAGCGCTTACGTGACGCGGCACAAAGCCACGCGACGCATCGCATTGAGCGGAGTCAACGACCGCGTGTTGAAGCTGTTCGAAACTACCAAAGTGGAACCGCTGTTTCTGATTTTTCCCACTTTGGACGACGCCATCACCGCCCTCACCACCGCCGCCGAAGCATAGATCGCCCCGAACATAGACCGGGTGAGGACCGCCCGGTTCTGCGCCGCACCCTCAGTGAGTAAAATCATTGCAATGTTGCTTCGACGAAATTGATCACGCAGTGGACGCTTATCCACCAATAGAACTGGATACGGCGGAAAACACGTTATTCGCATTTCCACCGATTAAGCGAATCGTTCCGACTACGATCACCAGGATCACCGCCAGCATCACTGCGTACTCTGCAATGTCCTGGCCCTCGTCCTCTGACCAGAGTCTATGAAGTAAGTTAGTCATGTTGTTCACCCCTCCTACCCTTGCGGGATTTGCGTCGAGCACGAGGGGGGACGCTCGCGCCCACGTTCCCTTGCGGGACGCGTTGACGACTGACACCAGATTGCGCCATCCGCCGTCATCCGGCAATGGCCCGTTCGTGGGCCCATCTTCACGGCTGTAACCGGGGGTGGTTACTCGGGTCACCCGCCCTGTGAAAGCCACGACTTAGCCCGCCAGGCGCGGGTTCTAACACTCGCGGAGGGTGTCTCCGCCACCTTTGTGCTATGGCGCAAACCCGAAGCATGGCTGAAGATACATTCAGTCAGCAACCAGTTACACTCCCCTCGAGTTGCTCATCCGAAGTCGAATGCATCAGATCAAGGACGTGGCTTTGAACTCTCCGAATAAAGCTCTGGCAGCTCTGGTAGAAAAGGCAGGAGTTAGCAAACAGCGAAGCGTGGACCGGTCCAAGGCGGTGTTGCCGGTAAGAATTTCCGGAAACGACATTTCCGGCGAAGCCTATTCCGAACTCGTGCATACCCTCGACGTCAGCCGGACCGGAGTGCGGCTGGGCGCGGTTCGCCGCAAACTCGAAGTTGGCAGCCTGGTCATACTTCAGTATCGGCAACACAAAGCAGAATTTCGCGTGGTTTGGACCAAGCCGCTGGGTTCCGGCGTCGAACAACAGGTTGGCCTGGAAGCCGGCGCGCAAAGAGATTTGTGGGGACTCAATTCGAACGCCACCAATCGCCCCCAGGATACAACCACTGAGCCCAGCAACCGAGCTTCCGCAGGAGCCTGAAATGTTGGCCGGGCGTCCTCCTCGCCCGGTTGGATGGGCGAGGACGCCCGTCCTCTCTCATGAATTCTCCGCCAACTCACCCTCCCAACGCGCAATGACCGCGCAGGCCAGACAATTCCCAATCACGTTAACTGCGGTGCGCGCCATGTCCATAAGTGCGTCGATGCCGAGAACGACGATGATCGGCTCGGTTGGAAGATGGAATGTGGCTGCAGTCGCTAGCAGTACCATCGGCACGGCACGGGGTATGCCAGCGATGCCTTTGCTGGTCAGCATTAAGGTGAACACCATCAACAGTTGCTCGGACCATCCCACGTGCATGCCGGCAGCTTGCGCCACAAAAATTGAGGCCAGCGCCAGATAGAGTGTCGAGCCGTCCAGGTTGAAGCTGTAACCCGCAGGGATGACGAACGCAACGATGCGCCGGGGAACGCCGAATGCCTCCATTTCTTCCATGGCTCGGGGCAGCGCCGCTTCAGAGGTGCTGGTGGCGAACGCGATGGTGGCGGGCTCGGCGAAAGCTTTGACGAACCGGCCGAGCGGGATCCGCGCAATTCGCGAGATGGGCAACAGGATCAGCAGCAAGAACGCAATCAGCACGCAATACCCGGTGAGCAGCAGCTTGCCTAACGGCAGCAATACGCCAATCCCCATGTGCCCGACGGTATAAGCCATGGCCGCTCCCACCCCGATTGGTGCGAAGTACATGACCAGATTAGTGAAGGAGAACATGGTCTCGGTGAGCGACTCGCAAAATTTCAGCATGGGAGCGCGCCTGGCCTCGGGCAATCGTGCCAGCGCGATTGCGAAGAGGACCGCGAACACTGCAACCTGCAGAATCTGATTCTCGGCAACCGACTTCGCAATGTTCTCGGGGAAGATATGCAGAAGAAAATCATCCCAGCGAAGAGAAGCAGTGTTCTGTAAAGGGGCGACGGCAGTGGTCTGCGAAATTGCGAGCCCTTCTCCCGCGCGACTGATGTTGATAGCGGCTACGCCTAGGAACAACGCAAGGGTAGTGACGGCTTCAAAGTAGATCAGGCTCTTGAGCCCAATCCGGCCCACGCTGCGCAAGTTGCCGTGTCCAGAGATGCCAGTGACCAACGTTCCAAAAATGAGCGGCGCGACGATGACCTTGATGAGCCGCAAAAAGATTTCACTCAACACGCGCAAATGCTCGGCCAATTGCGGACGATCCAGCCCAATCTCTCCGCCCAGCAGCATGGCAAAGAAAATCCAGCGAGTGAGCGATTGCCGCCACAGTCCAGTCGACGCGAAAGCAAGCAGACCAGCCCAGCGCAGGGTGGCAATCCAGGCGTGTCCGGAGAGAAAGAGTGGCAACACCGCCCCGGCCGAGAACAACAAGATACTGAGGATAGAGATCGCGCGCAGCCTTGCTGGTTGTTCTAGCGGTAGCGGCGAGTTCTCGGTTGCGACGCTCATGGATAGATCTTCACCACTTCCTGAATCGACGCCCCCGTGTCCGACCTTCACGCCTGACAACACGCTAGTGTAGACGAATCTGCCTCGGCCACGGCGCAAGGTTCAGCAGAGTGCAAAACCTCTCATTCTGTAGCCAGCCAGGCTTTCGTCACCAAACGGTGGCAAACCACAAAATCCAGTAGCGTCGCTTGCCGGAAGATGTAAAAGCGAGGGTCCCACGATTTCTACTCTCCCGTAAATGCTACAATGCTTACAATAGTTACACTAGGAGAGATCCTCAATGAAACCAGCCCGTTCGATGGTCCTGAGCATGCGCCTGTCCTTGGAAAGTGGAAAACGTCTAAAGCGCATCGCCAATCGGCATGGATGGACGCCCAGTGACGCGAGTGCGCGCCTGGTGGAGGAAGGCTTAAGACGGTCAGAATTTGCCTTCCTCGACTTCCGCGATTCACCCGCGGGCCGCCAGGCGTACATCCAAGGCAGTACGCTTGCCGTGTGGGAGGTGACGTTCCTGCTTGGCAGCTATCGCGGAAACGTCGCGGCCGTAGCCAAACACCTCAGATGGCCGGAAGCCAAGGTTCGAGCGGCGGTTAATTATGCGGAAGCGTTTCCGGAGGAGATCGGCGAGGCTATCGCAGAGAATGACTCCGATTTCAAGACACTGAAGCGCATGCTGCCCCAGGCAGTCCTCGTTGCCCCCCGGAAGGCCGTACGGCGCTGATATGCTCAAGCTACTTCTGGACGAGCATATCTCTCCGGACGTGGCAGATGGCCTGCGACGCCGCAATCCTTCGCTGGTCATCCATTGCATGACGGAGTGGGAGGATGGCGGTTTTCTTGGAAAGGACGATTCTGCCTGTCTGCTCCAAGCCGCCGAGCAGGGCTTGACTCTGGTGACTTACGATCGGAGGACGATTCCGCCGCTGCTCATGACCTGGGCAGAAGAAGGGCGGCGGCACGCGGGGGTAATTTTTGTCGATGAGAAGACAATTTCCCCAGCGGACATCGGCGGTCACGTTCGGGCATTATTCCAGCTCTCCAAAGAAACCGGGAAATGGGATTGGACCGATCGAGTGTGTTTCTTAGGGCGTCAACCCTGATGCCGGTTGCGATTCCTAATCTGGTGCAAGATGCTCTCCTGCAATTACGCCGAGAACTTCCCGCAACTGCCACAGCGTCCAAATCAGTCCCGCGAACCCCGCGATCCAGAAAAAAAAGCAAACCCGAACCACCCACCCCGGAGCCTCCCCAACTCTTCGCAGCACAAACGGCAGAAAATTCCAGGTCGTGATGTGAACGTAGTCCCACGGATCCTGCGCCATGGCGTAATTGTTGAGTCCCCAAGCATCCATCTTTCCCAGTGCAAACGCAACGATGTTCCTGAAGCGCAGCGCAACCACGAATGTCGGATGACCCAGCGTCTCCATCTGATAGATCTCGAGCGGCAGCCAGAAAATGAGAGAGGCCAATTGGACTAAAGCGCTGACCGCGATCAGTGCCACTCCAATCGTCCAAACGAACCTGCCGAGTCCGAGCCGATAACGCAACAGCAGAGGCACCGAGATGAATGCCACGAGTTCTGCCGCCGTAGAAACGTAGCGGTCGCCCCAGGCGAAATCACCACTCCACACCGTATACTTCGCGTAAAAGCAGATGTACGCCAGAAGCAGCAGAAATCCAGCCATCAAATACGACTTGACCTCAGGACGAAACCGCTTCCAGGCCAGCGCGGCAATGACAATCGTGAGCACCAGCAGAGGATCGAAAAGGAAGATAGATTTCTCCGGTGCGAAGAGAGCGCCAAAAAAGCCGACGCGGAACGGATTCTCGAAAGGGTAAGTCGCGGGCAGGGATGGATCCAGAAGACGCCGCTCCACGGTGAAATAATGCACATAGGTATTGAAGAAGGATCCAAAGCGATAGTACTGGTAAAGCCGGTCGATGAGCAGAAAGACGGCGTACACAGGCCCCGCCGTTTTCATATAAATCACAAAGCGCTCCCACAACTCCCGCCCGCGCCCCCGTTCGATCCAAGACAGCAGCAATAAGAAGGATGCAACAGCCAGCAGATCCATGCCGGTGGTCAGGCGGGTCAGCAGGTTAAGTCCGAGAGCGGCTGAACCAACGAGCAATGCCCTATGGCTGCCAGTGCGCAGCCATTCGTATTGGAAAGTGAACCCCGCCAGGGTCAGCAGCATGATGTAGTTGTTCTCCATCATGTTCTGGCTATAGTGCAGGTGGGTGGTACAGAACAACAGCGCCAGCACACCGGCCACCGCCTGCCTGGCGTTGAAACTCAACTGGCGCAGGAACCGGAAGCAGAGCAGCGCGGTCAAAACGCTGATGAGAATGTTGGTGCTATAGCCGACCACGATGTTACGCACGCTCGGGTCGTTGCCGTTGTACTCCTCAAAAATTGGCAGTCGCTCGACGTAGGTCCCGACAATGTCCGCCGGCAGCATCAGCAGAGGCTGGCCAATCCCATACCAGTCAAAAAGCCTGCCACCGCGCCCGTGCGCCCCGAACTCTGGATACTCTTGTGGAAAAACCGGTGGCTCCGAGGTCCAGAAGGAATGAGCGGTCTGCAGGCGATGCATGGTGTCGGCAGAGCCCAACTCCCCAGACTGGACCACAAACGCCGCGAGGCCAGCAGCTAGGGCGAGTAGAAATAATGGATTCCGAAACCTGCCACCAAGGCGAGCAAACATGCCTAGCTCTTTCGCGATCTCACGATCGCTTCGCGCGCTTCCTTGTCTGCGGTTTTGCGGCGTTCGGTTTCACGTTTGTCCCATAGCTGCTTGCCTTTGGCCAGCGCTATCTCAACTTTTACTTTACCGTTCTTGAAGTACATCCGGGTGGGGATGAGCGTCAGCCCGCGCTGCTGGGTTTTGCCAATCAGCTTGCGGATCTCTTCTTTATGTACCAGCAGCTTGCGGGTGCGCAGGGGTGCGTGGTTGAAGATGTTGCCGTGCTCATAAGGCCCGATGTGGCAGTTCAGCAGCCAGAGCTCGCCGTCTTTTACCAGCCCGTAAGCGTCTTTGAGGTTCGAGCGGCCAGCCCGGACCGATTTAACCTCAGTCCCGGTAAGTGCAACCCCAGCCTCAAATTTTTCCAGCAAGAAGTAGTTATGCGAAGCGATCCTATTTACAGAGGCATCACGCTGCCCCGCTGCGGTGGGATCGCGGCGGGGATTTTTCTCCGGATTCGGTCGCGTTGGTTGCGAAGGCTGGCGTGGCATGGTTTCTTACTAGCTTATCTCATGAGCAGCGGAGCGTCTCGGTTTTGCCAAGTCGCACCTGTACGATGGAGAGAAAGAGAATAAAACGAAAATTAGGGACGCCGGGGACCTCGCATCTTCAGTACTAGCACCAAAGAGTGTAACTGCCACCCCAGCAGTTACATTGGTACAGTCTGAGGCGATGCTATAATCGCGCATCTAACGTTATCTTCGGAAGAAATTTTTAAGTTGAATCTCGAGGTCCTGGCCGGCCAGCGGGAGAAAACTGTGTACGAGGAATTTTGATGAAACGCTTGATCCGCCCGGTGGCGATGGTTTTGTTGCTCCTGGCCGTAACTTTAGCCATCGCGGCTGACAAGGCCAAGCAGCTCTATAACAAGGGGAAAGACGCGGAGGCCCGGCAGAATTACGAACTGGCCTACGATTGCTACAAGCAGGCTTACGACCTCAAGCCCGGCGATCTCACCTACCGGTCGGCATTTGAGCGGCTGCGTTTTCTGGCTGGAGCTTCCCACGTTCATCGCGGACAGTTGCTGCGCGAGGCCGGTCAACTGGACACCGCTTTAGCCGAATTCCAGAAAGCCATCGACATCGATCCTTCCAGTGCCATCGCTCAGCAGGAAATCCAGCACACCAAGCAGATGATCGAGGCAACCAAGTCCGCCGCGCCAAAGGCTGCGGCTCCTCCCACCAGCGGCGTGCAGAAGCGGCTCGAAGAAGCGGGCGGCCCGGTCGAGTTGGCCACCATTTCGAACACTCCGATCAATCTTAAGATCACGGAAGACTCGAAGGTCATTTACGAGACCGTCGGCAAGCTGGCGGGCATCAATGTGCTGTTCGATCCCGACTACACCTCCCGCCGCATCAAGATCGAACTGAACAACGTCTCCCTGGAAGAAGCGCTGGAGATTATCGCGCTCGAATCCAAAACCTTCTGGCGGCCGGTGACGCCCAATACCATCTTCGCCGCCGCCGACAATCCTGCCAAGCGCAAGGATCTCGAGCAAAGTGTCATCAAGACCTTTTATCTGGCGAACCTTTCCCAGCCCACGGAATTGCAGGACGTGGTAAACGCCATGCGGCAGATCCTCGAAATCTCCCGCATTCAGCCTTTGCCCTCACAGGGCGCAATCGTGGTCCGCGGTACTCCCGACCAGATCGCGCTGGCACAGAAATTAATCGGCGACCTGGATAAGGCCAAGCCCGAAGTCATCGTCGACGTCGCCGTGCTGCAGATCAACCGTGACAAGTCGAGGACCCTGGGCATCAACCCACCCACCAGCGCGACCGTCGCGTTGCAGAATAACCTCACGACCTCGACCAACACCACGACCACCCTCAATACGGGTGCAGGCAACAGTGGAACCTTAAATTCGAGCACCGGCACGCCCAACCAGCTCAACCTGAATCAACTCGCCAACCTGAACGCAACCGACTTCACCATCACCATTCCGCCGGCGACCGCCACCGCCTTGTTCAGCGACACCAGCACCAAGCTCATCCAGAAGCCGCAAATTCGCGCCGTGGATGGCCAGAAGGCTTCGCTCAAGATCGGCGACCGCGTCCCGGTGGCAACCGGCTCCTTCCAGCCCGGCATTGGCGGCGTCGGCATCAACCCGCTGGTCAACACCCAATTTCAGTATCTTGACGTCGGCGTGAATATCGATATCACCCCCAAGGTCCACTCCAACGGCGAGGTCACCCTTAAAGTCACGATGGATATTTCGTCCGTGACCGGCACCTCTAACATCGGCGGCATCAGCCAACCGGTGATCGGACAGCGCAAGATCGAGCACGAAGTTCGCCTGAAAGAAGGCGAAGTCAACATGCTCGGCGGCATGTTGGAGGATTCGCAGACCAAAGCCCTGACCGGCATTCCAGGACTCGGCCAGATTCCAATCTTGAAGTATCTCTTTGCGCAGTCCACCACCGACCACTCGGAAACTGAGACTGTATTCGTGCTGATTCCGCACATCGTGCGCGCCCATGAATACAACGACATGAACCAGGAGGCAATCGACGTGGGCACGGCCAACGCGATTGAGCTCCGCCGCGTGAGCCATCCGATGGCGCCCGCGACGCCCGGACAAACTCCTGCAGCTCCAGCGCAGCCGCAAGGCGCACCGACGCAAGGTGTGCCCCCGAATCAGCCACCAACAGCCACTGCACCAAGCGGACCAGCGGCCTTCAGCTTCGATCCGGCGAGCATCACGCAAGCCCGGGGTTCAACTTTTGCCGTAAACATTTTGCTCTCAGGAGCCCAGAACGCTTTTTCCGTGCCTCTGCAGATCAGCTACGATCCCAAGATGCTGCAGGTCGTGAATGTTTCGAACGGCGGTTTCCTCTCGCATGATGGCCAGGCAGTGGCGCTGGTTCATCGCGACGATGACACCACCGGAACTTTGCAGATTACGGCGACACGGCCGCCCGGAGCCCCCGGAATTTCAGGGCAGGGAACGGTCGTGACTTTGACTCTTGTGGCCAAGGCCCCCGGTCAGTCCGCGCTAACCATTGCCCGGGGAGGCGTACGCGACCCCGGCATGCAAGCCGCCCCGGCCGCCGGAGCCGCAGTCACGGTGACGATCCAATAGAGGGAAGACGGGCGTCCTCGCCCGTCTCCACGGACGCGGTGGAACCAGGCGCACCTTGTAGCCGCAAAGCGGCGCAAGAGTGCAGCCCACGGCGCAAGCCGTGGGGGAGAAGTGAAAAACAGAGAAGCCCCAGCGGGGCGAAAGAGCAGTTCTCACCTGCGCCGCACCGTCCCGCCGGCGCCAATGCTTCGAATATGCAGTTAACTGTTGCAAGAAAAAATGTCGTGCGCAACCTGCGCGGGTTCACGCTGATTGAGTTGATCGTGGCCACGGCCATTCTGGTCATCCTCACCAGCCTGGCGATCCCGCTGGCGCGGGTTACCATCAAGCGCGACAAAGAACACCAATTACGCCGCGATCTCTGGGACCTGCGCGACGCCATCGATCGCTACAAGGACGCCGCCGACGCCGGTAAATTCCAGACCAAAGTGGGCTCGGAAAACTACCCTCCCGATCTGGACACGCTGGTCAAGGGCGTGGACGTGGGCGGCAAGAAATTAAAGTTTCTACGCAAGATTCCGATTGATCCCATGACCAACACCACCGAGTGGGGTATGCGCTCCATGCAGGACGATCCCGACTCCGACTCCTGGGGCGAGCAGAACGTTTTCGACGTCTATACCAAATCGCAGGACACGGGGCTCGACGGCACCAAGTACAAGGACTGGTAGATGGCACGATCTCGCAAAAAGCGCAGCCGTGGCTTCACCTTGATCGAGCTGATGATCGTCATCAGCGTCATCCTGATCCTCGTTTCGGTCGCGCTCCCGGCTTACAACCAATCCATCTGGCGGGCAAGAGAATCGGTGCTCAAGCAGAATCTCTTCGCCATTCGCTCCGTAATCTCGCAATACACACTCGATAAACAGAAAGCTCCGCAGTCTCTCGAAGACCTGGTCACCGCCGGCTACTTCAAACAAATCCCCAACGACCCCATGACCAGCCGCAACGATACCTGGACCGTCGAAGAAGAAACCGACACCATCATGACCGCAGACCAGCAGGAACCCGGAATCTACGACGTCCACAGCGGTTCAACCGCGGTCGGCAGCGACGGCACCGCCTACAACACCTGGTAGGATTTGACCGATCGTAGTTCCTCAAGCTTGCTTCGTAGACGCTAAGCCGTTTTCACCATTACAGCAGCCCGCCAAGAACTGTCACTCCGACCGAATTACCGTAAGCCGCCAAGGATTGTCATCCCAACCGGAGCTTCCCATCCCCGAAGGGTATGAGAAGCGGAGTGGAGGGACCGGCTGTTTCGCGGCCCCCGCAGCCGCGGCACAAACCTCGCCCGCGACCCCCGCATCACCTGTCATCCTGGAGGCAGCAGAGTCCTTGGCGAAGCCATGGACTCCCAACGAAGATCACGGTCTTCGAGTTGTCATATAGAGTAATCGGCAACGGGAGAGCATGGCTCCAGAGGCTGCGGAAAAACCCTCGATTCGTATCAGGGTATGCCTTCAGGCATACCATCAGTCGCTGGAAAGGGGCCCGGCTTTAGCCACTGCGGGCACACACGAGAACCACTCGGTAAACGTGCAGGCCATCACGCCCACAATTCTCAGGGAGCGTAAGCGCCTGATTGCCAGAACGATCGTCAAAGACCAGCCACTATCGTAACTTCGCCAGGCCACACACACAGCGCCATACTCATGTTGTCTCGGTGGGAGAGGTCGGTCTATGAAGAACTTGTGCTTAAGTGTTGTCTTTTTCCTCCTGCTCGCCGTTGTTCTCGCGGGTGCCACAGATGCTGGCAATCTGGTCGTGACGACCGTCGACGGCAATCTCGTCATCATCCATCCCGACGGTACCCAGGAACAGATCTCCCGCGACGCCGGCAGCGCAGTCATTTCACCGGATCATCGAGCAATCGCATTTACGGTCGTGCATATGCAACAAGTGCCTTCACCAGAGCTCTGGAGGGTCGACGCGAAACTACTTGTAATGACTCTCAGCACCCGCGTCACAACCGAACTCGCGCATCCGCCCGCAGGCGCCGGCTTCGGTCAGGTCGCATGGACTCCGGACGGAAGCGCCATCGCCTATGAAGCAACTGCTCGTGGCAATAGCGGCATGGAGGATGACCTTTTCCTGGCTCCTTTTCCACCAGAGCGCGGACCGGTACGCAATCTCGGACACTGGTATCAGGGATTCAGCTTTTCACCGGACGGAAGCCGCATTATTCACGCGATAAATTCACCTTTCGCACTTGAGGTCTTGGATGTTGCAACCGGGAGCCGGACGCTCCTGCTCAAAACCAGCAATGTTGTCTGGGATGCAAAGTTCTCTCCAGATGGCAAGTTCATCGCATACGAAAAAACCGTCGGCGAGCCCGCCAGTTCTGTTAAGAGTGGCGACGACGATGAACCCGACTGCGGTAGCCCAAACACAGAACTTCGCCTCTATTCACTCATCGATGGTTCCGACACCGCTGTGAGCATTCCTAAAGCACCACCCAGTGTCTACAACTTTTCGTGGTCACCCGACAGCCGACGACTCGCGATCGAGTTGGGCACAGAGGACTGCGGTTCCCCGAGTGGTGATGCTGCTGTGTTTGTCACCAGCGTCGATCAGAAAGTCCAGAAGCAGATTTCGACCTCCAGCCCGTCCGCACAGCCAGCATTCTCACCCGACGGGTCTGCGATCGCATTCGTGGATTCTTCCCAGTCCCCTGCGCGACTGTTTCGCTATGATCTGGCCACCGAAACCCGCAGCGTCATCCGACGAGCGAGTACAAAGGAGAATGACTATCGGTTGCTGGAGTGGAAGTAGGGACAGAAGCCTCCGTTTTTACGCGGATCTACGGGTTCTCGCGCCCGCAACTGTTGCAAAATCTCCGTTACACTCAAAACCCCTCAATGAGCGTTATGGCCTGCTTCGTCATCTAAGGTATCCGCCGCATTGACGTAGATTGCAAATGGCCATATAGTAGACGCCCTTCCAGTGGAGGATTTTATGAAGCGCTCTTCCCCACCACGTGCGACAGCCGAGCTTTCCGATTCACTCCATCATCGACTTAACTCCTACGCACTCGCCGCCAGCGCCGCCGGAGTCGGTGTGCTTGCAGTGGCCCAGCCCGCGGACGCGAAGATCGTCTACACGCCTGCACATGTGGTTGTGAGCGAAGCAGTTCCGCTGGATCTCAACCACGACGGAATCGTCGACTTTACCATCCTAAATACGTTCGCAACCGGAGGGGACTTTCAGGGCTTGGAGGTTTGCCAAATTGCCAGTGAGACCTCCCTGAAGGGTTATTTTCGATGCTACGGCTCTACGAACATGGTCAGAGCTAAGCGTGTTCGCAATAATCACTTTTTGGCCGCAGCGTCAGCGCTGCCGCGCGGAGCGGAAATCCAAACTCGCAATCGCTTCGCTAAGGCGGTCCGTGTGGAAATGGGATATTTCTATTATGGCTGCTGCGGCACGAAGCGCTGGGATGGCCCTTGGTTTAACGACGGCAAAGGCGTCAAGAACCGCTACCTCGGTCTTAAGTTCAAGATCAAGGGAAAGTTTCACTTCGGCTGGGCTCGTCTCACCGTTGAGACGACGCAGGCGAACTTCACCGCCATTCTCACTGGCTACGCGTACGAAACAATCCCAGGCAAGCCGATCATCGCTGGTAAAACGAAGGGGCCGGATGATACCACAGTTGCCCCCACGAGCCTTGGTCATCTTGCGGCAGGTGCCTCCGCAATTCCAGCGTGGCGTGTGAAGCGAACTCAATCGACTACTCATTAACTCTGAAAGTAGCTTCTTTCCCCAAGCGAGGGCGAGACAGGTTTCGCCCTTTGTTGTTTGCCTGCAATCTCGCCGATTGCTGTCGTAACATCCCGATTACGCTCATCATGGTCTTGCGCTGGGCACTTGAGTGCGATGGCCTTCCATGAGAACGCCGGTCTAGGTCAAGTGGATTTTGATTCGCCCAGCCCCTGCACGAGCGCAAGTGGCTCCAGCGGCCTGTGACTACCAGCCAGTGTTCAGCAGAATCGAGACATGGTCGGCGTTGCCGACGGCCAGGGTGCCGTCTCCCTTGAAATCAGCGGCTACGATTGCAGTCGGGCCGATGCCGACACCGTGTTGAAATCCGCCAGGGCAACGGCAATCGGAGTCTTCCCCGTAGGGAAAGTCGCGACTTGTTGGAATTCTTTCGCAGTCGCTTGAGCGAAGCCTGATAGAGCGAGCATTGCGAATGTGCAGAGGAGGGGGGAATGCGAAGGTCGATGCATGGGACTTGCTCCTTAACAGCAAATCCTACCACCAGAAAAGCAACCTTACCACCAAACCGACATAGTTTCGGACACTGCTCCATACCTGGGGCAACATCGCCGTTACACTCTCGACCGGAAGCTCACCGAAAACCACTCTCCTATCGAAATCTCACCCTCCTTAATTCCCATTTTGGGAATCCGCTCCGACTTTTTTCATTATTTCCTTGACTTTACTATAAGATATAAATTAACATAGCTATATAACGTATCAATCAAGGAGCCTGTAAGTTGTTCCCATCCGTATCGGCCCGCCCAGCAGTTTCTTCCCCTTCGACCACCCCGCAACTCCTTTGTTCCCAAGATTTTACCCGCAACCCCTTTCTTTTCATAGATCTGGCCCATACCCTTTCAATTCGACCCAATCAATTCAGGAATTTACGCGGAAACGCGATCTTTTTTCAGGAGTAGCTTCATGCCCATTCCCTTACCCAAACGTCCCAACGTCCGCCACTGCACTCACATCAAAGTTACCGGACAGCAATGCGGCTCGCCCGCCTTGCGCGGCGAGTTCTTCTGCTATTTCCACACCCGCGTGATCAAAGGAGTACAACAGCGCGTCGATATGCAACTGCACTCCATGGCCCTGCTCGAAGACTGCGAGTCCATCCAGCTTTCGATCATGCACGTAGTCGACGGCCTGTTGAAAGGCACGCTCGATGCAACCCGCGCCCGGCTGATCATTCAAGCCCTGCGCATCGCCGCGAGGAACGCAAAGAACGTCCGCTTCGACGACGTGCATTACGGGGCCAGCGAGCAACCCATGGTCCGCGAAGTCCCCGACTACGCCCGCCAATACCTGATCGAACACCCCGAATTCGGTCCCCCCATAGAATCAAAGAAGGAGAAAATCAACCCGACACCACGGCTAGAACCCGCCGCAACCAGCCCGTGTGGCGCTGACACTCCTGTTCGCGAGGCCGCAAAACCCGTAGCCCAGCGAGAAGCTAAAGCCGAGCCACAATCCGCCCAGAAAAACGCATCCCAGGAAAGAGCGACGACAGAACCAGCCGCGGAGCGGCGCAAGAACGCAGCCCACGGCGCAAGCCGTGGGACAGAACCCGCAAACCATCCAGCTCCGAAGGAGCGAAAGAACCCTCGCGATCCATCCCCAGACGACATCGAGGACTCGAAAGAATACGAACTAATCAAACAGGCAGAAGCCGCGATCCCCGGCGCAAAGGCAGGCAACTGGCGCGACCTGCGCACCGTCTTCGAATTCGCCGGAATCAGCGAGCCCAACAAAGAAGCCCCCCGGTAACTCGGGAGCATGACCGGCAAAGCAGACCGGATTTGAAGACTTGCCTTCGAAGCACTAACATCTAGTCATGCCGGTTGAAACAGAAATTACCGCCTCCACCTACACGCCGATCCGCGCCCCGCGCGGCAACAACATTTCCTGCAAGAGCTGGCAGCAGGAAGCCGCGATGCGCATGCTGATGAACAACCTCGACGAAGAAGTCGCCGAGCGGCCTCGCGACCTGGTCGTCTACGGCGGAACCGGCCGGGCAGCCCGCAGTTGGGAGGCGTACCACGCGATCGTCGCGTCATTGAAGAGCCTCGAGAACGACGAGACTCTGCTGGTGCAATCGGGCAAGCCCGTCGGCGTCTTCAAGACGCACGAGTACGCGCCCCGAGTGCTGATCGCGAACTCGAACCTGGTCGGGCATTGGTCCAACTGGGAGAAGTTCAACGAACTGGAGCGCGCCGGCCTGATGATGTATGGCCAGATGACCGCCGGTTCCTGGATCTACATCGGCTCGCAGGGAATTGTGCAGGGCACATTCGAAACATTCTCCGCCGCCGGAGAAAAGCATTTCGCCGGAGACCTTGCTGGCAAGCTAATCGTAAGCGGCGGTATGGGCGGCATGGGCGGCGCGCAACCACTGGCAGCGACCATGACCGGCGCGGCATTTCTGGGTATTGATGTCGATCCCGA
>DATHPO010000364.1:0-10931 GCA_035483835.1 Terriglobales bacterium
TATGAAGGCGAGATGAAAGGCGCGGATCATGTAAGTCGAGAACTGATCCGAACCGCCATCGCTAAGACCTACGATGGATATTTCAAAGGCACGGACATGAACCAGATCGTGCAGTGGTTCGACCTCGGCGGCGAGATCCAACTGGCCGACACGGCCGGTGCGGGCGAGGCCCTGCAATCGCTGCGGGGTATTCAAGGTCTAATGGAGAAGTTGGTCAAGCTGAACGTGGGACCGAAGGAGAACCCAGAGGCCCAAGTGTCGGCGGCAGAATTTGTGCTCGAGGGCCTGCACGCTCATAAACGTATTGGACGGAACGAAGAGCGTCTATTCACCGCCGGAGAAAAGCCGCAGAAAGTCGCGGAAAAACCCTTCGAGCGGGAAGACCCGCCCTTTCGCGGCAGAAGGCCGTTTAATTAGTCGTTGGCCGTTAGTCGTTGGTCGTTGGCCACGGCTTAAACCCGGTGTTCTTTGTGTACCTTCGTGTCCTCTATGGTTAAGGTTTTAAGGCGTCAACCACAAAGGACACAAAGATACACAAAGAAATGCCAACGACTAACGGCTAACGACCAACGACTGCTTTTATGAAACGCATTCGCTATTCAAAATACGTTCCCGACCCCGCCGGCGAAATGAGCATGGAAGACTTGCTCAGCGCGCTATCCGATTACCTGCTGCAGAGCGGATTCCAGAATTACCTGTACGACGATTTCGGGGATGGCGAGCAGACGCTCGACGATCTGCGCCGTGCGATTGAGCAAGCGTTGCTCGACAGCAACTTACTGGATGAACAGATGCGTCAGCAACTCCAGCAAATGCAGATGGAAGGCACGCTGGATGAACTCATCGAGCAATTAATTCAGCGCATGCAGCAGGAGGATTACATCAGCATCGACCAGCCCCACGATCCTTCACGGCAATCGAGTGTGGGCGGGCAAGTGGGCGAGGCACAACAGCAGGTGAAGTTCGAAATTACCGACAAGAGCCTGGATTTTCTTGGCTTCAAGACCTTACGCGATCTGATGGGATCGCTGGGCAAATCAAGCTTCGGGCGCCACGACACCCGCGACTTGGCCACCGGCATCGAGGCCAGCGGCGCATCGAGACAGTATGAGTTCGGCGACACCTTGAATCTCGACATTACCGCGACACTCTCCAGCGCCATCCAGCGCGAAGGCCTGAAGCTTCCGCTGAACATCGAATACTCCGACCTGCAAGTGCATCAATGCGAGTACCAATCGTCGTGCGCGACCGTGCTCATGCTCGACTGCTCGCACTCCATGATTCTTTACGGAGAAGATCGGTTCACCCCGGCGAAGAAAGTTGCCATGGCACTCTCGCATCTGATACGCACGCAGTATCCGGGCGATTCTTTGTCTTTAATTCTGTTTCATGACTCGGCTGAAGAAGTGCCGCTGTCGCAACTGGCGCGCGTAAAAGTGGGTCCGTATTACACCAACACCCGCGAGGGCCTGCGGCTGGCGCAGCGCATTCTGCAGCGTCAACGCAAAGATATGAAGCAGATTGTCATGATCACGGACGGCAAGCCTTCCGCGCTGACTCTTGAAGACGGGCGCATTTATAAAAACGCCTTCGGCCTTGATCCGTTAGTGGTGAGCCAGACCCTGGAAGAGGTTTCCAAGTGCAAGCGGGCCGGGGTCATGATTAATACGTTCATGCTGGCATCCGACTACGGCCTGGTGCAGTTCGTCCAGAAGGTCACGCAAATGTGCCGCGGCAAAGCCTACTTCACCACGCCGTATACATTGGGCCAATATCTGCTGATGGATTACATGTCGCGCAAGACCAAGACGATTCACTAACGTAACGGATTCAAATCTAACCATCCGCCTTCTTCACGGCTAGTTCCGCGCCCTGAAACCCGATCTTGCTGTGCGTCCCGTCGCAAAACGGTTTGTTGACTGATCCTCCGCAACGGCAGAGCGAAAAGGCCGGTTTGCCAGTTAGATCGTACGGCGTACCGTTGACGTCCACCAGTTCGATCGATCCTTCAGGAGCTTCTACGCGATAGGGGCCGTTAGGTCGGACCGTGATTTTGACTGTAGCCATGAGACCTCCGCTTGAAATGTGTTGATTTATGAAGATAACAGCTTCTAGCTCCAGGGTCCTATGGAACCTGGCATTCTTCGTGTACCTTTGTGTCCTTTGTGGTTTATGAACCGCAAATGCTTGAACCACAAAGGACACTAGGGTGCACAAAGGAAGAATGTAACAGATGGGCGCAGTCCTGAAAACGAAGAGCCAGAAGCGTTCATCACGCCACTGCCAGCCTGGCTCCGATCAGACTGTGATAAAGCCGCACATATTCGTCGATCATGCGTTTGGCGGTGAAGCATTCGCGTGCGCGTTGATAGGCACGGGTTGCGTAGCCGCGGCATAGGTCTCGATGCTCGTGCAATCGTCGAATTACATCCGCCAGGCTCTCCGCATCATTGGCTTGAAAGTAGATCGCAGCATCACCCCAGATCTCGCGGAAAGGGGGAATGTCGTTCGCCACGATCGCGCATCGAGAGAACGCGGCTTCGAGGGGTGCCATTCCAAAAGCCTCGTATCGCGAGGTGGCCGCGTAAATGGAAGCGCGGCTGTACAGGCTGCGGAGTTGGGCCTGCGTCTGCGGTCCTTTTATGGCCACGCAGACCTGATCGATTGCCAGTTTGACGTCGGTGCGGATCGGAATCTCGGAATCGGCAACCGGCGCCTCGGTGCCCACGATGCACACCGGCAGCGGGTGCGAGTGTTGCGTCAACAGGCTCACTTGCTTGCTCGCATCGCTCAATCGTCCTACCGCCAGCACCGAATCGTCCTTGCTGACGTATGGATTAAAAGAGACCGGATTGCGGCCGTTGTAGATGACCGAATCGTGCCGGGGGCGCGTGTAGCAAGCGCGAATCGCATCCAGCATCCACACGGACGGAGCAACTACCGCGCTGGCATGCCACAAGCCGCGCGTCACTGCCTCCCGGTACCAGCGCATCCAACGACCTTCCTTGGGTTCGTGGCCATGGACTTCTTTCCACCAACTAATCAAATCGCCGTGAGCAACGACCACGCGAGGAGCATCGACGGCAAGACTTCCATAACATAACTGGTTCAGGTGCAGCAGGTCGGGCTTGAGTTCTTTGACGAGTGCCGCGAGATACGCGGAAGAATCTTTGAGATCCTTTTCGGCTTCCTGCATCCAGTCCAGGCGAAATGCGGTTGGACGATATTCCAGACCCTCCAACTCATCCATCCAGGAAATCTGGTGCGGCAGTGGAATATCGCCGAGACTAACCAGCGTGACTCGTACGCCGCGGCTCACCAGGCCCGAAACCAGTTCTTGAGTGTAAGTCCACACCCCGCTCAACGTATCGGTGGTCACAAGAACATGCACGGGCGTCTCCAATGTAGGCGCGGCGTCCGCGCCTGGTCGCGACCCATTCTATTTCGGAATGGTCGCGGATTGAAGCCTTTCTTTTGAGGCTGCGATTCATCGAGAGTGCAAGATTTTGCAACTCGCCCGCAACCCACTGAGTCGCAATGCACAAGTTACAATGAATCCATGCTCCGCCTGATGTGCATCACCGCCCATCCTGACGACGAGGCTGGCGGCTTTGGTGGCTCGCTCCATCTTTACCATGATCGTGGCATCGAGACCTGCGTAGTTTGCCTTACTCCTGGGCAGGCCGCGACCCATCGTGGTGGGGCAGCGAGCGACCAGGAATTAGCGGCCTTGCGCCGGAAGGAGTTTGCGGCTGCTTGTGAAATCCTGAAAGTTTCCCGTGGGATCGTGCTGGACTATCCCGACGGTCAACTCCACCGCCAGGATCTCTACAAAGTGGTCTGCGAATTAACTCTCCAGATTCGGCGATTCCGGCCGCACGTCGTGATCACCTTCGGTCCGGACGGCTCCGTTACTGGCCACACCGATCATTCCATGACTTCAGTTTTCGCCACGCTGGCGTTTCACTGGGCTGGACGCAGCAACCGCTTTCCCGACCAGACCGGCGGCGAAATAACTCCGCACCGGGCTCAGAAGCTCTACTACAGCACCACGAACTTCACCCTGCCCGACCGCCAACCGGTCACGCTGCCGCCGGCCACCGCGATCATTGAAATTGGAGATTATCTCGAGACCAAGATTGCCGCATTCAAGGCTCACACCAGCCAGGCGCCCCTGTGGCCTCTGTTCGAATCCCACGTGCGCCAGCGCGGACGTCAGGAGATGTTCCATCTGGTCGCGAGGGCGACTCCCGGATTGATTGAGCAGGAGACCGATTTGTTCGCGGGAGTTAAGGAAAACATCTAGAGGCAAAGCGAGTACTGAAGGGGTTACTGAGACAGCCTAATCCGGGAATCGAAGAAGTTCTAAACGCCTACTGTCCCCGAAGTTCGCGCAAGACCTGCAGCAACGAGCTATGCGAAAAAGGCGCTGGCGCCAAGGTGAGAATCAGCATGACGAGGCCGAAACCCGCGATCCAGCGGCGGACGCCCGTCACTCCCGGCCATTCCGCTACCATGGGATGACGCATGCCGCTGATCCTCAGCAAAATTGCCCAGATCAGCCAACCCGCCCAGAAATAAAGCGCCATCGGAAGGAGCGCAAGAATAGTTAATCGCGAAACTGTCTTGTGGGCGCGCGGAGCCAGCGAGAAGACGATGTGTCCGCCATCGAGTTGGCCGCCCGGCAAAAGGTTAAGCGCCGTTGCGAACATTCCCACCCAAGCCGCGATTGCCGTGGGATGAAAATAAATGGAGTGCAACGCAGACGAGCCAGTTTTGAGCGACGCAACAGGAAGAACATACCAAGCTAGGCGAAAAATCAGCGGGTATCCCAGTTGAATGTCGGGGCTTGCCATGGCCGGTGACATCGTCTTAGAGAGTGGCATGGCAAGTATCAGCACGGTTACGGCCACGACGAATCCCGCGATTGGTCCGGCAATTCCAATGTCAAACAGAGCGGTACGGGAGCGAATCGGAGAACGGATGCGGATGAATGCGCCGAGTGTACCGATTAACGTTGGCGCGGGAATGAAAAACGGTAACGTTGCGTTTACGCCGTAGTAGAGGCAGCAGAGGTAATGCCCCATCTCGTGCGCCAGAAGAATCAGCATCAACGTGGACGCGAACGGCACGCCCAGCAGCACCCGCGACGGCTCCGCCAGAATCCAGCGGAGTGGGAAAAAAGGCACGTCGTCATCGTTCAGCGAAAACGCCGGCTGGTTGTGCTGGAAGTTAAATTCCATCCGCGCACCAACAACGAGGGTGGTGAAAATCGTGGCCAGCAGCAGGACGATGTGCAGCCAGTAACGCTGCTTCGGAGGCTGGACTACAAACACTTCCATTGGACGGTAATAATCTGTGGTCGAAGAAGAAGAAACTGGGGGAAGGAATTCAGGCATCAAGATTCCGCAGCTGTCAGGGCTAGAGCAAATGCGGGCGGGAACGCCCGTATCTCCATCGTACGCGAGAAACCGAACTCAGTCGATGGACTGCAACTCCTTGCCCGGCTTAAAGCGCACGGCTTTGCCCGGCGGAATCGAAACTTCGGCGCCAGTTCGCGGATTGCGCCCGATACCGGTTTTGCGGGGCCTCACGTTGAACACGCCAAACCCACGCAGCTCAATGCGATCGCCTTTGGCGAGCGACCGCTTCATGCTGCCAAAGACGGTTTCCACAGCCAGTTCGGCTTTGGTCTTGGTGATTCCGGTCTTGTTGACCACTTCGTTGATGATGTCGAGCTTGATCACAGGTGGCTCCCCCGAGCGATGGAGTCAGTACGACTGCACCAAGTGATTGATGCTAAGGAAGATATAAGAGATTGTCAACCGAAGGTTATCTTATGAGTCAAATGAAGAGACGCGGCTTCGGGCTTCAGGGTAGGCAAAAAAGCCTGAAGGACGAGCGATACCCCAAATAAAGCGGGATCTCAAAACCGGAAGCCCGAAGCCCGGGGCCTATTTCCGAGCGTTCTCGCCTTCCTTATACATGTACTTGATCGAGGGCTTGTAGATCATCAGGTTGGGAGAACTGTTGCAGTTCACCTTAAGGCAGCTCTTGTCGTACCACTCGATGACGCCATGGATCTCTTCACCATCGCGGAGCACGATGACCATCGGAGTTCTCGCCTGCATCTGCTTCTGATAATAGAAATTCTCCGCGTTGGTTTGCTCAGGTGGAGGCGCCTTGCGACCAGAGCCATTCCGGTCATTGCGATCGCTGCGCTCAAAAGATCGCTCCGGGCGATCACGACGTTCGGCCACGGGCGAGGACGCATGGTTGTGGTCGGTGCGGTTTAGCGAAGGGCGAATCAGTTTCCGGTTGGCGAAACTTTCAGGCTCGATTGCCCGTTCGCCCGGCATGGAATCAACCGCATCTTTTATAGCCATAGCACCACCTGTTTGACACGCTTTTTTACGCGGGCCACAACCCGGCGCGACTGTGATTGTGGATTGTGAAAGGCGTGAACTTTCCACTACCGTAGCACAGGAGCGGCAGAAATGACAATCCTCAACTTGTGAGTTCTATTGAGGCGCGGGCTCCCAAGAACTCCTCGGCGGGGTGGGATACATATCAGCGGCGTCCGGCGATTTTCTTCCATCATCAAGCGAGTGTCCAGCGGGAACCAGCGACTTAAGATAGCGCACGATCTGCCAGCGCTCGGGTTCCGGCAGCTTGGACCATACGGGCATACCGCGGCGGACAACTCCGTTCGTAAGTATCCAGAAAAGCGTGCCCGGCGTGGCCTGTTGCACCGGTTCGGCGAGCAGACTCGGAGCCCTCCGTCCACCTTCAGCCATGTCGCCGTGACACTCGGCACAATGCAGCTCAAACAGTTTTCCGCCCGCAACCGCGGCGTCGGGATCGTTCTCCAATGGATTGGGCCGAGCGACCGCTTTCTTCGGAGCTTTTGCCAGCTCAGCATACACGGAAGTGTCTTTCTTCGCGGATGCCGGGATTGTCTTCTGCGCAGCGGCGAGGGAAACGGCCAGTACCAGGACGCTACAGACGCGATGCGTGGCAACTCTCGTCTGTGTTTTCCTGGTTTCCGATTTCGTCGTGGTCACTGTCTGCATTGCGGTCATGGCTTGCGGCATCCGAAAAGACGCTCGATGGTTTCGCCGAAGCCGGAGAACTCACGCGAAACTCCCCAGCGCAGCAGAAAACGGTGACTATTGTCGTTCAAGCCGAAACCCGGCGAGAGGCGCAGAGTCCAATCCGAGGGCAAATTCCAGGCGACGACCGGCGCGAGGTATTGCGAGGTATCGCGCAAGCCGAAACTGTGTCGATCTCCGAGTCCGCCGTACATTTCGACTCCGGCGATAAAGTTCTCACCGCAGAAATTGCACCGGTTTACCGAGGCTTTCAGGGCCAGTGGGCGGCTGGCGCCCATGGCATAGCCGAACTCCCAGGGATTGCCGCCCGTAAGATTTTTTGTAGCGATCGTATTTTCCGCAATGTTCCAGCCTTTGAAAGTGCTCGAAAGCAGAAGCTTAAATTCAAGCTCGTGATCGTGTTCTTGGCGAGCAAGCGCATTGGGGACGGCGTAATCAGATTCGACGTCGTGGCCTTCGACTTCCTTCAGGATCTTGTCCGCGCCACTGGTTTGTTCGTATTCGATGTAAAGAACCGGATTGATCAAATGCTCGCGCTGCAGCAGACGAAAGCGGTTCTCCCAGCGAAAGCCGGTGAAGAGCGTGCTGTCGTCGAAGGTGGTCTGCCCGTCGAAATAGAGCTCCGTTGTCCACCACGCCGTTGCGCCGTATTCGAACTCGGTCCAGAAAGCAACAAAGTCATTGCCGCCGCGCTGCGTGCCAAAGGTTGAAAAGTACTCCACCTCGAGACTGCCGGGCTCCTCAAGGTAATGGTCATAGGTCACGATGTAGGGACTTTCCTGCGCCTGCACGGGCGAGGCAAATCCGGCCAGAAAAACGACACCGAGAAAAAGGGAAAAGGAACTGAAGCGCAATTTCAGGAGTGTCCGGATAACGCGTGGAGATTGTGCATGGAACCTAAGGGAGTTCATGCGATGGGCTTGATTCCTTTCTACTGGGTAACCGGCGAACCGATATAATTTTTAAATGCGACTCATTCGCAACTACGGGCGATGGTTGGCTTCCCGGTTATCGAGGCTCATAACGAGATGTTCTAGTTGCAACCGAGTCGCATCTGAGATAACATTCATAATATTGACGCATGGCTCTTGCTATCGTCAAGGACCGCCAGAAGATTCCGTCGCAGGACGCTTGCGACCAGTTGCGACAATCGAGGAGCCCACAATGCCACTGCCTCAAACTGAAATGCCAGGCCGTCTGCAGGCCCACTTTGCCGACCGCGGAATCCGCATGACCCAGCAGCGCCGCGCCATCCTGCGAGTGATGGAGACGGCCAACAAACATCTGGATGCGGCACAGCTTTTGCGCAGGGCGCAAAGACTGGATGCCAGCGTCGATCGCAGCACGGTTTACCGGACGCTGCAACTACTCAAGCGCCACGGGCTGATCGACGAGCTGGACCTGATGCATATTCACGGCGAAGGACACTACTACGAGCGCAAGCTGAACCGGGACCATATCCACATGGCCTGCCTGCGCTGCGGCAAGATCACGGAGTTCGTCAGCGACATCTTCGAGAAGCTGAAGAGCCAGGTGGAGAAAGACTGCCGGTTCCGGATTGTGGTCTCGCGATTGGAGATTGGCGGATACTGCACGACATGTTCGAAGTAGAGAATCGCAATCAGGTTTTCCGAACAAGATCATCCGAGGAGACTCCAACCATGAGAGCGACAGGGGGGACTCAAGAGTAGGAGTTTTCCACTATTTGGCAAGTTTTTTCAACCCAGTGGTGATCCCGCGTGGAAATACTCCATTTCTTTATTGAACCGTCGCGCCACTCGTGATTAGCTTGATCGGCACCATTCTTGCCACGTTAGGAAGAGGAATATGAGGATGTTCCGAAGGTTTGGGTTCTCGCGCCTGAGTGCGGCGTTGGTCGCGGTTTGTCTGGTTAGTGGGTTTGCGTTCGGTGCGAACAAGCCCCACTACGTGGTTACAAATGACGACACGCCCCCGGCCCTTTCGTCGAGCGCCACCTTCTACACAGTTGGCGCGAGTGGTCTGCTGAACATGAAAGCCAAGGTGTTAACCGGTCGAGGCGGTATCGCGGGGGGATACTTTGCGGCCAATCGGGTGAGCGTGCTCAACAGTAGGAATGCGCAGTGCGTCTACACTTCCCAGGCTCAGACCGGCGAGATCGAGGGAATCGCCATCAAGACCCTGGAAATTGGTGGCCATGCGGTGGGTTCCAGAAAGGACACCGGCGCCTCCAACGGCGTCGGCTTGGCAATGAACGCCCAATACCTGTATGCCAGCTTCACCGACTCAAGCACGATCGGAACTTTTCGAGTGCTGCCGGGCTGCAGCCTAAAGTTTGTTGGCGACGTTTCTGTCATGGGCCTGCAAGGCGGCGTGATCGACGGAATGGCAATCCACGGAAATATCATGGTCGTCACTTATGGAGATAACTCCATCGAATCTTTCAATATTTCGGGCGGGGAGCCGGTCTCGAACGGCGATGAACAGAATTCCACCGGTTCGCGCAATGGCAACACCTACCCCAGCGGGGTGGATATTACGCAAGATGGGCACTTTGCCATCTTCGGCGATACGTCCCCGTTCACAATAGTCGAAGTGTCAGACATTTCCTCCGGCAAGTTGGCCCCGACCGTTGTCTACCACCTGGGGAATGAGCTTAACTCCAGTAACGTCCTGCTCAGCCCGGATGAGAGCCTCCTCTACATAAGCAACAATCAATCGGGCACAGTCACTGCTGTTTTTTTTGATAAGAGCACCGGTAAACTTTCAAAAGGGTGCGTCTCCAGGCCCCTCAAAGGCTTCGATGCCGACTGGTCCTATATCGCGTCGTTGGCCCTGGATCAAACGACGGGAACTGGCGGAGTGGTGTATGTGGCCGAGTATGGCGCGCCATCCTCCATCGGAATGATTAACGTGAAATCGGCAGGAGGGAAGTGCACGCTGACGGAATCCTCACGCTCGCCGGTGTCTGACCCAAACAGCCCGGGGTTGTTGTCGATTGGAGCTTTTCCGCCCCGGCCGTTTTAACACTAGGTTCTTATCACCTGGTGGAGTTTCAGACATGAGGAATTGAATATGCGATCTATGTTGAGACACGTGCTTGCGATTCTAGTGTGTGGAGTTTCATTTTTGAACCTGGAGGCGCAGTGTCCCAAGCGCCCCGACGCCGGTACCGTCGTCCAGGATGCCCTGAGTATCAACAGTGTGAATGGCGTTCTTAAGGCCGGATTGACCATGAAGCATTCGGTCGATGACGCCGGCTACACGCACTATTGCTACAACTACGAGAACATTCAAGGGGACTCTGAGTCTCCGACGTTGCGTCTCAACCAGGGTGATCGGCTGCTGCTGGATGTAAGAGATCGCATCCAGACCGATGACTCCGCGGGGATGATGGAAATGCCGGCTACGCCCGGCAAGGTTTGCGGCGATGGCGGAATGATGATGTTGTCTTCGACTAACGTTCACTTCCACGGTCTGAACGTTCCGCCAATCTGCCATCAGGACGATGTGCTCACGACGCTGCTTCAGCCGAACGACCCGAAGTTCCGATTTGACATTCAGATTCCAAAGAACGAGCCCCCTGGCCTTTATTGGTACCACCCCCACGTGCACGGCTTCACCGAGTTTCAGGTGAATGGCGGCGCAGCGGGGGCGCTGATTGTCGAGGGGATGGAGAAGTTTCACCCTGAGGTGGCTGGACTCAAAGAGCGCGTGTTCGTTATCCGGCAGCAGTACCTGGTTCCATGGGTGCCCGGGCCCTACCAACTCACCATCAACTATCAGGTCGCGGCTTCCCCTAGTTTTCCTTCCCCCATCATCGACATGAAGCCCAACGAA
>DATHPO010000365.1:0-14747 GCA_035483835.1 Terriglobales bacterium
GGCGCAGAGCGGGTTCGATGTCGAGTACGATCCCATCCACAAGCTTTTCCTTGTCTTCCAGCCCGACGGCCCAGGAGAGCACAGCTTCATTCAGGTTTACGATCCCAAGGGAAACTTGGCGGACTCGATAGATTTCGGCCCATTCAACCGGTTCGGTGGCTACATGGCATTGCAGCCAAAGACACGCAGCGGATTCCTGGGCGAAGGTCCCATCCTGCGGTCCTTCACGTACTAGTCTGGATCGGAGACGCGGCCCAAATCCGGGCGTCGATGGTGCCGAAGCGCAAGACGGACATGAGGGACGCAGCGCATCTGCTGGAGTTGCCGCGGAGCGGACGGATTCTGCGCCTGTGGTGCTTCTGCAGTTCAATAATGCTGACGTCTTGGACAAGACGAGGGGACAGACGGGACGTATCCGGTTTCCTCGTGCCACTGAGCCGCAAGAAAAACTGGTGAACGTCCGCATCTGTCCTACATTCGTCGAGGTGTTTGAAGCCCCGTGGGTTGCGTTTTAACCTGACCTATGACTACTTAAACGTGATCACGCCGAACAGCCCGTCCTTACCGCTGTTCGGGCCTGCGGTGAAATACAGGGCGTTGGTGTTGCCGTTGATGGAGGAACCGCCGCCAAACTCGAGGCCCCAGAGTTGGTCGATCTTGATCGGTTTGCCTTTCGAGTTCGTGATGGTGCCCACGAGAGCGCCAGTTGTAGGATTGAACCCGCTGATGGTGCTGGTTAGATTGTTGTCGTTGCCCACCAACAAGGTATTGCTAAGTGGACCAAAATTCTTTGGAGCCATCGCAAAGCCCCAAGGCCGGTTCAACGGTTTGCCATGAATCAGTCGTTTCACCAGCGTCCCATTTTCCTGGAAGACGTCGACATATCCGCCGGGCCCACCGTTGACCGCCGCAAAGGATACATAAAGCATCTTGTTTATATCTTGCACATTGAAGGTCGAGAAGCCCTTGGGTACCTTTGGATCCGTGAAGGACTTTAAGAAGTTGAAATTGCCGTCGTAAATCTCGATTTGGTTGCTGTGGAAGTTGGCCGCGTAGAGGAAGTTGCCCGACGTGTACGCGGTTACGGCAATACCGGTATAGATCGCATTCTTGGCATGATTGTCCACGGCAACCAGGGTTGAAGAGCGATTGAAGTGCGACCATCCCTGGATGGAGCCGTCGAGAGTTGCGTAAAGAAAAGCCGAGGCCCAAGTATCGATCTGGAATTGGTTCGATCCGTTGTAGGCAATTCCTGTCGGGCTGCCGCGGCCAGATCCGTTGTAGGTTGGAACGATAACCTGCAGAGACTGCGGATTTCCTGCGCCATCGTAGAGTGTGGACCAGCCATCATTTTCATCGCTGATCCAGAAAGGCTGGCCGGGGCCATACACCAGTCCCCATGGGTTCTGTAGCAGCGAGTCGGTGTGCTTGGCTCCGCTCACATTGGAGGTGAGTTTCGTCAACGAGTAAGATTGCGCCTGGGCGAGGCTGGGAAGAATTCCGAGCGCAAGCCCCAGAACAGCGGCTAGCGCGAGAAGCCGGTTGGGTTTGGTATTCATGTTGTCTCCTTAGTCAGAATTTCATGAGTCAGATTTTCATGGACGGCTGGCCGTCCGATCTACAGCGCGTGCCTTGCTCGTGCATTTGGTTTGCGTATGGTGGGGATACTAGGATCGGAGGGTTGTCGAGTTGTCAAAGAATTCTCTGGATTCGATTAATTTTCCATGAATTTTGCGGACGCGGGTATCGCGCGGGGGGAACATGAGTGTAATAGATTTTGCAACAGCAATTGAGATGAGAGGCTATTTTCTTCCACGCGCCAATTCGCCCAAGGTTTCGGGCTGCACCGTAATCACATCCGGGCCAGTGGTCTGGCCGGCGATGATCGGCTTGTTCGGAATAGTCTCGTAAGCGTAGCCAGTCAGGGTGCCGGTCACATCGCCGTATTGCCGATGGTGCTCAAGCGTGACGCTGAGTCTGGCCCAGCCGTAGTGAACTTTCCCGTGAATGACGAACTTTAATCCCAAGTATCGATTCCTGACGCCCGTATCTTTCTCGACCCACGGCCCTACGTCGGAATACTGGCTGGTGTGGATACGGTTGAAAAGCTCGACAGCCATAAATGGGTGATGAACGGGGAATTTGCGTTCTGGTCCGATCCCGGCGCCTGCGGGCAAAGCGGAGGCAACAGACAAGAAATAACCGCCGCTTGACTTTAGACGTCTGCCGGCGACCACGTTTTTGCGGTATCCGGATGCGGAGAGCCCTACCTCGAAATACGAGCCCCAGTAATACCTGGTGCGCAGTACAAAGTCCTTGATGCCGTCATGGTTGAGGTCAATGTATAGGGGAAAGCCGATGTGCGTCACTTGATGCGTTTCCGTATAGACAACTTTCGCCTCGGAGGCCCTGGCCATCGCCAGCATACTCACTCCGGCTGCGCCCGCCACCAGCGCATATGTATTAAGTTGCCGCTCAAGGGAATCGGAGATTTTGAATGTCTTACGGGACTGCGGAGCGCTGGACATGAGTCTTCCTCCGAAGGCGTTTCATTATCTGTTGCGCGCGTCACAACACGCGAAAAAAAAGTTCCAATTAACGGAAAATTCACCGGATCGTCACAGAGCCGTCGTAGGTCGTCTGTAAAGTTGGCGCTGGCAAATTAACCCCGGTCACATTTCAACCCTGACGTCACACGGCCGATCCCGGTTGCGTGACAAAAACAATTCCAAGAGGAGGACGGTACATGTCTCGAAAAACATCCAAGTTTCGAAAAATGTTTCGAATTAAGTCTCGAAATGAGTCGCGGATCAACCGTTTGCGTCCACTCGCCGGCCTGCTGGCAGCGGGGTTGAGCCTTCCGGGGCTCGCCGCTGCTCAGTCCAAGTATTACCCTACCTACGTCACCGGCCCGCAGCCGAACGGTTCGTGGGTCGTCAGCGATGGCGCGGTCATCACGCCAGCCGGCACCCAAGTCGACCTCGGCATCCGGGTCCGCGCGAAGGCTATCGCGCTGAACCCCAATGTCCGCACTCACACCGCTGCCGTCCTCGTCCTGGGCGCGACGCAGGCCGTCGAAATATTCGACACCAATACCGGCAATGTCCTGCAGAACTACGCCACGTTCGGAGCGGACTCGAGCGGCAGCTATAGCGGTATAGCCTATTCGGCGGACGGCAAGCACCTGGTGTTCAGCCAGGACAGCAGCAATGTCACCATCACCAACGTCACTGCAGAGGGTTTGCTGGAAGACAACGCCCAGATCAGCGTACCGCCGAACAATTCCTTCATCGAATGCTTTAAGAACAGCCCTCCGGGGTCCTATGGCGTACCCTGCGGCACGTTCTATAGCCCGAGCACTTCGTATCCCGGCGGCGTCGCGCTCTCACAGGATGGCAAGAGCGCCTACGCCCTGCTGAACCAGAACGATACGCTCGCCCAGATCGACCTGACCACGGATACGCAGGGTACGCAGATCCGCGTCGGCAACGCGCCGCACAGCATCCTGATCGACAGCAAAGGCACGACCGCCTACGTCAGCAACGAGGGTGGCCGGGCCGCTACGGAAGCGGACTTCCAGATCTGGTCCGCCGGCACTGAAATCGTCGCCGACGCAGTGGTTGGCGCCGCGATCACCGGTACCGTTTCCGTTGTGGATCTGCCCTCGATGACGGTCAAGGCTAACATCCCTACGGGTCTGCACCCGACCGGGATGGCGTTCTACGGACAGTACCTGTTGGTCGCCAATACCTATAGTGACACGATTTCGGTTATCGACACCGCCACCAACGTGGTAGCGCGGACTATCAACCTTGCGCTGCCGATCGGAGTGCCTGGCAAAGGTCCGGCCTATGGCGCCGCTCCGAACTCGATTGCTGTCGATGCGGTGAATGGCGTTGCCTACGTCGCTTTGTACAATGCCAACGCGATCGGGGTGGTCAACCTGGCCAAGGGCGTGACGAATCCCGTCATGGGCATGATCCCGGTAGCCTATGCGCCAAGCTCGGTCGTGCTGGACAAGTCCAATAACACGCTTATCGTTGCCAATGACAAGGGCATCGGCACCCGTCTTTCGTACGAATGCGACTACAACGTCTGCGACTACAATACCCACCAGGATAACGGCACCGTCAGCATCGTCCCCGTGCCGCTTCCTGGGACCTTGCAGCAGATGACGCAGCAGGTTATCTACAACAACCACTGGGATCTGTCGGAAAATATCAAGTCTGCCAGTGGCGGCAACCCGAAGACGAAGCCGGTCCCAATCCCGGCCAGGATCGGCGATCCGTCGCTGATCAAGCACGTGTTCCTGATCGTCCGTGAAAACCGCACCTATGATCAGGTCCTGGGCGACGTAGCGGCCGGCAATGGAGACCCCAGGTTGGCAGTGTTCGGCTTCGATGGCGCTACGCACCTGGACACTCCGAACGTGCACAAGCTGGTGAAGCGCTTCCCTCTCTTCGACAATTTCTACGACCCGAGCCGCCAGTCGGCTGACGGTCACCAGTGGATCACTGAGGCCATGGCGCCCTACGCCGACGACATCCAGTCGCCGGACTGGGTGCGCAGCTATCCAGGCGGGAACGCCGGCGATGCCCTTGCCTATCAGAAGAAGGGCTTCCTGTTCTCGGAAGCGTCGGCCGCGGGTTTGCCACTGAAGCTCTACGGCGAATACGTCGAGGCCGATACGTTCGCAACGAAGGGCGGGGTTGAGCCGACCTGGAGCGAGTTTTTCCACGACGCGCAGCGTTTCCTGTCTGGGAAAGAGCAGACGTTGCATTATCAGAACGTGGTCCAGGCAGAGTCCTCTATCCCTGCCGTGTCTAACCACCTCATCAAGAACTTCCCGCAGTTCGATCTGAACATCCCCGACCAGTTCCGCTACGCTCTGTGGATACAGGACTTCAATAATGACGTCAAGGCCGGCACGGTGCCCGCGTTGAGCATTCTGTGGATCATGTGCGACCACACCGGCGGCCCGCCGACCGTGGACGCCGAACAAGCCGATAATGACTTGGCGGTTGGGCGCATTATCGACTCCATCAGCCATAGCCCAGTCTGGTCCTCGTCGGCAATCTTCATCGAGGAAGACGACGCGCAGAACGGCGTCGACCACGTCGACGGTCATCGGAGTCCAGGCTATATCGTCAGCCCGTATGCCGTGCAGTACGGGCCCACTCAACCCTACTACTACACGCAGGTCAACATGACTCGGACGATCGAGCAAATCCTCGGTCTGACGCCCATGAACCAGTACGACCTCATTGCGTCGCCAATGAGGACGGCTTTTGTCAACAATCCACCCAAGAAGAACTTCGCGCCGTGGACGCACGTGCCGAACCGGGTCCCCTTGGACCAGGGCGTTGGAGCGAACGAAGTCAACCCAAAGGACAGCGCTACGGTCAAGGCCCTGAGGGCAGGTTGGCTCCAGAAGAAGTCGGAGATCTTCGCCGGCAAACTGACCAAGCCCGACGCCGAAGACCCGGACACCGTCAACCATCTGAACTGGTACGAGGCGACCGGGTTTAAGCGGCCCTATCCCGGCGAGAGCACGGTTCGCCCGCGAGCGAATTCAACAACCCGGCACCCGCTGGTGACGGGGACGATGACGGGGACGAATAAAAAAACGTTCCAACTGCAACGACCCTCTCCCCGATCAGCGGGAGAGGGTTTTTTGTTCACTCCTCAAACAGGGAGTGATGTTGCTCGTCGGACATTCCAGAGTGAACTGTAATAGCCTGATCTTGATCTTGCTGACAATCTCGATAAGTCTCAGGGAATCGGACAAAATAAAAAGAAAAACAACCAGAGCGAAACCTGCCGACTCCTCATTGCCGACCCTCCGGACGGCTATGCGTTAGTCATGTGCCTGTGAGAAAGGCGCGTCCTCGAACGTGTTCACCTGCATCAGCTCAGCGGTACTACATCGAATTACACCCAAATGACCCGATTTAGAACTGATTCAGCTGGTCCAAAGGGCTACGACTACGGAGAGCTACAGCTGCTACGAGCGGGGGCAATAGACTGAGTTCTGCTGAGGATGCTCCCTTATATCTACAACTCGTCTAACGATCTGATCTCGACGCCGAGCGGCAGCCACGGGAAGGTGCACGCGTGGACACGGGGATTCAATTCTTCAGAAGTACATCTTTGCGCTCTGGTCCTCGTTCTAGCCGTTTGCGTTGGATTGCTGGGTTGCGGCACGAGTACGTCGAACTCGTCCTCCGGCAACGGCTCAACGCCGACAATCACCTCGTTCACAGCGGACCCGACAAGCATAAACTCCGGCACAAGCAGCACACTGAGTTGGGCGGCAGCCGGAGCGACGACTATCGCCATCACGCCCGGGAGTTTCACTTCCACATCGGCGAGTGGCTCAACCAGCATGAGCCCGACAACGACGACCACTTACACGCTGAAAGCAACCAATGCCGCCGGCTCGGCCACGTCTACGCTAACCGTCACCGTAAACACGACGGGTAAACCAACGATCAGTTCTTTCACGGCTAGCCCCTCAAGTATCACCTCGGGGGCGAGCAGCAAGTTGAGTTGGGTGACGACCGGGGCGACGAGTATTGGAATCACGCCGGGAACATTCACGTCCACGTCCGCGAGTGGATCGACCAGCGTGAGCCCAACCGCGACGACCACTTACACGCTGACAGCAACCAATGCGTCTGGCACGGTCATATCCATGGCAAAAGTCACGGTAGGAGCATCCGGTGGTCCATTGGCGATAACGACCACTTCGTGCTCCAGCGGAACCCAAGGCGCGGCCTATGCTGGCTGCACAATCGTCGCGAGCGGTGGCTTTCCGCCTTACACCTATTCTGTCGGCACGAATGCCAGCTTTCCTCCATTACCTGAGGGGATGTCTCTCAACGCAACTACGGGGGACGTCAGCAGCTCGCTGATTGGCGGTCAAGGCACCTACGCGCTCGTGTTTGTAGTTACCGACTCGACAAATGCTCAGGCAACTCAGAACATCAGCATCGCGATCAATGGCAACAACGCGTTCCTGGCAAGCATCTTTCCGTCGACTTCTATTTTTCATCATCGTGTGGACGCAGCCACGACCAACTTGCCGGTAGATACTTCTCCGGCCGCGCCGATGTACAGTGGGTATTTGCCAGCGACAGTGAAGCCATTTTTCGGGAACAATTCGAATGCTCCTTTTCCGAATGGAATATCAGCAATTCAAGTTCCTTACAACCAGGCGAACGTAGCCGTTTCAACCACCTTATATCAGTCCTACTTTACCTCTGGTCCAATTCCAGCGAATGCTCCGGTGGAAGGCACCAGCAACTCGACCGGCGATAGACACGTTCTGGTCTACGTGAAAGCGGGCGGTGGAAACAACCCTGCCCTTTACGAGATGTGGCAGGGAATTTACGAAGGCGGTCCATGGACCGATTCCTCGAACGCGCTTTGGCCCAACGTATCTTCGAATGCCCTGACACCGCAAGGGCAGGGAACATCTGATGCTGCAGGACTTCCGGTGGCGCCGCTGCTCGCCAATGCCGACGAGGTAATCGGCACCGGCACACCCAGCTCACCGACGGGTACCATTCAGCATCCCATCCGCTTCACACTTAATCACATGTTGAACTACTGGGTCTGGCCTGCGACACAAACAGCAGGCGTGGGAAGTTGCACGGCTACGGGAGGCGTTTCTATTCCCGTGGAGTCGGAAATTTCGCAATCTACTCCTCCCGTAAGCTGCACCATGTCGGGACCTGCTGGGGAGATCTATCGACTAAAGGCTTCGGTCGCGACTCCCTCCTGCGCCTCCTCCAGTCCACAAGCGGCCATAATCATTACCGCATTCCGGAACTATGGCATCATCTTGGCCGACAATGGAGACAGCGGAGGGCTCATCGGCACACCCGACGCTCGCTGGAACGATAACGATCTTGCGTGCCTCACAAGTCTCACGCTAGGGGACTTCGAGCCTGTGAACGTTTCGAGCCTCATGGTCAGTAATGACAGCGGAGCCACCAGCCATTAGACAAACTGCCCGGCTGCTCGCGATTCAGGCGCGGTTCCATGAAGGATTGGAAGCAGATATCCGCCTGGAGAAGTGAACCAACAACGAACAAAAAACCCTCCGTCCTGACGCAAGCTAATCGCTTAGCTCGGGCACAAGGGAGCGGGTAGTGTGGTTGAATGCCTTCAACCGCCGCTCCATGCACATGCTCGCCAGCGAATATTTGAACTTCGCTCCGCAGTTGCAACACACCCGGTAGGTTCGGCCGCCGATGGTGAATACGCGGCTCAGCTGGCCGTGGTGGCAACCAAATACGAAATCGAGGGTCAACATTAGTCTTTCCATAAGTGCTCTTTCTATCTCACAAACATCGATCACTTGCGACGTGGTTCCCATCTGTCTAACGTGCTGCGTGTAATTTGAACTTTCGCACGATGCCAGCTGGCAACACATCACGAGATGCAGTGTTTTTTTGATACTTCGAGAGGCTTGCTGGTATGTACCTCGTTCGAGGGATAGAAGAAGCTGCCGATTCTTCAATCTCGAGGGACTTTGACGCTGGCATCAGGTTGCTTTGCAAATGTGTTTCGTGAATCCTCCCAGCCCTTTGGAGAATCTGGATTCATAAGGACTCGGGGGGCAAGAATGTTATTGACTGTGATTGCCATTGGCGTTGTGGTATTAGGCCTGCTGATCTTCCTGTGGATCAAGCGCAGAAGGAGACATCGGAAGAACGAGTTGGAGCAGCACAGCATTACAGCCCAGGAATTGCACTCGTTGCTGGCTTCGCAACCGCAGGTACTTCTTTTCGATGTTCGCCAGCCGCTCGACCTGTTGGCCTACCCTGAGTTGATCCCTGGCGCACGGAGGATTCCTCCAAAAGAAGTGCTCGAGAAGCCGTCCCTGATCCCCGAAGAGAAAGAGGCAGTCGTCTACTGTACTTGTCCAGGTGACAAAACCAGCCGGGAAATTTTGGACCAGGCACTTGCCCTGCATTTTTCCCGGATCAAGTTCCTCAAAGGTGGATTGGCGGCTTGGAAAGCGAATGGGTATCCCGTCGAGCCATACCGGGAGGTATTTCACCTCTACGATCCAGGCTTACCCGCGCGCTCAGGGTGAAACTGTGGCCTACGGACATTCTGGATCGGGCTAACATTAGTTTTGATTTTTAGCTTTGGGCGTGAGCCTGCGCAGGATAAACTCTTGCGCCACGTTGGCAAGCGCACGCTGGCCGGTGGCGATAAAGAAATTCCCCAAGAACAAACCTGCCCCGCGATTCGACTCCGGATAATAGGCATTCGCGAGCGCCGCTGAGGCCAGATCGCCACCGATGGTCGAGTAATTCGGCTGCAGCCGTCCGTTGTCCCCCCGGCAGACAAATGGGCTGGAGAGTGCGTGCAAAGCGCGAGACTTGTTCGTGCCCGTGCCTTGGTAGAAATAACGCGGGTCCTGGTGCAGAAGCGAGGGCAGGATGGCGCCTCCGACCATGATGTCGATCGCGCCGTCGGCATAGCCCGCGCCAAAACGCTCGGCATAACCTTTTGCGCCCTGGCCATAGTTGGGATTGTCCGCCGCCTGATTGATGCCGGCAAACGTGGCTACGCCGATGATGGTAACCGGATCGACGAGGACCTTGGTGGCAAGCCTGAACTTCAGCTTCGCGGTGAGCGGCACAGCGTCGTGATCGTAGACGACATAGAAATTAGGAATGATGCCGAAAATGCGCTGCTGCTCTTCGGTCTTGACCTGCTCGGCGGCGATCTCCTCAGGCGAAGCAGCCGGAGCCGCCACAGTGATTGTGGTAAGCGCCTCTGCGATACGGAGCTTGCTGCCTGTCAGGATCGCGTACTGGCCTGGCTTGAGAACGACTGCAGCTGAGGTCCAGTTGGCAAACCCCTGAGCGCTGACGGTGACGTAGTAGGTGGTTCCCGGCTCAACATCTTTGAATTCAAAGAATCCGTTGCCGTTCGTCACGACCGTCCGGGGATCTGTCTGGACAGGGCCTTGGAGAACGACAGTCGCGCCAGCAATGGTGTCGTCGTTCACATCGGTTACGGTGCCGACAATAATTCCGGTCTGCGCCCTGGGGACATTAGGCAACAGAATTGGTTGCTGCTGAGCCTTGGAAGTCACAGATCCGCAAAGGCAGAGTAAAAAGACAAGCCATTTCATTGCGAGTTCTCCTATGAATGACAGAAATCTTCAACATAGGTCCTTCAGCGAGAATTTCGGTCAAGGCAAGCGACCAAATCGAGCGCTAAGGGAACGTTTCGTAAATCCCGGACTTAATAAATAAGAGAACATCAGGCGCCGAATGGTTTCAGAAATTTCAAATAAAATTTCTATCGTGTCGATCGGTTGACCCGTAACAATAGAAGCAGCGGTTCTGCACCATCTACCGCGGGCGTCATTTGTTTGAAGCAGGGCCTGCGCCAGCACCTGTGACGTCGAATTCATTGGAGGATCGTGGATTGCTGTGTCGCAGCGGGCGTTTGTGGACGTTGCCATAGCGATCTTCCTTGAGGCCCTGTTTCTGCCCAAGTAATCTGAGGTGCATCATCTGCGAAAGCAGGGTCGCTGCGCATCACGAGATCGGCTGTTTTTTTGCTACCCCGGAAGAACGGGTTGGAGATAACACAATCGTGGTAATCTCCTCGCCCGCGTTTCGCCGGGTTTCTCCAAACCCAACGATCCGTTCTCTCGCGGACCGCAGTCGCATGATTTCATTCCCCATGTCTGGTGTGCCGGTGGGATCTCTTACAATCTCCAATCACACCAGTGGAGCCAGAATTTTGCCAGCAGCGGCGGCGGTACACTGAGCGTGCCCACGGTCGGCGAAATCAAGAATGGGCGCGGCGAGTTTTTCGATCAGGAGCCATTCAATGGCAGAACCATCCTGATTCGGGTGGTCTGGTCGAACATCACCCGAATTCGCATCAATTTGAACATCCTTCTCCGACGACGGAGGCAAGACCTGGGAGCCAAACTTTGTTGCAACCCTGACACGAAAAGAGTAGTGAACTACCGGGCGAAGTGAACTCCGCGTACAAGCCGGCGTTTCTACGCCGCGCGGCTTCGATGTGCGCCGCGCGGCGGATTGTTTAGGCCTTCACGAACTGGACATCGAGGGTGATGGTTACTTCGTCGCCGACCAGAATGCCACCGGTCTCGAGCGCAGTGTTCCAGGTCAGGCCGAAGTCCTTGCGGTTGATCTTTGTGGTCGCTGACACCGCAACTCGGGTGTTGCCCCAGGGATCCTTCGCTGGCGGAGTCGGCCCTTCGACGGTAAACACGACCTTGCGTGTGACGCCCCGGATGGTCAGGTCGCCTTCGGCCGCCAATTCTCCATCCCGGACGAGACTAATGCGGGTTGATTTGAAGGAGAGCGTGGGGAACTTCTCCACGTCCAGGAAGTCGGGGCTCTTGAGATGCGCGTCGCGCTGAGCGTCGCGCGTTTCGATTGAGGCTGCTTCGATCACGGCCTCAACCTTCGAGTTTGTCAGAACGGACTCGTCCAGAGTCAACGCCCCCGTGACTTTGGCGAAGTGCCCTTTCACGTTAGAGATCATCATGTGTTTGACCTTGAACTCGGCGACCGAGTGAGCAGGGTCAATGTTCCAGGTCGTGGTTGAGGTTTGCGGTATAGTCAGTGTGCTCATATTGATTTTCCTTTCTCCTTGGAATTAGATGCGTGGTGACGATAATCGTTGCAACAAATATAGAGACAAAAAATCTAATTCACCTTTGCTCGGGCAACCCCCAGCAGATCGGTTAGTTCCCGAAGCCGCTCACGGCCCAGGTGGCCGAGTTGCTTGCGGTGGGTTTGCTCGACCGGTTCATCGAGTCGGGCCAAAACCTTGAGTCCCTCGGGCTTGATCTTAGCCATAACCATTCTCCGGTCTTTTGTTTCCCGCCAGCGCGCGATCAAACCGCGTTTCTCCAAACGGTCCAGAAGCCGTGTAACGTCCGGGTCTCTTGTAATCATGCGGCTGGCAATCTCGCCGCAGGGCAGGCCGTCTGGCGCGCCGCGTAAGATGCGGAGCACATTGTACTGCGTCCCCGAAAGGTCCTCGGTCTTGAGAAGCTGGGCCAGGCCGCGCGTCAGCATGTCCGTAGTGCGCCACAGATCGAGGAATGCAGCTTCCTCGGGACACGCCGGGCGCCGCCGTTTGTTTCCGGATTGACCCTGTTCTCTTTTCACTGCACCCGAATACTATTCGTTATAACGACTATTGTCAAGACACTGTTGCCTGATCCGCCTGTCCGAAACCTCTCAGTGTCGGAAGTGGTAACCCAGGCTCACTTGGATTCCGTTGAACTCCGGATTTTCGATACCCAGATTGGCATTAGAGATGTGCGACCAACGGCAGCCAATGTCGAGGGATTGTCGTCGTGTTGTGGAAACGGTAATTCCGCCGCCGCCCCGCGCTGTGAAGTTGAACGTCGAGGTATTTCCCGCTGGGAAATTGGAGTTGGTTCGTACTGCTCCCCCGGCCAATTCGATGTAAGGTGAGATATGTTTGGCATGCAGGCTGGAGTTCCACCGTAAAATGAGTGGTTCAAAACCGCGACCGTAATTTGGTTGCGGCGTGAATTGCCGAAAGAAGGGAATCAGGCTGAATCCGTATTCGAGTCGGCCGCGCCGCCAACCGTTGCCGATTTCGCCAGTCAGTTCTTTGCCTACGACAATGCCCGCGGTCAAAATCTGAGCTTCGGCAAAAGAGTTGGTGTTTTCCTCGCCCGTCTCCCCAGCCGCCCAAACGCTGAAATCCCAACTGCGATGCTCTGTTCCGCTAGTCTCGTTCTGCGCATAAATCGTACGGACTAGGACGAGCAACAGGAGAAACGGAGCTGCCGAGCGGAATTTGTCAACGACGTTCATGGCATGACAAATGCTCTTTTTGATGCATGCCGAGCCTTTCGGTCGCAATTCCCCCCGGCGGCACCGGCATATTGTATTCCCGGCGCCGCAGGTTGCCGAGCAGCGCTCGTTCATGCCTTTTCAAGCAATTCCGTCCGATACTTGGAAGCTATCGCTTCGACCTTGCCCCTGAACTCTGCTTGGGCCGCTTCATCAAGTTTGGGAGGAGGCATGGTGCGGGTTGCAACCGGTGTACCGACCTCAAGAAAGTAGTCCTCCTGGCCAGCTGGCGAACAGATGCAGAGCATTCTCGCCGGATCGGAAGATGAATTATGAAACTGATGCGGCGCATTGGCAGGAATGTTGATCGTTGTGCCCGCTTGCACCACTCGCTTCGATCCCCGAAACGTGACCTCCAGTTCTCCCTCAAGTATGGAGAAAGTCTCTTCGAAGTCGTGGCGGTGAGGAGGCAGTCCGCCACCGGGAGGCACATGCATGTCAATCAGGCAGAACCTTCCTGCAGTATCTTTTCCGCTAAGAAGGATGGTGTAGGTATCTCCCACCACCCCTACGTGAAGAGACTTTTCATCTGGAATCGAAAGTTCGCGTTGCGGGTCGTCAGGCGGAATGGATTGCTTTAATGATTGTGATTTCTCGGACATATGATTTCTCCTTCGAAGAATGGCGGAGCTGCCGCTCTTCGCTCAGATCGTAGTATCCCATGTCGCGAATTTCGTCGATAGTAGGTGCCCAAGATTTTGCCTTAGGGCGGGGAGCTAGAAACCGCGCAAATAAACTGCGGAGTTGGACTATTGGGGTGGGCCGGGATTCTCAATTGAATCAGAGTCTGGCGGAACGCTGATCGGAATCTTCGCCGGCTGCTTTTTCTTGTGGGTTGTGTAAGCGGGCTTAGGCAGACTGAAAGAGCCCGCGCTATAGTGGCCTTTGTTTTCGACGTCGTAATTCTTAGGCTGGCGTGGAATCCCCAAGCCCTCTCCCCCGAGTTGCCGCAGTTGCTGTAGGACAATCTCAGCTCGTCCGTCGTACTCTTTCACCGGGCCCCGGACTTCGATCACTTTATTCTGCAATTGGCTCACGTCTCCGATGCGTTTCAGATCGTGAGCAAAGACCACCACGGTGAACGGGCAGACCATGGAATCTTGGCAGAAATCAAAGAGCGTGACACCCCTGCCCGCGTGTTTTACACGAACTACCTTGCCGCTGACGCATTGGTCTTCGCCTATGTGCTTGCGCGCTTCAGCGATGGGAATGCAGTCTGCGGCTGACGACGCGGGGAATAGCATTGTCAGCAATAGGAGTCCCACGAGGGACGGCTGACCGAATCTCCTGCGACGCCGGGTGAGGAAAAGGAGCACAGCAACCTGAGGCGAGCGAGAGCGCCTCGCACATAATGATTGTATGGCGCGCAAGGCGAGCGAAGAGGGAATCGGCTGAAATAAAGGCTGGCTTTTCCCGAAACAGAAAAAGGCGGACAAAGGGCCGGTCTCAAATGGGCCGGCCCCTCGTCGCCCATCAGGAAACGCTGAGCGTCTTTAGCTGAACGCCTTGACCGCGCTGGCCTCGTCATCTCTGACGTCGAAGACGGTGTACAGCTTGGTGATTTGCAGCAGATCGTGAACTTTCTTGGTCAGGTTCAACAGCTTGAGTTCGCCGCCCTGGTTGCGAACCGTGGTAAAGGCGCTGACCAGCTCACCAATCCCCGAGCTGTCTATATAGGTCACCTCTCCAAGATTTAGAAGAATCTTCTTCTGGCCCTTGGAAAGCAGCTCGCGCACCGTGTCCCGCAGAATCACGCTGCCCTCACCAAGCGTGATACGGCCACTGCAATCCACGATGGTGACGCCATCAACCTGACGAGTACTGGTCTTCATGCTCACT
>DATHPO010000366.1:0-26732 GCA_035483835.1 Terriglobales bacterium
AACTCAATCAGTGAAAAACCTTTCTGTTTCCGCATGTGTGTTCCCTTCTTCTCCGTTATCAGATGTGGTCTCAGTAGACCCAATTGCCGATTATGTTCGCATTTTAGCGGCCAGAAGCAGAAGTTACTATAGGGTGGGTTCGGATTCCCAGGCATGGTTTGTTTTCAAGGGCTCAGCAATCTTTCGTAACCTTTGTGCATAAAGCAGGTTGGATCGCGGAGGGTAGTTTCTAGCAGATTTTGTCGGCAGCATGACAAGTTGTGTCACTTTGGTACGTTGCGAGTGAGATTGGGGCCACCCGATAACGGAGCCGGTTGCGGCCTTCAGGTAGCGGCATTCTTGCCGCAAAAGCGGAAAGGAGCAATGGATTTCTCCATTGCTCCCCCGGCCGGTACCCTCCCCCAGGTACTTAGCCAAGTTCAATTACTGTAACTGTTGCCACGCCGCGCTGGTGCAGGTCGCATGCACTACCATCGGGGCCGCCTGTGCAGCCTGATCATTTTTGTGGATGGAGCCGTCTTCGTTCGAGCAGAAAGAGTTCACGCCAGTCGTGTTGAAAGCAGCCGGCGCGCCGCCGGCCGTGTAATCCGCGTACGGGGGTCCGCCGCTGACGTTGCCAAGATTGAAGTAGTAACCGCTCTTTTGAAGTGCGATTGTGGAAGCTTGCGAAAGGTTCCAGTCAAGCAAGCAAGCCGCAGTGACCAGTGGGCCTGCCGCCGGGCAACCGGTCACAGCTCCGGGCCCAAGTGCGCCCAAACCAGCCGCGCCAGGAGTTGAATAGCCTTGTGCCGGGTAAGTGGAAGTGAAGCTGACTTCAGCCGTGCTGATGGTCCGAATCGAGCTGGCCGCCGACGATTCATTGGCCGAGATGCGTGCTCGCAACAGGTTCGGAATGGCAATGGCAGCGATGATAAGAATAATCGCCACTACGATCAGCAACTCGATCAGCGAAAAGCCCTTCTGTTTCCGCGTGTTCTTCACAGGTGTCTCCATAACAGGGTGAGTCTCTTGAACTCGATTCAATACTGATCGCAATCCGGTTGCCATCGCGAATGCCAGCGACACACGACGGTCACGACCTCCTAAGTCTCACGCCTGCCCCACATCGGGAGAGACTGGGTGTGCCCTTGCAAGTTGAAACCAGCTCGGTAGATGGCTCAAAAGGAGAGATCCTGACAAATTTCGTCAACTGGATCTTCCTTGCGGTTAGGCGGCTTTTACCAGCATGCAGGTTATGTCGTCGTGCTGAGGAGTAGGACCGACGAAGGCCTCGAGGTCGCTCATCATGCGGCGAAGCAGTTCATCCGGGGTGGCTCCGGCGCCGCCGTGGAGAACGTTGAGCATTCGCGGTTCGCCGTATTCTTCCTTGAGTCCATTCTCCGCTTCCGCTACGCCGTCGGTGAAAATCACCAGCCAATCGCCCGGTTGCAGGATGACGTTGCCGGTTTCATAAGTCTTATCGGCCCACATTCCCAAGGGCAGTCCGCCATTCGTCAGCCGTTCGATTGCGCCGGAGTTGCGTCGCAAGATCGGCGGGTTGTGTCCGGCGTTGATATACGCCAAGCCGCGGGTCGCTGGATCGAACTCCGCCAGAAACGCGGTGGTGAAGCGCAGGCCGCTTTGGCTGTTCGTACAAGCGTAACGGTTCATGCCCGTCACCAGTTCGGGGAGAGAACTGGAGGTCTCCGAAAGTGTTTTGAGGCTGGCCTGGAAGGTGGCCATCAGCAGCGCCGCGGGAATGCTCTTGCCGGCGACGTCCGCCACTGCCAGCAAGAAGTGAGGCTCAGTTGAGTCCATCTGCGGCCGGGCAAAGACGTCATAGAAATCACCGGCGACCGTATTCGCAGGGCGAGTGGCGAAAGCGATGTTCAAGCCGGGCACTAGAGGTGGTTTCGCCGGCAGCAGCCATCTTTGAATATCGCGCGCGATTTCGAGGTCGCGCTTCATCACTACGCGATCCGCGACTTCGAGCATCAGCAGCACGAAGAGCACAGCCCCGCCCCAGAATCGAAGGTCTAATTCGACGACCTCGACTTCTCCTGTCTTCCCGTGATAACTGAAACCGCCGGCCGGAAATATCAGAAGCAGGAGGCCCAACAGCAGCAGCACTCGTCGCGCCGGGGTAAGCTTTTCGAGGATCGCCCACACGAACTCCTGAGCAGTATGCCAGAACCGGTGCTGGCGAGCGTCTTGCGGAGCCCGGGCCTGAAAGTCACGATGATAGAGGCGGTAGCTGGAGCGAGCATCCGCGCTAAATTGCTTCCAGAGTTGACCGAGTTCAAGTCCCTCGGTGACTCGAAGCCAGAATCGATCGAGCTGCTCAAAGAACTCAGGCCTGCGGGTCGCGGCTGGCGGAGGAGGGATGGGCGCGGCTTCTGTTTGCGGCGGATTCATTAGCGCTCTCTGGGGAGCAGCCATTATAGAAGCTCGCGAGAGAAAGCGCTCGAAGCGTATCTCCGCGCACTCCGCGGCCGTTCTCGGCGTACTCCGCGTTTTAAGGTTTTGATCTGCCTTCGACAACATAAGGGTATGAAATCGCAGAGTTCACTGAGACGGGCCCCAGGGCGCGTGGAACCCGGAGCAGCAAAGCTGACACAGCATCAGAACAGTTTCATTTGCCCGCCGGGATCTGCTTCGGCGGGGGGATGCGTTCTCTGGCTGTAGCGATCGTAATCACTGGGAATGCCATATTTCTGGCGCAGGCGCTTCATGAGCTGGGACAACGGCTTTCGATACGATTCCGGCAGAAACGCGCGGTCTTTGTAGCGTTTCTGATAGCTTTCGACGAGTTGCGGAAACTCCTTTTCCAGAAACGGCAGAAAAACAGCCGCTGAGCAAGGCTTCAGGAACAGGGAATTGGCAAAGACGTATTTTCCGCCCGCTTTGGCGGTGGCTCGAACCAGTGCCTCCAGGTCGCGCGGCGAATCAGTAATGCCGGGAAGTACTGGCGCGCAGATCACACCGGCCGCGACGCCCGCCTGATTCAGCTTTTGCATGGCCTCCAAACGCAGATCGGGACGCGGTGCACGCGGCTCCAGAATCCGAGCAAGTTCCGCTTTCAGAGTGGTGATGGTGATACTTACGAACAGGCGATTGTTCTTCGCGATCTGTTGGAGTAGGTCGGTGTCCCGCAATACCAGATTCGATTTGGTGACGATGCCGATCTCGAGTCCGCGATGCCGTGCGAACTCCTCGAGGATGGCGCGGGTCACCTCAAAGCGCCGCTCGGCTGGTTGATAGGGATCGGTCGCGGTGCCGATCGCGATTTCTTCTCCTGGCTTGACGTGGTGCAGTTCCTGACGCAGCAGGTCCGCGGCATGTTGCTTCACGAAGATCTTCTGCTCGAAGTCGACGCCGTCCCTCAGTTCCATGAATTCGTGGGTGTAGCGCGCATAGCAATATTTGCAGGCGAACTCGCATCCCCGGTAGGGATTGATCGTCCAGGTAAAGGGCATGCGCACCCCGGTGCACCGGTTGAGCAGGGACCGGACGGAAAGCGTGAAGTATTCAACCTCGTGCCCCTGACGCATGGATTCTCCCTGCGAGGCCAGGCGGGCGATGCCCACGAGCCTGGGCTGGGAGTCGGGGAGAAGGGGAAGAGAAGCCATAGCATATTCGCTTTTTGTTCGCTATAGCGTAGACTCGCGAATTGAGTCTGTCAACTATTTTGTTGGGTAAGTATCCTTCGCTATGGCCCGTTAACAACACCTATCGCCAAACACCCAGCGACGAGGCAGGAATTTCTATGCTACTGCAGCTTCGCGTACTCTGCTTTGGCTTGCTTCAGAATGGGGATGTCGGGATCGGCGTCTTTCCAAATCTCGAGAAATGTTTCGTACTCCGTTTTGGCCTTGGTCGTGTCTTGACTATGAACGCAAGCCCGCCCAAGTCCCAAGTGGGCCAGCGCGCCGATGGGCTCGTTCTGCACAGCGCCGGGGTGGTTGAGTATTTTCTGGAACTCCGTGGCTGCAGACGAGGCCTCTTTTGCCGCCAGATAAGCCTGACCGCGAACATACACCGGGTAAAGGCTAAGGCCTTGCTCTAAAGCTGTAAATCCCAGTTCGTAGGGTACAGCAGGAGCGAGCGCCTGGATTGCCTTGGCAGGTTCTGGGTTGTGACCCTCATTCGACAAATGGGTAGCTGCTCGGATCGTTGGAAGGTAGTTGGATTGGATGATGCTGTCTTGCGGGAAGCGATGGTTGAGGTCGTTTGCCAGTTTGATCGCGGCGGCGGAGTCGCCTGACAGACTCAGCGCGAGCCCGGCGATCCCCTCAACGTCCCTGAAGCGGGAGAGTGCGAGCGCCGACGTAATCCACTGCCTCGCCGAAGCTCGGTTGCCAACCAGGGCTTCGGCCAGCCCGATCTGAGCCTCGTCTACTGCCGCATTCTGTTGCTTATCTCCCTTTTGTGCGATGTCTACAGCTTGTCTGGCGAACTCGCGGGCTCTGACAAACCGTCCGTAGTATGCAGCTGTCGACACCTCATATTGAAGAACCGCGTGACCCCACGTGGGATTGTTCGTCAGGACTTCTACTTCGTGCTCCATGCCTGGCCCGTCGATTCGCAGGAAATCGATAATGTAGAGGGTCAGATGAAACATAGGGTCGTCCACATGGTTGGTCTGCGCCCCGAGCGCCATGGCTTTGGCTTCATCAAGACGATTCAGCAGAATGAGCGACCAAATCTCGTTGATTTCGGGCTGGCCGGGCTTGTTGGAAGGAGTGGCTAATGCTTCGCCTTTTCGAACCGACTCCAACAACTTCTCGAAATCGCCGCGATAATAGTAATTTGTTGCCAAACCACCGAATGGAGCGGAGTCGCGCGGATAGATTTGCGCCCACAGATCATAGTCCGCGAGCGCGGCGTCCAGGTCTCCCGTGACCATCTCGTCGTAGTGCGACGCGATGTAAAACCTCTCTCGTTCGCTGACCCGGTCGCGCAACGAATATGCTTTGCGGATGCCTTCGGCTCCCCGAGCGGTTTCGCCCAGATCGACGTAGATTACGCCTAACTGAGCGTAGGCCATAGCAAAATTGGGGTCTTGTTCAATCGCGCGTTGAAACAGCCGGGCAGGGGCCAGAAGGTCTCCATGTCGGATCTGCATGGCCAGACTGTAGGATTGCAGCGCGTCGAGCGAAGGTGTCGTCACATTCTCCGGCCGGACGTCATACTTCTGGACCGAGGCCAGCGATTCGCCGAGTTTGGTGCGCATTTCGCTCGCCACCTTTCCCATGGCGTCGAGTACATGATCCTTGTCGTTGGCTTCGGCTTCCGCACTGGCCAGAGGTTGGTCGGTTGCGCAGGCGGTTGCCTTCAAAGTAAGAAGATAGCGGGCGCCGATCTGAGTTATGGATCCATCCAGCACCGCCGTGCTGGCTGTCCGTTGGCAGACTTCCCTGGCCACATCGTGCGTCAGGTGTGCCTCCTTGGGCTGGGCCATGAGAGACAGAGTCTGCGCCACCCGTCGGTCGGAGAGCAGGTTCAAGAATGGCGATTGCTCCAACTGGGCCGAGAGACCCTGCCGCAGCGCACCATCGAAGACGCCGTCGCCAGTGTTGTTGGCAAACTCCGCCAGCACTATCGTATCTCTTGCAGTCAATTTGGGAGCCGGGCGCCTGTAGACGTATGCCGTCGCAATCACCAGAACAATCGCCAATGCTCCCCACAGCAAGCGCTTGGGCAGATTCAAAGACCGGGAGGCAGTGACGTTGATGGGCGCTAGAGTTTTTTCTTCGATAACCAATCGAGTGCGGCTGTGGCTCTGCACCACCACGGTGGCCTGTTCCCCCAGTGCTCGCACCTGCTGGGCAAAGCGGTAGCCCCGGCCAGGCACAGTCACAATGTAGGACGACCCCTGTGATCGATCTCCCAAGGCCTTCCTCAGTTGAAACACGTGCTGGCCGAGGTTGGACTCTTCCACAAATGTGTCCGGCCACAGCAACTTCATCAAGTCGTCTTTGACGACGACTTCCCCACTGCGTTGAACCAGAATCAGTAGCAGGTCAAAAGCCTTCGGGGTTAGCGGAATGGGGGTCTCAGCGCGAAGTAGGAGCCGTTGTTCAGGGTCCAACCGGAACGGACCGAACTCCAGCAACTGCTTGACTGCATTGCCCATAATTGTCTTTCAGAAGAATTCAAAACATATTAATCGGCTCTTAAAGACTTTCAGATCGCTTCTTGGGCAGGATTCCGATCGTGCATCGTGGCCCAGGAGCCGAGCCGAGCGTGGCAAGCAATCTATCACGATTTCAGCGTTGGGCCAAGACGCTGGCAGGAGCGCTGGCCGTGTCCAAACGAACGGAAATAACCATGGAGACCGAGCAAGTGCTTACCATCCGGTGGCGACACTCCACACGGGGTTGGTGCCAGGAATGTGGCCGCGAAGTGGAGATGGTTGGGTTGGCGGAGGCGGAGGGAATCACGGGAATGACGCAGCCGGTGCTGCAGGCCGGCGCCCAAATGCAAAAGTGGCACTTCTCGGAAGACCAGGATGGATCGCCGCTGATCTGCCTGGCGTCGTTGTTGAGGTCGAGGTAACAGCGGCAATACTGCCAAGATCAACAAAGGAGACACTGTATGAAAACGGTATCGTCGTTACTGCTGCACATCCCACTGTTAATATCGGCGGTTTTTTCTCTGCAAGCCCAAAACGTCACTGGCAGCGGTACGCCAGGAACCATTCCTCTCTGGAAAGGCCCACACACGATCGGCAACTCCGTCATCACCCAAACCGCGACCGACGTGACCATCACCTCAGAAGACGTAACCGTCAACGGTGCCCTCAGTGTCGATGTTTCGAGCGGTATCGCGATCTCGGGCGGTAATAACGGTGGCATTGCCGTGCTTGGCGTAAGCGAAAGCGACGACGGCGTGGAAGGCAACAGCAAATCAGGATATGGAGTTATGGGTGAAAGCCACACCTCGTACGGGGTGGTGGGCTTAAGCGACAGCAATGACGGAGTTCACGGCGAAAGCACCAGCGGCAACGGCGTGTTTGGGGTCAGTGAAAGCAGCGTTGGTGTGGTGGGCAGAAGCGACAACAACAACGGCATGCTGGGCAACAGCAAGAGCGGCATCGGCGTAGCGGGCGTAAGTGACACATCCTCTGGTATGAGCGGCATCAGCACCAGTGGCATCGGGGTGCACGGGACCAGCACCCAATATCGTGGCGTCGAGGGAGACGCCACCGTTAAGGCCGGTGTGGCGGGCATCAGCGTTAACGGCGACGGCATAGGAGGCGCTTCGTGCTCGGATTGCACGACGGCGGCCGCGGTTTATGGGATCGGACACATCGCAGGCTCTTTCGACGGCAATGTGGAGATCAGTGGTGACCTTGCAGTCACTGGGTTCAAGGATTTTCATATTGACCACCCTCTGGATCCCGCCAATAAGTATCTGAACCATTTTGCGATTGAATCCGACGAGGTCCTGAACACCTACAGTGGCAACGTCATGACCGATCTCGGAGGATTGGCCAGCGTGCAGTTGCCGCGGTGGTTTGAGGCTTTGAATACCAACTATCGCTATCAACTCACTGTCATCGGGGAGTTTGCCCAGGCGATCGTTTTTCAGGAGATCCAGAATAACCGCTTCGTCATCAAGACGGACAAGCCTTCAGTGAAGGTCTCCTGGCAGGTGACGGGAGTGCGCTCGGATGCATACGCCAGAATGCACGTTGTGCCGGTCGAAGAGCAGAAGCCGGCGCGAGAACGTGGACATTACCTTACCCCGAAGGTATTCGGGCAGCGCGACGAAAAAAGCCTCGCCTGGCTGTATCACAGCGACTTCGCGCGTGACGCGAAAGCGGTGGAAGCGAAGCGAAAAGCACTGGGACTGTCAACCAAGCAGCAGTAGAGACTTCTGCAAACTGCGGGCGCAATCCATTTGCGCCCGCATACTTCTTTCCACCTCGATTACTCTAGAACTTCTTAAAACAGTTAGTGCTCTCTTACGCGTCGAATCTGTTTGTTTCTCACCGCTAAAATCAGTGGTTGGGCCGTAAACCCCTCCGTTTTGCCCTAGCCGGTTGTCCTTAGCCTTGCTGATAACTTTGGCTGTCCATGGAGGCTGGGAGCTACTCCTTCCCCAGCCCAACCGTAAAGCTCGTTCGTAGCTGTTGCAAAATCTCGATTACGCTCATCGAGGGGTTCTGAGCGGTCCAGACTTTTTTTCCCCGGGGCCGACCTCCATCCCAGTTTGGCCTGAAAGAGGTTGCCCCTCCGCAGTCGTCAAAATTTAAATCTCTTGTTTTCTAGATTTTGCAGCCAACAGGGGGGTACCGGTACTAAACAGTAAACTCCGTCCCGATTTGGAGATGAGCTTACGGCGCCGGCTTCTCGAACATTTTGGGATCGATTGTGGGGTTGATCTGAATCGACGTGTATTTTATTGTGCTCAAATCCTTCCCGTCCTGTTTGTTCTGGTGCAGATAGGGAAAAGTCAGACCGTCCGCGGTTCTCCAGTCACTAAGCTCGGTCTCGCCTTGAAATGGACCGGACTGTCCCATCCCCTTGTAGGTCTCGCGCAGAATCCGTCCACTCTTCGGGTCGACGTACCAACGGATCCAGGGAACCGCGCCGCCAACATCCACGATCGTAGCCTCGACGTCGCCGATCTTTTCCGTGCCCGCGGCAGTGAAAGTGATCGTAGGATCGTTTACATGCTGCGCGAGATAAATCGGGTCATGATGAATCTGGGTTAAGCTCTCGGTTCTTTGCGATGCAGGCAGATCGCGCGTTCCTCGACCTTCGGCGGACATAAACCCGGCCTGCGAGGAAACGACGATCGCTAGTTTGCCTTGCGGCGTTGGAATGCTCACATGCATTCGATCAGGGAATACGATGGTCACCTCGATCGGCGTCGACGTCGCGTCTCCTGGATCGCTTTCGGTGAAGTTCACGCGCAGCGACTTCACGGATTGCACTTCGTCGAGTCCCATGGCCTTAGCGACTTTCGCAGCCAAAGCTTTGCCTTCTGGATTCGAAGCGACAGGTTTTGCGGGAGCTTCTTCCTTTCCACCTTTTTCACCGGGAGGCGGCGGAATTGCAATGTCTACGTTGGTCACTGGACCGAGAGTGGACAGCGGCTTGTCGAAATCCGCCGTATTGCCCACGACCAGAACTGCGAGTTTTTCTTTGTGCAGATACTTGGCTGCCGCGCGCGCTACATCTTCCTTCCCAACTTTCTCGATCCCGCTGCGATATCGCTCTAGATAGTCCGCGGGATATCCGTAGAATTCGTACGCCATGCGTTCGCGGAGCACTTTTTCAGGCGAGTCAAAATTGAAAACGAATGAGTTCAGGATGGAATCCTTGGCCCGTTTGATCTCTTCGTCCGAAATCGGATTCTGCTGTAGACCGTCGATCTCTTTGTAGAGGGCTTGAATGGATTCCACAGTGGTCGCGCTTTTCGTACTCATAGCAATGCGCACGATCCCGGGATGGTCAAACGCCGAGCCGATCCCGCCACCGACGCCGTATGCCAGCCCTTGTGCAGTGCGGATGCTCTTGAACAAACGTGAAGAAAAGCCGCCACCGAAGGCCTCGTTGAAAACCTGAGCGGCGTAGTAGTCCGGGTTGTCGCGCCGAATGCCCAGGTCGGTCATGTCAATGGAGCTCTGGTTCACGTCTTCTTTCGGAATCTGGTAATAACCGGGCTTGGCGGGCTGGAATTCGATCTTGTCCTCTCTTACCGGCTCTCCCTTCGGCCAATCGCCGTAGACCTGGCGAAGTTTGGCTTCCATGGCGGCAGAATCAAAGTCGCCGACGATGCCCAGGATAATGTTGTTGGGATGAACGTGGGCGCGATGCCAGTCGACCAGATCCTGACGCTTGACCGCGGCGACCGTAACGTATTCCGGTTCGCGAGCGTACGGATTGTTCGCGCCGTAAGCCAGTTTCCTTGACTCGCGGCTCGCGATTCCGCTGACATCGTCATTGCGGCGTGAGATCGAGTCGTCCATTTCTTTCTGTGCCAGATCGATCTTCTCGGCGCGGAATTCGGGATCGCGCAGCACATCGTTAAACGCATTGAATACGTCGTCGAAATCGCCCTTCAAGCAAGACCATGAGATCGTAGTCGAGTCTGCATTGCTGCCGGTTTCCACTTTGGCGGCCCGAATCTCAAGGTAATCGTCGAGCTGATCGCCGGTTTGCGCCTTGGTTCCACCAGTTCGCCAGACTTCACCATAAATATCCAGCATTCCAACTTTGCCGGCGGGTTCGGAACGCGAGCCTCCACGGATGCGTGCCGTGCCATCAACGACCGGGAGCTCGTGGTCTTCCTGAAGAAAGATCACCATGCCATTCGGCAGTTCGATACGTTTCGGCTCCTGAGGATGAAACACGGGCAGAGGCGGAATCGGAATCTGTTGCCAATCGGTCGCCTGCGCAGCGGCTCGCGGAACTGCCGCGCTGATAACAACTAACATCAAAAGGAGAATGCACGGGAGATGAGTTTTCACTGCGCTCCTCCTTTTTGGTCTGCTGCGGGAGCTGCGGGCTTGGTTTCGATAATTCCCACGGTGCGGTTGGTTGGAACAAAAGTTTGATTAGCCACGCGGCGAATGTCCGCTTTGCTGACTTTGTCAATGCGGTCGACGGAGCGGAACAATTCGCGCCAGTCGTCGTAGCGGGCCTGATACAACGCCAGACTGTTGGCCAGGCCTTCGTTGCTGCCCAGGCTGCGAATCAGATTGGCCTTGGCTCGCGTCTTGATCATCTTCAGTTCCTCATCGCTGATGTCTTCGTTCTTCAGCTTCTCGATCTCCACATGAATGGCGTCAGCCATTTCGTCTGGCTTGTGGCCAGGGAGTGGGAAGGCGTAGAAGGCAAAAAGATGCGGATACTTGTTGCCCGGGAGCCCGCTGAACCCTGCCGAATCCGCAGCGATTTTCTTGTCCCGCACCAGCGCACGATACAGCCGCGAAGTGCGCCCGCTCGACATCAGGTCGGCGATTGCGTCGTACACTGCGTCATCCGGGCTGCGGTAGTCAGGCCGATGGTAGCCCTCAAGATAGAGCGGTTGCGACATATCCTGTAGCACTACGCGCCGCTCGGCGTTTTGCGGCGGCTCGGTGGTCGTGCGCTCGTCCGGACGCGGGCGCGAAGGGATGCGGCCGAAATATTTTTCGATGATCGGCATTGTCTCGGATGCTTTGACGTCGCCTACCACAGTTACCACCATGTTGGACGGAATGTAGTATTCGTCGAAAAACTTCTTGGCATCGGTTGCGGAAAACGAATTTAGATCCGACATCCAGCCGATCGTCGGGCGATGGTACTCATGTGCCTGAAAAGCCGCTGTGGTGAATTGTTCGAGCAGTCGCCCGATGGGGTTGCTGTCGGTACGCATGCGGCGCTCTTCGATCACGACATTCCGCTCCTTGTAAAACTCGCGCATGACAGGATGAAGGAACCGCTCCGACTCCAGATAGGCCCACAACTCCAGCCGGTTCTCGGGAAACGAATAGAAGTAGTTGGTTTCGTCGTCGCTGGTATTGGCGTTCAGGTCCTCGCCGCCGTTGATCTCCACAATCTGGGGAAATTCGTTGGGCTTCACGTACTTGTCGGCGTCGGCGACGGCATCTTTCCAGGCCTTTTCCAGGTCTTTCAGTTTCTTCTCGTCACGCCCGACCGGCTTGTCGCGCTCCGCGATGTACGCGGCGTAAGCCTGCTCCACTTTCTCCAGAGCAACTTTTTCAGCGGCATAATCCTTGGTGCCGATCTTGTCGGTGCCCTTGAAGGCCATGTGCTCAAACATATGCGCCAACCCGGTCTGGCCGAGAGGATCCTGCACCGAACCGGCATCGACATGGGTGAAGAAGGAAAAAACCGGAGCCTCGGGACGTTCGCAGATCACGACGGTCAAGCCATTGGCGAGCTTCTTGACCGTAGTGCGCTTCTCGAAAGAGGCAACATCCTGTGCGGCTGCCAGCGCGGCGAGTAGCAGAACAATGGCGAACGACTTGAGAGAGCGGTTGCGGCTCATCGGACCTCCACGAGGTTGGACGCGAATGAAGGGCAGAAGTTTGAAATTACGTGGCGGAAGGGGAAGTTGTCAAACGCGGGGTCAGCCGAGCGTTTACAATCCAGCATCAGAGATGATGCAGCGGGAACCTGGGAGGGCCGCTTGAGCAAACCAGAGGTAGTTGAGGTCGACGGCAAACATCTGAGTTTGACGAACCTGGACAAGGTACTTTACCCCGCAACTGGGTTCACCAAGGGACAGGTGATCGACTACTACGCGCGCATCGCGCCTGTCCTGTTGCCGCATCTTGCAGGACGCCCACTCACTCTGAAGCGCTACCCCGAAGGCGTGGACAAAGAATTCTTCTTCGAAAAGAACGCGACGAAACATCGTCCGGACTGGGTAAAGACCGCGCCGATCTGGAGTGAAGGCAACCAACGCAATGTAAATTACATTCTGGCGAACGATCTGCCCACGCTTGTCTGGATCGCGAATCTCGCTGGCATCGAACTTCATCCTTCGTTGTCACTGGTGAAAGACATCGCTTCGCCGCGCAGTATGGTCTTCGATCTCGATCCCGGACCTCCCGCGAATATCGTGCAATGTTGTCAGGTGGGAATGTGGCTGCGGGATATTTTCGAGCACTTCGGGTTGCAGAGCTTTCCTAAGACCTCGGGCTCGAAGGGCCTGCAGATTTATGTTCCCTTGAACTCGCCCACCAGTTACGACGCCACCAAGCCCTTCGCTCACGCGCTCGCGCGTTTGCTCGAGAACGAGCACCGGGAATTAGTTGTTTCGGACATGAAAAAGCAGTTGCGCGTTGGCAAAGTGTTTGTGGACTGGAGTCAGAACGACGAGCACAAGACGACGATCAGCGTGTATTCTCTGCGGGCGCGCGAGCACCCCACGGTCTCCACTCCGGTGAAATGGGAGGAAGTGGAGCAGGCCCTCAAGAAAAAAGACGCGGCGCTGCTGGTGTTCGAAGCCGGTCAAGTCCTCGATCGGGTGGCGAAGATGGGAGATTTGTTCGAGCCTGTGCTCACTCTCAAGCAGAAGTTGCCGAAGCTGACGGGGATCGCGGAAGCCGCGCCCCGGGCGGTCGAACCGGGGCTAGACCTGGCGGCTCAGGCAGAAGATCCCGGCACCCAGAAAGCGAAAAAGAAAAACATGAAGCCCGCCCGCCGGAGCTCCGTCCCGAAGCCGAAGGGCCGGAAGGTATAATCCGGCTGATCTTTTAATTTTTAAGCGGTTCGGAATTGCCGGAGCAAAATCATGGCGCAACTCTATGCCGGCACATCGGGATGGGCTTATCCAAGTTGGAAGCCCGACTTTTATCCCGCCAAGTTGGCCCAGTCTAAATTCCTGCAGTATTACGCGACGCAACTCAACGCAGTCGAGGTCAACTTTACCTTTCGCCAACTGCTGAAGGAGACCACCGCCCAGAAGTGGATCGAGGCCACCCCCGCCGGATTTCGCCTCAGCATCAAGGCGCACCAGGTCATCACGCATATCAAGCGCTTGAAGAAGACGGAAGACTTCATTCCGCGCTTCTTGAGCACGATCGAACCCATCGCACGCGCGGAAAAGCTGGGGCCGCTCTTGTTTCAACTGCCACCGAACATGAAAGCAGACGCTATTCTATTGGGGGAATTTCTGAGTGCTCTCCCACGCGCAGTTCCTTCCGCGTTCGAGTTCCGGCATGCATCATGGTTCACGGACGAGATTTTTGACTTGCTCAAGAACGGCAATCGCGCGCTGTGCGTTGCGGAGACCGAAGAGCGGAACACCCCTGATGTCGTTACCGCCGATTTCTGCTACTACCGCTATCGGAAACCGACTTATACGCCTGACGAACGGCGCGCGATGGTCGATCGCATCCGCGAGCACCTGTCACAGGGCCGCAACGTGTTCGCATATTTCAAGCATGAAGAAACGCCGGAAGGAGCGATTTACGCGGTTGAGGTGCTGAAAGAAGTAAATCAAAAGTAGAGACATTGCTGGCAACGTCTCGTTTTGCCGACTCCGGCAGTCGGGCGTGTTCATGATTTAGTTCTCAATTCCAAACGTGATTTCTTCGTGGACGGGAGACGTAGCAGCTACGTCTCTACAGCATCCGTTTTGTTACTTCCTCTAATGTCCGATAACCCGCATACTTCCACTGTGCCAGACGCTAACTCTCGCGTCGTCCCCGGTTTTCTCGACTACCTCAAAATCGAGAAGGGACTGGCGCCGCTAACTGTCGCTGCCTATACCACCGACGTGAGTCAATTCACTGGATTCCTGGCGAAGCACAAGCGCACGTTGCTGAACGCGCGGCGCAACGACGTACGCGATTTCATTCAGCAACTGTTCACCAACTCGGTCGACGGGAGATCGGTGGGAAGAAAGCTCTCAGCGTTACGCCATCTGTATCGCTATCTGCTGCTTGACAAGCTTATCGAGCACGATCCCACGCTGAACATCGACTCGCCGAAACAGTGGAAAGTGTTGCCCAAGTCGCTGGCTCGCGACGAGATGGAAGTCATCTTGCGCGGTTCGCCGCCCGGGTCCACGCACAAGCACGCTGAAGCGATCGCGCTGCGTGACCGTGCAATCCTCGAAGTTTTCTACGCTGGAGCGCTCCGCGTTTCGGAGTTGGTCGCGGTCAAGCTTGAAGATCTAAAGCTGGATCTCGGATGTGTACTGGTGCGGGGCAAGGGCGATAAGGAACGGATCGTGCCTTTGGGAAAATCTGCGCAGGAAATGCTGGCTGAGTACATGAAGCATTCGCGGCCCAAGTTGGCCGGAGAGCGCACTTCGCCACTTCTGTTCCTCGGTCGCGGCGCGCGCAAGTTGACTCGCCAGCGCGTCTGGCAAGTAGTTCGGGCTGCATCCTCGGGCACGGGACGCAATGCCAGTCCGCACATGCTGCGCCACAGTTGCGCCACGCATATGGTGGAGAATGGCGCCGACCTGCGTACGGTTCAGACCATCCTTGGACATGCTGATATTTCAACCACGCAGGTCTACACGCACCTGGCGCTTGATCGGCTGAAGAGCGTGTACCAGAAACACCATCCGAGAGCGAAGGCTAGATAGCACGTGATTTTTCACCACCCTCTGTGTCTCAGTGACTCTAGTGGTGAGAATGGTTTTGGGAGATATGGATAAGAAATCGAGGCGTACGCAAGTCGAGAAGGCCATCGACAAGTTCCTGCAATCGCTGCGCCAGCGCAACGCGTCGGTTCACACGCTCAAAGCCTACACCGGCGACTTGGACAACTTTGCAGCATACGTGGGCGCACGCGACTGGCGGAGCATCGATCACCTGACGATCCGCGGATTTCTCTCTCTTCTTTATGAAAAGCAGCTTGGGAAAACCTCGGTTGCGCGAGCTCTGGCTGCCGTCCGTTCTTTCTACCGCTGGCTGGCGCAGGAGGGAGTGGTCGAACAGAATCCTGCCGCATTGGTCTCTACACCGAAGCTGCCGAAAAAGCTGCCTCGCGTGCCCACGATCGAAGAAATGAACACCGTGCTCGACGGGCAGATGCCCGAGGTTGCATCCTTTCCCGAGCGTGACCGCATGATGTTCGAACTGCTTTATGGATGCGGCATTCGTAATTCCGAGCTGATCGGCATCAATCTCGAAGATATCCGCTTGAGCTCAGAAGCCATTCTCATCCGCGGCAAAGGCAAGAAAGAACGTTACGTTCCCTTCGGAGATTCAGTGAAAGCAGCACTCGCTGTCTACTTGCCGCTGCGCCAGCAAACGTTAGTGGAACGGAAAAAGATTACGACCGCGCTGCTGATTAATCAGCGCGGCGGACGGCTCACGACACGCAGCGTGGGACGAATCATCAAGAAGGTCGCTGTCGCCAAAGGGCTCTCGTCGGATGTGCATCCGCACACGCTGCGTCACGCCTTCGGTACACACATGCTCGAGGAGGGCGCCGACCTGCGCTCGATTCAGGAAATGCTCGGCCACGAACGCCTTTCAACCACCCAGCGCTACACTCAACTTTCCATGAAGCACGTGTTGGAGGTGTACGACCAGACACATCCACGCGCCAAGTGACCTGTAGAGACGTCGCTCGCAACGTCTCCCGCGTAAATATAACCGGGAGACACAGCAGAGCTACGTTTCCACAGAGGTGGGCTTTCGCAGTTGCTCCCACATCTCCTGCACCCGGGCCTTCAACTCCGCCGTCAGCTTTTCGTACGCCTCTTCCGAAGCCGCACCTGCGGGTGGTGGACAAATCAGATCGCCGATTCTTATCCGCAGTGGAGCAAATTTCTGAAATTTCTTGCCGCGCGGCCAAGCGTCGTGAAAACCTTCAATCGCCACCGGAATAATCGGCGCCTGGAGGTGAATAGAAAGGATCGCCGCACCTTTCTTGAAAGTCTTAGGCGGGCCATCAATCGAACGCTCGCCTTCAGGGTAAAGCAAGAGCACTCCGCCGTTCCGCAAGCCAAAGGCTCCGGCGCGCATGGCAGGAATCAGGTTCGCGTCGGGATCTACCACGACGACGCGCGCCCACCGCGCCAGTGTCCGCATGAAGCCTTTGCCGAAGATGTCGCTGGTCCCAACGGCGAAGGTGTCGCGGAAGACCTGCCAAGGCAGGACGCCCGCAAGGATGATCGGGTCGATGAAGCTTTGGTGATTCGAGCAAATAATGAATGGCCCGCGAGCAGGAAGTTTTTCCAGTCCGTCGACGCATAAACGAAAACGGTCGAGAGCGATGATCTGTATCAATCGGCTCACCACATACCAGAACGTTTCCTTGAATGGCTGTCGCTCGAGCAGAATTCGGAGCTCAGGGTCTGCAGGCTCTTCATTGAGAACCGCGTTCCAGCCGGCGAACTGCGCGCGTGGCGTTCCAACCACGCCGCTGGCTCCGCTCTCGCGCACCGCATCCACCAGCTCGCGCACTGTGTAAATTTCCGACAGACGCGATTCCTCCATGCCCCCGCCAAGCTCTTGCTCAAGGGCGACCAGAAGCTCCACCCGTTGCATCGAATCCAACCCAAGATCGAGTTCAAGGTTGTCGCCGGGTCGAATTGATTGAGCCCTGTTTCTTGCCGCCTCTCGCACGATCTTGAGCGCGCGCCGCACCTCGGGCTGCTCCAGCCACGCGGCGTCTTCCGCGCTTAAGGGTTTTTCTGAACTAACTTCCGCATCCCCTGACCGGCCCTCCGCCTGATTTGCTCGCACCCGCTTCTCGATCTCAAATCGCTTCAACTTTCGCGTGGTCGTCCGAGGCAAACTGTCCCGCCAGATTTCATAACTTCCAATTCGCTTGGTCGAAGGCAGTTGCGCCGAGAGGTTTTCAATGTCGTAGCGGATGACCTCTTTTGCGTTGACGATCTTGCGCTGTTTGAGCACATCAAAATTCGGCACCACCACGGCATGTAACCGTTCCTCACCCGGGCGGCCTTCGAGGCCCATAACAGCAATTTCGCCAATGAAGGGGGATTTCAGATAGTGCGCTTCCACTTCCTCCGGATAAATGTTTTTTCCGTTGCTGCGGACAATGACTTCCTTCTTGCGTCCGGTGATAAACAGATTTCCACGAGCGTCGAAATAGCCGAGATCCCCAGTGTGCAGCCAGCCATCTTTGAGAACTGCGGCCGTAGCGTCAGGCCGGTTCCAATAGCCTTTCATCACGATCGCCCCACGAATCGCGATTTCCCCAACCGCTTGGCCGTCTTCCTGCGGTTGAGGATCAATGATCTTTCCTTCCACGCCCTCGAGCGGTTTGCCCACCGAGCCAATGACGTTGTCCGCATGCGAAGTGGCGAAAGCGGCGGCGCTGGTTTCGGTAAGGCCGTAGGCTTGCAAGACGTCAATCCCCAGCGCATAAAAATCGCGACCGATTTCGGGATCAAAGCGTGACCCGCCCGTCACCAGGTAGCGCATCTTACGGCCGAACGTATTATGGATTCTAGGAAAGAGAATGGATCCGGGATTCCATCCGAATCTTCGGCTGACGCGTGTGATGGCCATCATCGTTCGCACAGACCAACTCGCGAATCTTCCGCGTTGCGAAACTTCCTTGAAAATCCGTTCGTGGATCAAGTAATAAAACTGCGGCACCACCGCGAACGCTGTGATGCTCCGCTCTGCCAGTGCACGAAGCAGCTCCGTCGTATTCAGAGTTTCGAGATAAACGACACGGGAGCCTTTCACCAGAGGCAACAGCAAGTTCGCCATTTGCGATAGCACGTGAAAAAGCGGAAGCACGCCGAGCAGCGCGTCCTCGGGTCCGAGCTGCGCCCAGCCGAATACGGCCCGCACTTCGCCCATAAGGTTCGAGTGCGTCAGCATCACTCCTTTGGGATCCGCAGTTGTGCCAGAGGTATAAAGCAGCGAAGCAAGGTCGTCATCCTTAGAGAGAACAGGAACAAAGTTCCCTGGCCCTGCCGCAAAGATGCTGTCGAGATTAGCTCGCTCGGGGACGCCCGCCCCCGGCTGTCTAGACGAGCGAAGCTCGGCAGAATCCGTTAACAGAATCTGGACCGGCGCTCCCTCCACGGCTTGCTGGGCGACCGCCAGATGCCGCACATCGCAGAACAGCAGGGAAGCGCCGCTGTCCTTGAGCAACTTCGCAACCTGATCCGCATGAAACGCCGTGTCCAACGGAACCGCCGCACAACCGGCCGCGATGATGCCAAGGTACGCAGTAATCCAGCGCGGATGATTATCAGCCAGAATCGCAACCCGCGCGCCCGGTTGAAACCCGCTCTCCTTCAGCCAGCGGCCAATGCTCTCCGCCATGCGCCGCGCTTCGTCATAAGTGTTGCTTTCCACGCGGTCACGGCGCTGAATTTCCAGCGCAATGTTGTCAGGCCAGCGCATAGCGCATTCGCGGAAGAGTTCGTAGAAGGTCATCATGGCCAGCGGGAAAATATACCTGAAAACACGCTTCAGCGCTGTGGCGACCAGACGGATTGACAAGAGGCTTATCCTAAAGTCGCTTGTTGAGCCTGCCGAAATGAATGCCACATTGCTTAAAGCGCTGGTCGCATTGCTACCAGTCTCTCTACTGTTCTCTGGCTCGATACTCTTTTTCCGAAAAGGAAGGACAGTCCACGCTTTTCTTCAGCTAGTCGGCACAGGTTGTCTGCTATTGGTCGTTCTTGCTCATGTATCCGAGGCACTTCACCTGTTTCCATGGATAGGTTGGGGTATTGAGGATAGCGCGGGTCACTACGTCGATTTATTAAGCGCCGCTCTTGGCCTTACCCTGTTTTCGATCGGCTATCTGCTTCATGCGTTGAGCCTGTGGAAGAAGAGCTGACCCGCTGGTCCGCAGAGAGGGTTCTTTGCAAGGCCGGCCCGCGACTTACGCGTTGTGCACGCATCTAATATACTAGCCTTCTGGGATAGCGGGTGTAGTGCCCTCCAAGGATTCTCATTTTGATTAATGCTCTGGTAGCTAAAGTTTTCGGAACCAAGAACGAGCGCGAGATCAAGCGCCTGATGCCCCGCGTCGAGGAAATTAACGCGCTTGAGCCTGCCATGCAGCAGCTCACGGATGAGCAACTGCGCGCCAAAACGGACGAATTCCGTCAGCAGATCAAGGAACGCCTGGCCAAAATTCCAGACGAGCCTGATGCCGACCAGGATCGCCGGAAAGAACTCGATACCGAGCGCACCAAGCTGGTGAACGAAGTCCTTGATGAGTTGCTGGTCGAAGCCTTCGCCGTCGTCCGTGAAGGCGGCCGCCGCGTCCTGAACATGCGCCACTTCGATGTGCAACTCATCGGCGGCATGGTTCTTCACCAGGGCAAGATCGCAGAGATGAAGACCGGCGAAGGAAAAACCCTGGTCGCCACTTTGCCCGTCTATCTGAATGCCCTGAGTGGACGCGGCGTGCATGTCGTCACGGTCAATGATTATCTCGCCAAACGCGACTCCGAGTGGATGGGCAAACTGTACAGTTTCCTCGGCCTGAGCGTGGGCGTCATCGTTCATGATCTCGACGATCAGCAGCGCCGCGAAGCCTACGCCGCTGACGTGACCTACGGAACCAACAACGAGTTCGGGTTCGATTATCTCCGCGACAACATGAAGTTCGACCTGCACGATTGCGTGCAGCGCGGCCATAACTTCTCTATCGTCGACGAAGTGGATTCCATCCTGATTGACGAAGCGCGTACGCCGTTGATTATTTCGGGTGCCAGTGAAGAATCCACAGACAAATACGCGAAGGTCAATCGCATCATCCCCAAGCTCGAAAAGGGTGAGGAGATTGACGTCGCTCCCGGCGAGCCCAAGCAATACACCGGCGACTATGTGGTGGACGAAAAGCACAGGAACATTACGGTTACCGACGTGGGCTGGGAAAAAGTTGAGGAACTGCTCGGCATCGGCAATATTGCCGACCCGGAGAACTGGGACCTGAAGCATCATGTCGAGACCGCCGTAAAGGCCCATGCCCTCTATCACCGCGACGTGGAATACGTGGTCAAAGATGGCGAAGTCATCATCGTGGACGAGTTCACCGGCCGCTTGATGCCAGGTCGCCGCTGGTCCGATGGACTGCATCAATCGGTTGAAGCCAAGGAAAACGTAAAGATTGAACGCGAGAACCAGACGCTCGCCACCATCACGTTCCAGAACTATTTCCGCATGTACAAGAAACTGGCCGGCATGACCGGAACGGCGGAAACCGAAGCGGCTGAGTTCGACAAGATCTATCGGCTGGAAGTCATGGTCATCCCGACCAACAAGCCGATGCTGCGACTGGAGAATCCAGACGTCGTTTACCGCACCGAAAAAGAGAAGTACTTCGCCGCAGCCGACGAGATCCAGAGATTGCATGCCACCGGACAACCCGTGCTCGTGGGCACCACCTCGATTGAAAAATCCGAACGTCTTTCCGAGTTGCTGAAGAAGAAGGGTGTCAAGCACTGGGTGTTGAACGCCAAGCAGCACGAGAAAGAAGCCGAAATCGTGGCGCAGGCCGGCAGCAAGGGTATGGTCACGATCGCCACCAACATGGCCGGCCGCGGAACCGACATTCTTCTCGGCGGCAACCCCGAGTTCATGGCCAAGCAGGAATGTGTGAAGAAAGGTATCGCGCAGCCCTTGCGCGCCGCACAAGGCAAAGTGCAGGCCGTCGTCGACGACACCAAAAACACCGTCTGGTACTACGCCGGCAATGAATACGTAGTTCCTACCGATCAGTGGACGGAGGTTTTCAATCGGTACAAAGCGCAAACCGACCAGGAGCATGAGGATGTCATCGCCGCCGGAGGGCTGCACATCTTCGGCACCGAGCGTCACGAAGCTCGCCGCATCGATAATCAGCTTCGTGGCCGCGCTGGACGCCAAGGCGATCCCGGTTCTTCTCGCTTCTATCTTTCGCTCGAAGACGACCTGATGCGCATCTTCGCCAAGGAGTGGGTCTCGAACCTGCTCCAACGCTTGGGTATGGAAGAGGGAGTCCCGATCGAATCAAGAATGATTAGTCGCCGTATCGAAGGCGCGCAGAAGGCCGTCGAAGCGCAAAACTTTGAAGCCCGCAAACATCTACTCGAGTACGACGACGTAATGAATAAGCAGCGCGAGGCGGTGTACGGCCTGCGCCATCAATTGCTGGAGGGGGTAGATCAGAAAGAGTTGATCCTCGAGGATTACGTCTCCGGCATCCTCAGCGATTTGATGGATCAATTCTGCGCAGTCAAAGTTCATGCCGCGGATTGGGATCTCAAGGGCTTGAAAGATGCCATTTTCACCCGCTTCGGCGTGGATATTTTGGCGGAAGGCATCCAGCCCGAAACTCTTAACCGCCAGGAACTGGGCGATGCGATCTTCGACAAGCTCAAGGCCCGTTACGACGCCAAGGAAAAACTGATTGGTCCCGATGCCATGCGCTATCACGAGCGCATGATCATGTTAAGTGTGCTCGACGCGCAATGGAAAGACCACCTCCGCGACATGGACCACTTGAAGGAAGGCATCGGGCTGCGCGGCTACGGTCAGCACGATCCGCTGGTGGAGTACAAGCGCGAGTCCTTTGACATGTTCGAGGCCATGATGCAGCGCTCCCAGGAGGAGACGGTCCGTTATCTCTACCTGATGCAGATCTTGGAGCGCCCGAGCGAAGGCGGAGCCCCGAGACCTGGAGATGGTGGTGGCCCCGGCGCAGGTCCGGAAGCCGGTGTGCCGGTTCCGCGAATGGGCGGCGATGGCAATGGGCGAAAGCCACGGCAAGTGGCTACCTCTGTCGACGAAATCGAGGAAGCTTTCCAGCGCAAGAAACGCCGTGAGCTGGAGCAGGCTCGCATGGCCGGTTCCGGCGATCTCCAGACAGTGCAGCAAGTGGTACGCGGCGCGGCCAAGATCGGACGCAACGATCCCTGTCCTTGCGGCTCCGGAAAAAAATACAAGAAGTGCTGCGGCGCGAACGCGTAGTGCGCAACCCGCTCCTCTGTCATCCTGAGCGCAGCATCTGCTTCGCGAAAGCGAACGGAGCCCGCCCTCCTCTGTCATCCTGAGCGTAGCCTCTGTTTCGCGAAGCGAAGCAGAGGCGGAGTCGAAGGATCCCTGCAACCGCCAACCATGGCTGAGATGCACCAGGGAATCCTCACCAGCTTCAGTAACCGTGTCCATGAGGAAAACGCTTGAATCCGAGATGGATGGACCCGGCTGCGTAGGGATCCTTCGACTACGGAGATGCTTCGCTTCGCGAAGCCTCTCCTCCGCTCAGGATGACAAATTTACCTTGATGCCGACTTAACCGACACGAACGATTTCACCACGATGTTGTTGGGCTGAACGCCAACCGGAATCATAGTCAGCAGCGAATATTCCCCCGGCTCGAATTTCTTGCTGGGAGTCCGCTTCTGGATCACCGTGACATCTCCTGAACCCGAATTCAGAACCAGCAAATAGTTCTGGCTCTGCGCCAGTGCCAGCCCATCCGGATGGCTGCCGACCGGAAGTGTCGCGATCATCTTCCCAATATCAATGTCATAAACCGACACGGTGTTCGATCCAAAATTGCTGACGTAAAAACGGGAATTATCTGCAGTAACAATCCCACGCGCCGGATGAGTGCCGATCAGATAGCTTCCACCAACCTCGTTGGTCGTTGTCTCGATGATCGAAATATCATCCGAATCGAAGTTGCTCACCATCAGCTCGCCGCCGTCCGGTTTGAGCGCCAGTTGCACGGGAGTTTTTCCGACGTCCAGCAGAGCCAGCAGTTTGTCACTCTTCAAATCAATCGATGCGACTTGTCCCGATCCCGCGCAAGCGACGAATGCTTTGCTGCTGTCCGGCAGGACGGCAATGTCTTCCGGCTGCTGGCACGCCTGAATCGTGCTGCGAACCGTTAGCTGCTCAGCATCGATCAGCGAAACGGTGTTGTCCCCGCGGTTGCTGACGACCACGGTTCCGCCATCCGGCGACACTCTCGCCAGCCCCGGCGAAGCTCCCACCCGAACATTACCGACTACGACTCGCTTGTCGAGATCAATCACCGAAACATTCGCGGAGCCTGAGTTCGCAACATACCCGCGCTTCCCATCCGCAGAAATATCGATGAAGTAGGGTTTGCCGTGCACGCCAATGGTCGCCACCACAGAGTTGCGCTCGGCATCGATGACGCTGACATTATTCGAGCCAGTGTTGACGGCGTAGATCTCATTCTTCTTGCTGTTGGCCGCAACTCCAGTAGGTTCGCTCCCAACCTTAATCGTTTTCGCGAGCTGAAACGTTCGCAGATCGATGACGGTAACCGTGTTGCTCTTTCCGTTGGTGATGTAGGCGTACTCATGGTAAGCCGGACCGTAATCGGTGAGCTGGCGCTCGTGGACGTACCACCAACCCAAGGCGACGACCATGGGTGAGAGGACTACGATAAAAAGAAGCTTTCTCAAGTTAGCGGAGCAATAGAGGCTTCCGTGGACACTGATGAAAGCGCGTTCGGACGAGCCAGAACCACTGGTACCGTTCTCCCCACCACCGGCGCAATCTGCCGAACCTGCGCCATCAACTCATCGAACTGATCCGGATACAACGACTGCATGCCGTCCGACAGCGCCTTGTCCGGCTCGTGATGGACCTCGATAATCAAGCCATCCGCCCCGACCGCCACTGCGGCCCGCGAAAGCGGAGTGACTTTGTTTCGCTTGCCTGTGCCCTGGCTCGGATCAACAATAATCGGCAAGTGGCTGAGCCGCTGCACCGCCGGAACTACGCTCAGGTCGAGCGTGTTGCGAGTGTGGTCGGCGAAAGTGCGGATGCCGCGCTCGCACAGAATCACGTTGTAGTTGCCTTCGCTCATCACATACTCGGCGGCCATCAGAAATTCTTCCAGCGTGGCAGACATGCCGCGCTTCACCATCACCGGCCGCTTCGATCGGCCGGCACGCCGGAGCAGAGAGTAGTTCTGCATATTGCGGGCGCCAATTTGAATGATGTCGGCGTACTGCTCAACCAGGTCGAGCGATTCGTGGTCAATGGCCTCGGTAATCGTCCGCAGGCCGAAATTCTCACGCACGTCAGCCATGATCTGCAAGCCTTCTTCGCCCAGGCCCTGAAACGAATACGGAGATGTGCGCGGCTTGTAAGCTCCCCCGCGAAAGAACTGCGCCCCCGCACGCTGGACGCGCTCAGCCACAGCAAAGGCCTGCTCCCTGCTCTCAATCGCACAAGGTCCGGCGATGATCGCGAGTGCCGGCCCGCCGATGGTGGCATCGCTGCCAGCGAAACGAATGATGGTGTTCTCTTCCCTGAAGTCGCGGCTGACCAGCTTGTAAGGCTTGGTGACGCGAATGACTTCCTGCACGCCCGACATCTCCTCCAACGTGCCAGGCTCGACCTCGCCCTTGTTTCCAGTAATGCCGATCGCAGTTCGCTCCGCCCCCGGGATGGAGTGGGCGCGGTAGCCGAGCGCTTCGATCTTTTGGCAGACGGCGCGTACCTGCGCTTCAGTTGCGTGCGCCTGCATTACGACCAACATGACCTTACCTCAAGACCCTCAAGTCTATCGTCGAAGCCGCATCCATCGCAAACCTGGGCCGCTGGCTGTGCGACGACCAGCGCCGGATCTCGACCCCTCGCTATACTTCCTCATGCCCCGTTCCATCGCCCGCGAGCAGGACATTCTCAAGCTGCCACTACCGAAGCGCCCGCCCCGCCTGACCTCGCGCCGCATTGGCATTCACACCTCGACTGCCGGCGGCGTCCAGAATGCGGCCGAACGCGCCTACCGTCTGGGCTGCAATACCTTCCAGATTTTTTCCTCAAGCCCGCGCCAGTGGGCGCCCTATGAACTGAGCCGTCCCCGGTGCGACGAGATGATGCGCCTGCGCGAGCAGTATGACCTCAAGCCGATGGCCATCCACGTGAACTACCTGGTGAATCTGGCCAGCACGACGCCCTTATTTTTGGAGAAGTCAATCGCCGCCTTCCGTGGCGAAGTGGAACGCGCATTGGCGCTGTGTGCGGATTATTTGGTTCTGCATCCGGGTTCATTCCGCGGCGCCGATCGCGAAGCCGGCCTGCTTCAGACCTCCGCGGCAATCGCGGCCGCCACCCAAGGCCTTGATCTCGCCAATAGCGATCTCACCATCCTGATCGAAAATACTGCCGGCGCGGAATATTCCCTGGGTGGAAGCTTCGAACAGGTCGCTGAGGTTCTTGAGCGGCTTCGCGACCTGATTCCCATCGCTGCCTGCATCGACACCTGTCACACCCATGTCACCGGATACGACATCGTGAGCGAAGACGGATTACGCCAGACGCTGGCGCACCTTGATAAGACGGTCGGTCTGAAGAACGTCCGCGTATGGCACTGCAACGACACCAAAGCAGCCCGCGGATCGAAGCTGGATCGGCATCAGCACATCGGGAAGGGAAGCATCGGCCTAGAACCGTTTCGCCGCCTGCTGAACGACCCTCGCTTAGCCCACGCAGCCTTCATCGCCGAAACCCCGATCGACAAACCGGGAGATGACAAAAGGAATATCGCAGCACTGAAGAAGCTAGTAGCAAGATAAATCACGTGGGGACAGCCGCCCTGCTGTCCCACACCTTTGCCGGTCGACGCCGAATGTGTCATTCTAAGAATGTCTATCGCACCATGCTCAGCATTCGGCTCGAACCCGAACTTGACGAAGGGCTCAACTCTCTTGCCAAAGAGACCGGTTGCAGCAAGAGCCACCATGCTCTCGAGGCGATTCGGCAATATCTAGAGGATCGCGAGGACTACCTGCAGGGCATCGCCGCACTGGAGCGTCGCGAGACGACCATCACGCTCGAAGAATCGCCCGGAAACTCCTGTCTCTAGCGTCGCTATTGTAAAATACAGGTTTATCCGGAACCCCACTTTCCTTACTATGCCGCAGGAAGAAAAAACCATCCCGGTCCACGAGGACCGCTACGACGCCCAGCGCATCGAGGCCAAATGGTTTGAGCGCTGGCAGCAGGACGCATCTCTCTACGCCGCCGAGCCCAACTCCACCAAGCCGAAGTATTACGTGCTCGAAATGTTGCCCTATCCCTCGGGCGTGCTGCATATGGGACACGTGCGCAACTACGCCATCGGCGACGCGCTCGCCCGCTACATGTGGATGAACGGCTACAACGTGCTTCATCCCATGGGATGGGATTCGTTTGGTCTCCCTGCGGAAAATGCGGCCATCGCCAACAACACGCCCCCGCGCGAGTGGACGCTGCGCAACATCGCCAACATGAAGGCGCAGATGAAGCGCCTGGGCTTTGCCTACGACTGGTCACGCGAAGTCACGACCTGCCTGCCCGAATATTACCG
>DATHPO010000367.1:0-7099 GCA_035483835.1 Terriglobales bacterium
GCGGACTGCTCCGTATGCGGTACTGTATTGCCGCCACCGGGCAATGTCAGAGTGATTTGATTCCCCGCGAAGCGCAACGATCCTCCTGTGATTTGCGCTAGTCCCTCGACTTCTACATAGTTCTTGCCTTGCACCTGAATGACTCTTGCTTGGCCCTGCTGCCCCTCGATCAGGAGCGCACTCGTTTCTTGCGCAACCAGGACCAGCAGGGGTAGCAGTAGGATCGTCACCAGCATCATCGAACTTCGAATTGCGTTTCGACGCATATATTCCTTCCTTATCCTTAATCCTTATCCTTCACGAACTACTTCTTCAGCGGTTAGCGTTTAAAAGCCAGACCAAATCTTTGCAAGGAGTCGTCTAATTTCGTCCTCGCGGGAAGTCCTTTAGCAGTTTCTGCGCTCCCTTATTGAGCCTTTCCTGGTTTTTCTCCTGTTTTTTGCTTGGTTCAATCGCATGTTGGGCAGCACCTATCCAAACCAGCTTTTTTGCAGCAGGGTCATACATACCAAGGACGAAAGTCCCGATGTTGATGGTGGAAGTAGTCGCCGAAAATGAATCGAAGCCTCCGCCCCACGGGCTCCAGCCGCCTCGTCCACCCCAGCCGTTCGCGAAACCGTTTATTTGCCTCTCCCGATTGCTAGCGAGTTGGTAACCAAGGAGTAGATCGGCTTTATCGCCGTCAACCAACTTGGTTAGGCCGTTGGCCGCCATTTGGGAATCGACCGCTTGCTTGACCTGGGCGTCCAGGATCTGGTCGGGCTGGTTACCCAATCGAGGTACGCCCTTGACCTCGTCAACCCATGCGTAGGTGTGATATTTCGAAAAATCAGTTCCTGGCATATAGTTCGTTCTCACGTCCTGGGCGCTCGCCAGCATGCCAAGCATCAGACCAAAGCAAATAAGAATCGCGATACGTTGCATTCATCCTCTCCTTGTCGCATGTCACAAGTGCGATTGTTAGTCCCCCTGTGGTAGGGCACGCGTCTTGCCAAACTCAGATAACGAAATGGATCGCGCAATCCGCGTGCTTTCACGGTTTTAATCTCCGCTCAACTTCAAAGGTTTTAGCTGTCAGCGGAAGATGTGCCCGCGCTCGGGCACGGTGCCGGGCAGTTTGGGCAGTTGGGGCGTCCCACCGCAGGTCATCGGGGACTCACCGAGGCGCTCTTTACGGGCACCAGCAAGTGACAGTGTTTGGATATAGAAGATGAGTTCCGACGGTGCTAGTCTGAAGCGCATGCCGGAAGACAATCAAGGATTTGCACCGACCAATAGCCGGTATCGAGCCCTGCTCGATGTCTCCAGCGCGATGGTCGAACAACCTACGGTAAAGGCTGTTCTGCATAGCCTGCGCGACGTGCTGTCCAGCAGTTGTCGCCTTCATGGCGTCGATATCTATGTCCTGGGCAGCGGTGGAGACACGCTGCATCTTCTTGACTTCGACCGAGAAGCAGATGCGCCAGCAATCAAGATCGGTACCAAAATCTTGGTGATCGGCGCGGCAGCACAAGTCCTTGAGGAACGGGAACCAGTTTTCCTGCCGGACATATCGCGGGAAATGTTGCGACATTCGGAGCTGGCTCCGTTTGCGGCTCAATCCGTTGGCCGGACCGGATATGTCTTCCCATTGTTTACCTCCCAGCAGCGTTACGGAATTCTCGCGGTGACCAAGGAGCGGGGACAGGAATTTGTGCCCGAGGATGTCGAACTCCTCGGCTCTCTGGCGTCGCACGTTGCAGTCGCGCTGGAGTGCGCGGTAGCGAGGGACAGCGCAGAGCTCTACCAACGACAAGTGATCAAAGAGCGGGACCGGCTTAGGTTGTTGCTGGAGATCAACAACCACATCGTTTCCAAGTTGAACATTAATGAACTCTTTCGATCAGCAGCGGCTTCGATCCGGACTTATTTTCGGAATGACTTTGCCGGATTTTGGCTTATCGATAAGAAATCGAACCAGCTTGAATGCGTCGTATTGGATTTCCCCAGTGGCAAGGGCTCCTTGACAGAGGTCGAGAGGTCGGAGCTCAGCGGTCCAGACTACGAAAAGTTGCGAGCACGCGTGCCTGAACTCTTGTCGAGAGAGAAAATCGAGGAGCTTCCCGCGCGAGTCATGGAGAAGCTAAAAGCTGAGTCAATCACATCGATGGCGATCGCCCCAATGGTAACCGCCACCGGCCCCTTAGGTGTGATAACTCTGGGCAGCCGCCAGCCGAACAACTTTGGACAGGAAGACTTGGATCTCTTATCACAAATAAGCAATCAGATTGCGCTCGCGGTGGACAACGCCATTGCGTATGGACGTGTCACAGAGGCCAGAGATCGGCTTGAGGAAGAGCGCTTGTATCTAGAATCGGAAATCCGTTCCGAGTACAACTTCGAAGAAATCGTCGGCAAGAGCGCCGCTCTCCGCAAAGTCTTGGATCAGATTGCGATTGTCGCGCCTACGGGGTCGACAGTGCTCCTGCACGGTGAGACAGGCACTGGAAAAGAACTGCTCGCCCGGGCCATTCATAATCTCAGTCCGCGTCGCGAGCGCACCTTCGTTCGACTGAACTGTGCCGCCATCCCTTCCGGGCTGGTGGAAAGCGAGCTCTTTGGGCATGAAAAGGGCGCCTTCACCGGCGCGCTCATGCAGAAACGAGGCCGGTTCGAGTTGGCCGATCACGGCACGCTTTTTCTGGATGAAATCGGGGATATCAGTCTTGACCTGCAACCAAAGCTCTTACGAGCTTTACAGGAACGCGAATTTGAACGTTTGGGAAGTACGAAAACCATGCGCGTCGACGTTCGCTTGATTGCCGCAACGCACCGTGATCTGCAGGGCATGATTCGCAACAACCAGTTTCGCGAAGATCTCTTTTACAGATTGAATGTTTGCCCGATCGAGATCCCTCCGCTTCGCGAACGGCGGGAAGATATTCCGCTCCTGGTTCACTACTTTGTTTTGCGGTTCTCCCGCCAGATGCAAAGGCGCATTAAGTCCGTCCCGAAGCAAGCCATGGAGGCGTTGGTGAATCACGATTGGCCTGGCAACATTCGTGAGCTTGAGAACTTTATCGAGCGCTGCGTGATTTTCACGCAAGGGGACGAATTGAATGTCCCGGGCACAGAGCTGAAGAAAGTTCCGGTCCGGTCGGCAACTTTGGCGGCATCAAGTTTCGAACAAGCGGAGCGGCAGGTCATCATCGAGGCTTTGCGAGCCGCATCGGGAAGAGTATCCGGCCAAAGCGGGGCCGCTGAGCGGCTCGGGCTGAAACGAACAACACTGCAGAACAAGATGCGCAAGCTGAACATCAGCCGCGCCGACTACGCAGAGTAAGGACCCGATCTTGCTCTCCACGTTCTAAAATCAGCCCTTTCACCATCCAAGCCTCAATGACTGGGGCGCGGATTCCATTGCAAAAGCATGCCTGCCCGTATCGCGGCACTGCCCGCCGGTTGGGCACTCGCGACCCCAGATCCACTCTGATAAGTGTGTGTACTTTCACCAACTCAGGCGGGCCAGCTCCTGGCATGGGACATGCAATATGTTGACGAGGAAGCTCTCCAGCCGGCGCTCTTGCCTGCTTGGATACTCTATGGAGGTTTGATGTTACGCGTCGAGATACAGGATTCGGCGAACACTGTGAGACTCAAGTTTGAAGGCCGATTCACCGGCGACGACGCCCAGAACACTTGTATGCTCACAACGCGGTGCTTCGACGGGATGACACTGCTCGTTGATATAACCGATGTGACCTTCATCGATTCTACGGGGGAAGAGGTGCTGTCGTTCTTTGGCCGGTTTGGGGCGGAGTTCGTTGCCGAAACATCGTACGCGCTCGACGTGTGTGAGCGCCTCCATCTTCGCCTCGCCCGGAGCGGCGCATCAGATCCAAGCCCGTTAGGTGGTTCGAGCCCAAACGCTCGCCGACACAAGCAAAGTAAGAACTCGTAGGCGTTAACCGCTCGAGAAAGAAAAAGGGTCTGCCGTTCCTGGTGTCTCCAATAGTCTCGCCTGTCCTCACCTGCGCTGAAACTCGCGGTCCATCATTCAAACAGTTTTGACAACAAATGGCTCGAGTTGCTTCGACATCTCAGCGATCTTGAGCGTTCGGAAGTTCGCTGGCAACGGGCGAAACGGCGGCAATGCCCGCATAAGGGCAGCATTCCCCCGCAACAACTCATCCGGGGCATCTAGATTCAACAACATGCCAACCCTAACGAGTTGGCATGTTCTTTGCATTATTCGCAATCGAGAAAAACATCATGAACCTACTAGCCACAAAAAAACAAACGACTCACCCCCGGACAGAGGAATCGACGCTGCGGCACTCAAGCGGCAGCAGATGGGCGCGGCTCGTCCTTATTTGCTCGATCCTGGCCGGAATGTATCCCGCAATGGCAGTGGGCCAGCAACAACAAACCTCGTCGGACGATAGCGATGCGCCTGTTCTTACGCTCGACGAGGCAGTCAACCTGGCACTTCAGCACAACTGGAATGTCAAGAACTCTGTGCTGGAGGTTCAGAAACAGGATTTTGAAGTGAGTACGGCGCGTAGCCGGCGGAAACCACAATTTCAATTCACCATGCTGGGTGGAGAGTTGCTGCACTCGTTTGACTTTACGATCCCGAAAGGTTCGTTAGGCACGTATGCGAACACTGGCCCAATCCCGTCAACAAACGCCAAAATCCACACGCCCGCAGCATTCACCACTTATCTTACTGGCAGCATCGATCAACCTCTGACACAACAATACAAGATTGGCCTCGGAATTCGCGCAACAGAGCTTGGCCGCGACATCCTCCGTGAAGAGGTCCGAGCCGAGCGGCAGAAAATCGCTGCGGAAGTCCGCACTGCGTACTTCAATCTTTTCGCGATTCAAGCAAGTGTGGACGCCGCACGTGAGGCCGTAAAAACATTCGAAGAAACACAGCGGGTCACAGTCCAATACGTCTCAGAAAAAACGGTGCTTCGCGGCGATGCATTGGAGGTGGATGCGCGCTTAGCAAAAGCCCGCTATGAGTTGTCCGTCGCAGAGAATGGGCTGGCGACACAGAGTGAGGCGTTGAACCAACTGCTTGGGCGCGATGTTGGGACACCTTTTCGCGCCGAGTTCGTTCCTGAGCAAGACACGAGTGATCTGACTCTCGACTCAGCCCGCCAGGCAGCACTGGCGAGCCGCCCCGAGTGCCGGCAGTCGCACCTTAAGGAGAAGCAAGCCGAATACGACCGGCGAATCGCAAAAGCTGCGTACATTCCAGACCTGAGTCTGTCGCTGCGCTATCAAGGTATTAGCAACGTACAAGTTCTCCCTCAAAACGTAACCACGGCGGGATTTTACCTGACCTGGGAGCCGTTCGATTGGGGACGCCGCCACAACAAGGTTGTCGAGGCAACGAAGACTGTCGAGCAGGCGCGCAACGGGATCCAAGAGACGGAATCAAAGGTCGCCGTAGAGGTTGGTGCGAAGTACCGTAAATGGCGGGAAGCTTCCTTGCTGCTTAGGGCTTCTCGCACGGCCCACGAAGCGGCAGGGGAGCAACTCCGCGTCACGGGCAACAAATATAAGGAGAAGGCCGCACTCTTAAGAGACCTTCTTCAGGCACAGACTCAGAGTTCCGAAACCAGTTTCCAGTATCAGCAAGCGCTTTCCACTTATTGGAGCGCTTTTGCCGAACTGCGCAAAGCGATGGGAGAAGAGTAACCGATGAGAGCGAGAATTATTTCAGGCGCGACCACCAGTCAGGGCGGAGTTCGAGAAAGCGATCGGAGAGGAGTGGACTTTATGGGGAGCAACAGGAAACGAGGGGGGACAGTAATAGGGGCCGTGCTTTTCACCGCGATTGTCGCCGCAAGTGGCTGTCAGGAGCCCACGAAAGTCGCAGCTAAATCACCCACACCCGTTCATGTATTGGCTGTGGCTTTGTATTCGCCTTCAGACAATTTACGCTATTCGGCTTCCGTTCTGCCGTTCGCGGAAGCGGTTCTGTCATTCAAGTCAGCAGGATATGTGACCGAAATTAAACAGGTCCAAGGTGCAGACGGGCGGCGGCGCAATATAGGTTCGGGAGACTATGTTGCCAGGGGCGCCGTTCTCGCGCAGATTCGCCATCAGGATTTGAACAATCAACTTGACCAGGCCACGGCAACACTGAGTGCCGCCCAAGCTCAGAATGTCGAGGCGACGAAGGATTATGAGCGTGCAAAGAGGCTTTATGCCTCAGAGAGCTTGACCAAGCCCGATTTCGACCGAGCGCAGGCGAAATTCGATTCGACCCTCGCGACTGTGGATCAGGCCAAGGCAAATGTGCACCAAGCACAGTTAGGTCTCCACGACGCGGATCTGACGGCACCGTTCTCGGGATACATTCTTGCCCGAAACATTGAACTGGGGAACCTGGCAGAACCGGGGTCGACGGCCTTTACGATCGCCGACACGAGTGCGGTCAAAATCAGTTTCGGCGTCCCTGAATACGCCGTAAGGCATCTACGCCTGGGGCAACAATTTAGCATTCATCTCCAGGATGATCCGAAAGAATACGACGGGCGGGTCACAAGTATTGCCGCTAGCGCCGACGAAAAGAATCGCGTCTTCGCTATTGAAGTGACCGTACCTAATCCCAAGAGCTATTTGAAGCCCGGGATGATCGCCTCGCTCACCGTGTCTGGCGTTCAAAAGGCCCCGGCTCCCGCCGTCCCTCTGAGTGCCGTTGTTGCCGACGCCGCTTTGCCTGGACACTATGCGGTTTTCGTTGCCACTGAAGTAGGCGACAAATCGGTGGTGCACTTGCGTGAGGTCACGCTTGGCGAAACGCACGAGAGCGATGTGGCAGTCGATGGTGTAAAGCCAGGGGAAAAGATCGTCGTTGTTGGAGCCGCCGGTTTGAAGGATGGCGATTCAGTTCAGGTTCTTCCATAAAGGAACAGAAAAAATGGCACACCAAAACGAGCAAGTCGTCACCAGTCGCCGAAACGTTCCAAAGTTCTTCGTCGAGCATCCGCACATCTCCTGGATGTTTCTGGCGGGAGTCCTCATTTGGGGTTGGTTCGGCTATAAGTCCATGCCGCAACGAAAGGACCCGGAAATCCCCGTGCGCGTCGGCGTCGCGGCT
>DATHPO010000368.1:0-5985 GCA_035483835.1 Terriglobales bacterium
GCGCGCCGGCAGAGAAGAACATCGGGCTGGCACACCATCCGATGATGCAGAAGCTGCTGAAAGAATCAGCGGCCAAATAACAACCTCACTCAAACAACGGGCGCCCTCGTGCATGCTGCACAAAACTTGAAAGAGTGCAACGCCATGGGGGCGCAGCCGAAAACGACAGGCACCGTCTGCGAGAGTAGTCAACAAAATGGCTCGGCGAAACTGGTCTTGTCTAAGCGCTAGCGTGCATCTGTTGATGTTAGAGACCGTCCTTATCGCTGCGCTTACCGCTGTCCAATAATTTGGGTTTCCAATCGGGTTCAAATTTGCAGGCACCATCAACCGGGAATAGATATCCAGGCAATTTGTCGCGAATGTAAGTTCTGGCTTGAGGACGACGGCTGGAACGCCACTATCGAATCATTGGACCTCACCGTTCATGCGCCCAGTTTTGAGGCGGCCAAAAACGATATGGAATTGACGCTGGGAAAGCACGTTGAATCGCTGCTAGGAAAACGCGTGGCGTTCGATCGCGGGCATGCTGCCTGAAACAGTTCGTCGGACAGGTTCCGAAAACATCTGTCCGTGCGCAGAGGAAACTCGCTTACCCTGATCGTACACTTTCAACTATTTGCGGTGGCAGACGACGACTTTCTGGGCAACACAAAGAGCCGCCGGGTTACGACGGCGTCAGTGGTGCAGTTTCCCAAACGACGCAGAACTTGAGAGAATCAGGCTTCATGTTGCGGCGGCGGTGGCTTCGGTGGACCTTAGTGTTTGCGGGATGGACCTGTGCCGGATTATTTTTCGCCAGCCAGACATATCTCGCGTACAAAAATTCCGGGGGCCAAGCCCACCTCGGAATTATTCTGAAGCTCAATCTGGCCGACTGGTACCTGTGGGCGCTGCTGGCGCCGGGAATCATTTGGCTCGGGCGCCGATTCCCGCTGGAACGTGAACACTGGGCGAGAAGTACGGTCATGCATTTGATCGCGGGTGTGGGCATCGCGCTCCTGAAATGGTGGTTGGACAATCTTTTCCGTCATTACGTCCTGGGCCTCCCGAGTAGCGTGTCATTGGCCTATGTGTTCCACGGCAATTTGTTGACCTATTCGATTCTGGTCGCGGCAACACAGGGATATCTTTACTACCAGCGCTATCGGCAAGGAGAGCTGCGATCGGTAGAACTCTCCGCGCAGCTAGCGCAAGCGCAGCTCCAGGCGCTGCGCATGCAACTCCATCCCCATTTCTTGTTCAACACATTGAACTCCATCGCTACTCTGATTCACAAGGACCCCGATGCCGCCGACCAAATGACTGCCCGGCTTAGCGACCTGCTGCGGCTCACGCTCAAAAATATAGGCGTCCAAGAAGTTCCGCTTGCGCAAGAGCTGGAATTTCTGGAGCGCTATCTGGACATCGAGAAAACGCGATTTTCCGACCGGTTGGTGGTTCGGATCGACGTTGCTCCCGAAACGCTCGATGCCAGCACTCCCTACCTGATCCTTCAACCGCTGGTAGAGAATGCGATTCGCCACGGGATCGCGGCTCGCTCCTTGCCGGGCTGCGTCATTGTGTGCGCCGAGCGGGATGGCGGGATGCTTGTCCTTGAAGTGAAGGACGATGGTCCAGGAATCCGGGCAGCATCGGCTTCGAACAATGGCCTTGGGATTTCAAGCACGCGAGAAAGGCTGGAGAAGCTCTACGGCGCCGCGCACACTTTCGAATTAAGCAACGTGGCGGAAGGTGGTTTGGTGGTGAAGCTGACGTTCCCATTTCGATTGGTTTCGCCCCCGGCGAATGCCTCCAACCAGAAAGAAGTGCCTAGTTGAAAATCCGAACTCTCATCGTGGATGACGAACCTCTGGGTCGGGAGCGCATTCGTACTCTCCTCGACGACGATGCGGAGATCGAAGTCGTGGGCGAGTGTTCGGATGGAAAGAAAGCCGTTGCCGCCATCGAGCGAACCGGGCCAGACCTAGTCTACCTGGATGTGCAGATGCCAGAGATGGATGGTTTCGCGGTTCTCGACGCGATCGCCGGCGAGCGGATGCCCGCCATCATTTTTGTCACAGCCTACGATCGCTATGCGGTGAAGGCTTTCGAGGTGCACGCGCTGGATTATCTTCTGAAGTCCTTTGACCGCGAGCGGTTTCAGGCTGCCTTGCGGCGAGCCAAAGAGCAAATCCGTGCTTCGCGAGAAGGTCTTTGGAACGAACGGCTGACGGGATTGCTCGAAGACCTGCAGGCGCGCCAGAAGCGCTTGACGCGACTTGTGATCAGATCCGCTGGCCGAATCTTTTTTCTCCGGGTGGAAGAGATTGATTGGTTGGAAGCAGCCGATAATTACGTGCGCATCCACGCTGGCCGCGAATCCCATCTGATCCGCGAGACTTTGCAATCAATCGAAGGCCGTCTTGATCCTTCCAAGTTCCTTCGCATCCATCGTTCTACCCTGGTTAATCTGGATCGCATCCAGGAGTTGCAACCACTGTTCCACGGTGACTACGTCGTCAAGCTGTTGGACGGCACGGAGTTGAGCCTTAGCCGCAGTTACCGTGAAAGGCTGGCCGGGCCGCTGGGCCAGTTTCTCTGAACGGCTCTCACAACTGCTGCCAGACTGACCGCCGCTGCATCCTCCTTGCCCCTTCCACCACACGCTTTGCCCCAAATTCCTTGGTGTTTTCTATCACGCTAGTGAAATATGCATATGGCGGATGGGCGCCGCGAAGTAATTCTGCTGTTCGGGTCTGTGGATGATCGAGTGAATCCGAGTAGAGTCCACGGCTAAGCGTAGAAGAAATTCGGCGGATTGACACACGAATTGGAACAGGGAGCGCAAATGAACGATTTTTTCAAAGCGCTTGCGATGGTGGCGCTCATCGCTGCGATCTGCGGCCTATGTCCCGCAGAGGCTGGCACGGCGATCAAGCACTACGTTGTTATAAATAACGACGTGAGCGGCCCGAACACGGTCACGTTCTACCTGGCTGGAGGCACAGCTTCTGCGCCTAAACTGACCCTGCTCAAAACCATCAGGACAGGTGGAAGGGGACTCGGTGGCGGATATTTCGGGACAGTCAGGCAGGTCTTAGTTGGTGAGGGCAAGGATGAATGCGTTTTTGATGCGGACGGCGGTAGCAACGACGTTGCGGCTATCCTGCTCCAGACAAAACAAGTCGTGGGCAACTACAAAGGTTCCGGGACTGACAGTGCCGGCAATCCCGGTATCGGTCTGGCGGTGAATCCGAATCATAAGTACTTGTACGCGACGTTCGGAGGCTCACAGACTATCGCCACGTTCAGCATGGGTACGGGCTGCGTGTTGACGTTTGTGAGCGATATCAGCGCGGTCGGCCTGAACGGCGGCTTTCCTCACGGCATGGCGGCGAAAGGCAGCATGATGGTTGTTGGCTACGGGGACGGCTCCATCGAGTCCTTCAACATCTCGGGCGGTACACCAGTTTCAAACAACGACTTGCAGCTCTCAACCGGCTTCATCAAGGATAGCGTGTTCCCCGATGGTGTCGATATAGCCAAGGACGGTCACTACGCGATTTTCGGTGATGCCTCGGCTGGTCTTACCGAGGTTGAAGTCTCTGACATCTCCTCTGGCAAGCTGGCAACGACCGTCAAATACGGTGGGCCCGACAGGAGCTTGGGTAGGGGTCGCGCCGCCAACAACGTCTGGTTAAGCCCAGACGAGACGCTGCTATATGTGAGCGACAACTTGTCAGGCCAGGTCACGGCCGCTCATTTTAATAAGACAACGGGCACGCTTATCTTCGGGTGCATCTCAAGACCACTTCGCGGCTACGGAACCAAGTGGACCTACTCCAGCGCGATTGCCACGGAGGCAACTACTGGTACCGGATCGGTGCTATGGGTTGCCGAAGACGGCTTGGGTTCGAGCCCATCCTCCATCGGTATCATCGAGGTGAATTCGAAAGATGGGAAATGCACTCTCACCGAATCGGCGAAATCGCCGGCTGCAGATCCGAACAGCCTGAACCTGTGTTGGCTGAACGCTTTCCCGCAGCGACCGTTCTAGCTTGCACCGAGGTTCTGAAAGGTCACTGAGGTTGTCCCGAGCTTAGCATCGGTTTCACGGGTGCGCATGGAACGATAAGCTCCTTTCCTTTGGCGGCAAAGGCTGGGTTGTTACTTCAGATCGAATAGTCCGGGAGGGCAATGCGCAAATTTCTCTTAGGGTTTGTGGTAGGAATTCTCGCCCTTCCAGTCGTGGCGTTGGGAGCGGCATGGCTGGGAATGCTACCGACAAACGCGAATGCCACTCCTTCGAGGTTGGAAAAGGCCTTCTTCCATCTCACCCTCGATGCGGCGGCAGCGCGGCATGCACCGCATCTTGGAAACCCCATTCCGCCCACGGAAGAAAACTTGATGGCCGGAATGAAACTTTTCAAGAACGATTGTGCCGGGTGCCACGGTGATCCCAATACTGCGAGCGACAGCGATGCTGACAACAATCTCTATCCCAGTCCTCCGCTGTTTGCACTGCATCCTCCGCGAAAGCCGGACTATCAATTGTTCTGGATCGTCCAAGGTGGGGTGCGTTACTCGGGCATGTTCGGCTGGGCCGGGCAATTCGGCAAAGACGCATCGGGGAAGGACGTTTCGGATGAAAGAATATGGACCGCAGTGACCTTTCTGACCCATCTCGACTCCTTGCCGCCTGCGGTTGATGCCGAGTGGCGCAAGAAGACGAAGAATTAGATCGCTTGGTGACTCGGCCCTCCGAGTTCGATGTGTGTGAAGAGTTGTTCAGCAGCAGCTGAAGCATAAGACCGGTGTAGTGTCGAATGGAAGAATGGCAGGGACGAATACACGCTACGTCGTGACGAGTGTGCAACCTGAGGTCGTACAATTGGTTCCCCAAGTAGTTCCCCCAGACGTCGATTCAAGCGAGGTAGGAACATGAAATGGCGCGTGATTCCAGTCTTCATGACCTTTTTTCTGGCGGCCGTGGCGGCCGTTGAGCCGGGATCGGACTCCTGGCTGCAGTGGGGAAGAAACCCTCAGCATACCGGCTTCATCCCTGTGGTCGGACAACCCCCGGAACACAAACTCGCGAAGTTTCGCTATGACCCGTTTGTGAAGCAAGAGACGTTAGATTTCGCAGGCCTCGGAGTGCCGGCTCACTATCAGGTGCCTTTAATCGAAGGTGACGACGTCTACATGGAATTCAAAACTGGAAAGTGGATTCCGTGCCACCCTCCTTTGGCTTGGGAGCAAGGGAAACATTGCGGACCGAATGCCTGGGAGACAGAGATCTGGAATGAAAAGCGCTTGGTTTGGCAACGGGGCAAACTGGTGGAGACATGGTCGTTTGAGAGCGACTGGAAGCCCGAACCAAACGGCTATCCCAGCGGACTCGGCGCGTTCGAACCGGTTTTCCATCCTGTGCTAAGCCGAGACTACCTCTATATCCCCGGAGCTGGAGGGACGCTCTGGAAGGTTGATAAAGAGGATGGTAAGGCAGTATCCCGTGTCAATCCTTTCGGCAAGGAGATCGACAAGCAAAGGTTTGTAGCGGGCCCGCTGACCGCGGACTCACAGGGAAATATCTTCTACAACGTAATGAAACTGGCTACTGGCCAAGACCAGTGGTACGGCCACGATGTACTGGGGGCGTGGTTGGTTAAGGTGTTCAGAAATGACACGACTGCCACGGTGACGTATCACGACCTGGTTCCGAATGCACCCCCGCCGCATGGCAAATGCCCGTATGTTTTCTATCAGGAGAAAACTCTCCCTTGGCCGCCGAGCAAACATGCCAAACCGATCACGATTGAGTGCGGATCACAGCGGCCAGGCGTGAACGTGCCACCGGCCATCGCCCCGGATGGCACGATCTACACCGTCAGCCGTGCACACTTCGATCAACTGGTCGGCTACCTGGTCGCGGTGAATCCTGATCTGACGCCGAAATGGCAAGCCTCAATGCAGCGGCGCCTGCACGACGGCTGCGGCGTCATT
>DATHPO010000369.1:0-16024 GCA_035483835.1 Terriglobales bacterium
CGAGGAACGCGATCAGCAGCTCTCGCCCTGGCTCGATCACTACAACTTCCATCGCCCGCATGGTAGTCTCGGTTACGCTCCGCCCATCAGCCGCGCCTCTCCGGTGGGAACAACGTCTTGATAGATCACAGCCAGCCCCCCTCCGCGACAGTCCGCTAGTTGACTACTGTCTCAGCAGAGTATCCCATTTGTGCATAGAGGGCGATGCGCCGAGAATGCAATCAATAGGCCCCGACCATCCAGCTAAAATGTAGGCGGTAGCGCGCATGTGGCCTTCGACTAGAATTATGTCTTGTCCTTCTTCGGCAACCGCTATCAGCTCCGGGTACGTTTTTCCGTTTCTCACGTCGTCGGCGATCGCGAGGATCTGAGGGTTCGTGTTGTTTGGCAGGATTCTTGAGCGGATATTCTTTGCACCGTCCGAGACGAGGCGCGTGCCCCCGGAGAATTCGATCCAATTCCGGTGGTTCAGGTACTTCAGCCTGGGTATGTCGATCTTCTCAAGTGCCACGCGTCGCCACGAGACGTCTGCTAAACCTTGAAAAAGGCCGCCTTTTACCGTTGCGAGGATCTTCCAGCGCGCCGCGTTCTGGCGAGTGGAGTGGAGGTCTGGCGAGTCTATCAACGTACAGCGATCGAAGCCGGATTGGGCTAGGGTTGCCTGATAGGACGAGCCGAAGCGTTCGGAATCGATCTCGGCTTTGAGGAACGCCAGTACCATCTCTTCCGGCGTCGCGGAACGAAGCTCAAGCATGTGTAGGCTCCACTCCCAAGGTACAGCTTCCACCGTGGAATACGCGAGGGCGGTATGTGGTGGCGTTTTGCTTTTGAATAGTCAACCTCTGCGGCGGTTCGTGAAATGGTCCGCCAGTATTTCTGTCTCGTCGATCGTGATCCGTGCGACTGCTACGCTGTTGCGTTCAAAGCAGATTGCAACCGGGCCTTGCAGTTTCACTGTCGCGTCGTCCGGGACGTGTCTGAGGCTTTTTGCCATGTTTTCGAGGAACGTTTTCTTGTCCATCATGATTGAAGACGTTACCGCTGTTGCGGGATCGTTCACAAGTGGGGTTGTCGCTTGTGGTCCGGGGAACCTTCGCGCCGGGTCCGGCTCATATTCGATGCGCAGCTGGGCCAAGTCCCCCGCAAAAGTCTTTGCACTCCTTGCGACTAGTGGTGCTTACCTCGATTGCACCTAAAACGGTGCAAAAACTGGTTTTGTCCGGAATCTTGTCAAGCCCCCTGAGCCATCCGATTCCTGCCAAGTCTATGATTCAGCGCAAGAAATAAATCTGAAAACTTGGCGGGTTTACCCCTCTGAATCTGCTAGGCTAGAAGTAGAGATAAAGTTTGGCGCAAGCTTTCCGGCTTGCGCCTTTTCTATTGCTAAAGCGTTTTCAGGATTGCTCTAGCCTGCAGGAAACAGCGGGTCCCTCCACTCCGCCTCTTATCCCCTTCGGGAATGAGAAGCTTCGGTCGAGATGACAATCGGTGGCGGGCCACGGTGGCGGCGAAAACGCCTTGAAGCCCGTCGGGAACGTTTTTCGGCAGTGGACTTCGATCGGGAAGCGAGCCAAACGCGCGGTTCTTGGGTCGCAAAGAACGCGACCCTTCGCGCGGCTCGCCCAGATTCCTCACCGCGCAAAGAACGCTTGTTCGGAATGACAAGCAAACTGCACCACTACACAATTTTCCAAGACAATGAGCAGAAGCAGGGGCACTCCACACGGGCGCATTTCAGCGTCCGAGGAGAGCCCTGTCCGGAATGCTGGCCGGCGCGGGTGCGTAAATTCACTTCAAGGCGAGCTGGGCGAGGCGGCTTTTATGCACAAGGCCACAAGCCTGGGCTTCCCTCTGGCGCTGCCTTACGGGCACCTGCATCGCTACGACTTCGTCGTGGAGGGTGGAAAAAAACTCTGGCGGGTGCAAGTCAAAACCAGCAGGTTCATGATGAGGGGATTGTACCGTGTGTGTATCTACCATACCACCAAGCGGGTGGGGCAGGCTTACACCGAGTCCGAGATCGATTTTGTAGCGGTCTACATCATCCCGGAAGATACTTGGTATATTCTGCCGGTGCGCGAGATATTGGAACGCCGGACTTTGTTTTTCCGTCCCAACGGATACACGGGCTCGGACCCTTACGCTCACTACCGCGAGGCGTGGCACCTCCTGCGCGAGCCGGATGGCCTTACGCTCGGGTAACTGATTCTTCGATTTTTGATGCGATGAAAATGCCGGGACAGATCTCCGGTCGCGGCATTCGAAATGACGCAGCGACCGGAGCAATCGAATCTACGGTGTGATCTCAAAGACAACTCCGTTGCCACTGCCGCCGATGGATGTAGTGCCGAAAAGATGGCCCGTTTTGTCGCTTACCAGCCCGTAATAAGGCATGCTTCCGTCAGACCCTTTCCCGAACCGATGCACGGTGCTTTCGCTCCACTTGCCGCCTGATATGGGCGTGAGTTTGAAGACGACGCCGTCACCGTTGCTGTCGCCGCCAGCGGAAGTCGTGCCGTACAGATTGCCCTTGGCGTCAAACATGAGAGTCGTAGTCGGCCAACTGCCGTCAGTGCCGCCGGTGAAGCTGTAGAGCACGCTCTCGGTAAACTTGCCTGCCGACTTGGTGAGCTTGAACACTGAACCCGCGCCGGTCGCGCCGCCGTAGTAAGTTGTGCCATAGAGATTGCCCTTGCTATCTGCAATCACACCGCCGTAGGGAAATCCGGCATTCGGCGTCCCTTTGAAGGTGTCGAGCGTCTTGAATTTCCACTTGCCGGATACCTGAGTGAGCCGGAATACGGTGCCGCACTGGCAAGAAGCGTCGCCCCCGAGCTCGGCGACACCAAACAAATTGCCCGCCTTGTCGACAAGCAACGGCCCCAGCGAACCCACGGCGCCGTCCGCGCCGCCGGTGAAGGTGTGAAGCACAGTCTGTTTCCATCCGCCGCCACGGACCGGCGAAATCTGATAGACCACGCCGCAGCCAAGCCCGCTGCACTTTTGCAGGTTGCCTCCGTCGGGCGTGGTGCCGTAAAGATTGCCGGCGCTATCGAATACCACGGCACCGCCGGGGCCAAAGCCGTCTTTGCCGCCGGTAAAGTTGTACATCACTGTTTCGACCCAATGCTTGCCGGATTTCGACAAGAGGAACACGACGCCGCAACCATCTCCGCTGCAAGCCCCGCCGGATCCCCCGGATACGGTCGTGCCGTAAAGATCTCCCTTGCCATCCAAGGTCACGCCGCCGTAGGGATTCTTGCCATCGTTGCCGCCGGTGAAGCTGTATAGGACGGTCTCTTTCCACTTGCCGCCGGCGAGCGGTGACAGCTCGAACACCGTGCCACAGCCGTTCGAGCATAGCGTGCCGGTTCCGCCGCTGACCGTGGTTCCGTAGAAGTTTCCGGCAGCATCTTGCGCAAGCGTTGCTGCCGGATCGATCCCGTCGTTGCCTCCGGTAAAGCTGTGAACCACTCTTTCCGTAGGCGCCGCCCAGGCACCATTCACGAGAATCACAGCAACCGTGACTACTGCAAAACCCCAGCTGACGAAATGCGAAAAACCTTTTCTCCCCATACTCGAACCCTCGATTCAGAATGTCCGTTCGATTTCGAAACAGATCTTTAGCGGCCTGAAACTATAACACCGAATGAGCTGCAAAACAGGCTACCCGCACTGTTTTGACAGTCTTTTGACAAGCGAGGCTTCCGCGAGGGGAGATGAAATGACGCCGGGGACGAGGTTCTTGCGATCAGCCGGACCGGACGTTCGAAGTCCCTCAGTACTCCGCCAATTCCTTCATGGCGCGCAACAGATCCTCGGCCTGCGGCAGGATGGCATCTTCGAGAATCGGCTGATAGGCGACAAAAACGTCTTTTGCGGCAACGCGGCGCACGGGCGCATCCAAATGATCGAATAACTGGTCGGCGATACGGGCTGCGATCTCCGCGCCGTAACCCCAGCTCAGAGTATCTTCATACGCCACGATCGCTCGATTGGTCTTGCTCACGGAGGCGGCAATGGTCTCCCAGTCAAAGGGATTCAGGCAGCGCAAATCGATCAACTCGACCTTCACTCCCTGCTCGCGTTCGAGTTTCTGCGCCGCTTGCAACGCCCGCGGAACAACGGCCCCGTAGGTGATCACGGTCAAATCGGTTCCGGACTGCACAACCTTCGCCTTGCCGAACGGGATCGTGTAATCCGGTCCCGGATACGGCGCGCGGCCGAAGGTCTCGCGATAAAGCCGTTTGTGCTCGAGGAACAAAACCGGATCGTCGCATCGAATGGCCGTTCGCAACAGGCCAGCCGCATCCAGCGCATTCGACGGAAACACGACGTGCATTCCTGGCGTATGCGTGAAAATGCTCTCGCCACATTGCGAGTGGTAAATGGCTCCGCCAGTCAGATATCCGCCGATGGCAACCCGAATCACGCAAGGGGAAGAAAACCCGTTGTTGGAACGCCAGCGGATCAGCGGAAGTTCATCGCGCAGTTGCATCATTGCCGGCCAGATGTAGTCGAAGAACTGAATCTCGACTACCGGCTTCATCCCACGGGTGGCCATGCCAATGGCGCGGCCCACGATATTCGCTTCCGCCAGCGGCGAATTGAACACGCGGTCGGAGCCGAAGTCATTCTGCAAGCCGTAGGTCAACTTGAAGACGCCGCCTTTTCCCTTGATCAGCTTCTCTTCGAGATACTGCTCGCGGCTGGCGTCGGCCACGTCTTCGCCGAAAATCACGATGCGCTCGTCGCGCCGCATCTCGTCGCGAAGCGTGGCGTTGATCAGATCAGCCATGGTTTTCGGAGCGATCTTCTTGCCGTCGACCGGCGCAGCCGAGAGCGGTTCCGTCTGCAGCGCCGAAGAAGTGGGATCCAGATCGGGCGAGTAGATGAACTGCATAATGGTGTCGGGCGTAGGCTGAGCTGCTGCCAAGGCCTGATCGACTGCAACCTGCAACTCGTCTTCGACCTGCTTCTCCAGTTTATTGATGCCCTTTTCGTCGAGGATGCCCTCACGAATCAGGAACATCTGCATGCGCGTAATGGGATCGCGGGCCGCGTCGAGATTTCGTTCGGCCTCAGGCCGGTAAAGGCGCTCGTCATCCGAGAGCGAGTGCGAATACGGCCGGATCACGTGCGCATGAATAAACCCGGGGCCTTCCCCTGCCCGGCAATAAGCCACGGTGCGCGCAAATGCCGCATACGAAGCCACCGGATCGGTGCCATCGATTTCCTCGAAATGGAAATTCGGAAAACCGGCGACCAGCCGCGAGATGTTTCCCCCCGCAGTCTGAACCTCGACGGGAACGGAGATGGCGTAACCGTTGTCCTCCACCACGAACAACACCGGCAACTTGCGATTGGAGGCGGTGTTCATCGCCTCCCAGAACTCGCCTTCGCTAGTGGCACCATCGCCGAGCGAGACATAGGTTACTTCATCGTCCTGGAACTTGACGTCTTTGAACTGGCGGTAGTCGCCGTCACTCTTCTTCGCGGCTTGCGGGTGCCTCGCAAAGTACCGGCCTCCTTCCGCGCAACCCACTGCCTGCAGAATCTGCGAGCCGGTAGGAGACGACTGCGTGACCACATTGAATTTCGGAAAGCTCCAATGCGAGGGCATTTGCCGGCCGCCGGATTGCGGGTCAGCCGCGGCGCCCACGGCCATTAGCAGCATGTCGTGAGGCGTTGCGCCCAGAGCCAGGCACAGCGCACGATCTCGGTAGTAGGGATAAAACCAGTCGTAGCCTGACTTCAGGGCAAAGCCTGCCGCGACACCAACCGCTTCATGGCCCGCGCCCGAGATCTGGAAAAAGATTTTTTGCTGGCGCTTGAGTAGGATCTCCCGGTCGTCCACACGCCGCGACGTGTACATGGTCCGGTAGGCTTCAATCAGACGCTCACGGGAGAGACCTTCGTAGGTCTTGCCCGCGCTGCTGATTTTCTCGTCGGCCACTCCAGCGGGTTTGGGATCTGTCTTAGTCGCCATCCGTTCTCCATTGTAAATCCAGACCGGCGATTGAGAATAGCAATCAGCATTCAGCACTCAGCATTCAGCATTCAGCCAAGATCAGCAGTTGGCACTTAGCAAGTGGCACTTGGCCCGTCAACTGTGCAGCCGAACCGAAGCCCTCCACGACCAAATGCTAACCGCCAAGTGCTAATTGCTGATCTGGCTGAATGCCGACTGCTGAGTGCCGACGGCTGCTTATCATTTATCCTGAAACTACATGATCAGATTCCAGCGCCAATTCGATCCCCGCCAGATCAAGCTGCTGATCTTCGACCTCGACGGAACCCTGATCGATTCGCGCCTCGACCTCATTCACTCCGTCAACGCCATGCTAAAACACTTCGGTCGCCCCGAGCTTCCCGGTGATGTGATCGCTTCCTACGTAGGCGACGGCGCTCCGATGCTGGTGCGTCGCGCCCTCGGCGACCCCCGCGATGAGGGCGTGATAAAGGAAGGGTTGGAACACTTCCTCGGCTACTACCGCGTTCACAAGCTCGATCATACCCACGTGTACGACGGCATCAAGGAAATGCTCGGCGTGATTCGCAACTCCAACGGCATCCCTCGCCGGATGGCCGTGCTTTCCAACAAGCCCGTCGTTCCCTCGCGAGCTATTGTCGAAGCGCTCGGCCTCGCCGAATTCTTCACCCATGTGTACGGCGGGAACAGCTTCTCCACCAAGAAGCCCGATCCGCACGGCGCTCAAACCATCCTGCGCGAGACCAAAATCAGGCCGCAGGAAACTCTAATGGTCGGTGATTCCTCCGTCGATGTGATCACCGGCCGGAACGCAAACCTCTGGACCTGCGGCGTGACGTACGGATTCGCCCCGCACACGCTTTGCGAAGCCCCGCCAGATGTAACCATAGATACCCCGCGGGAATTGGCGGACCTGTTCGCATGATTTAAATCCCAGCATTCCTTTGTGACCCTTTGTGTCCTTAGTGGTTAATGCCTTTTGCCTGACCCACCAGATAGACTGCATAAGAGAATGAACTCCTTCACCCCCGCCGAATTGCGCAAGCTGCGCAGCCTGAAAACCCCGCACGGAATCCAGCGCTTTCTGGACGACATGCCCTACCACCTGGCTGACACTGCATGGTCCCCCCGCCGCGTCCTGCGCGAAAACACTTCGCACTGCTTCGAAGGAGCAACCTTCGCCGCTGCGGCCCTGCGAGCCAACGGATATCCTCCGCTGGTCATCGATCTCGAGGCCGAGCAGGACACCGATCACGTGGTAGCTGTCTACCGAATTAAAGGCCACTGGGGCGCGATCGCGAAATCCAACTACACCGGATGCCGTTACCGCGAACCGGTCTATCGCACGCTGCGCGAACTGGCCATGAGTTATTTCGATGTGTACTTTAATCTGCGCGCAGAGCGCTCCCTGCGAACGTTTTCGCGGCCAGTCAACCTTGCCCGCTTCGACGCCTGCGACTGGATGACCACCGACCAACACCTCTGGTTCATCGCCGAGTACCTGTTCACGATCCGCCATCACCCGCTGCTACGCCCTGGAATGGCCAAGCGACTGCATCGTCTGGACGACCGCTCCTTCCGCGCCGGCTGCCTGGGTAGGGCGAAAAAGTGAACCACAGCTGGGAGAATCCTCATCAATCGCAAGTGTCATTCCGAGCGGAGCGAGGAATCCCTATTCCCGTTACAATCGTGGTGGCGATAGGGACGCCTCGCTTCGCTCGGCATGACATCCCTGTTTTATGAGAGAGGCCTCCAGACATTTTTGACTGCTCATCAAAACTCGCCGGAACCGGACGGGTTCTAGTCACGTAGCATGAATATGCGAGTCAAGCCCGCGCACATCCTTGTTCTGGCATGCAGCTTCGCCTTCGGCCAAGACCCGACTCCTGCTGCTATCCCCACCCCCTCCTTGTCCGAGGACCAGATCCGGGAACTCATTCGCCAGACTGCGGAGAAGGACATGGAAAACGACAAACGCCAGCGCGACTATACCTATATCCAACGCGAGGAAGAACACAAACTCGATGGCAAGGGCCAGGTAAAGTCTACGGAAACCAAAACCTCCGAGATCCTGGAACTCTACGGCGAGCAGGAGGAACGACTGATCGCCAAAGATGACAAACCGCTTTCCGAAAAAGACGCCAAGAAGGAAGAAGAAAAACTCCAGAAGCTGATCGACAAGCGCAAGAACGAATCCGAAGAAGACCGAAGGAAGCGCGAGGCAAAGGAAGAGAAAGAGCGTGAAGAGAGCCGCCAGTTCGTCCGCGAAGTCGCTGACGCCTACAACTTCCGCATGGCAGGCATCGAGTCACTCGCCGGACGCGACACCTACGTCATCGATGGCGAACCGAAGCCTGGCTACCAGGCGCATCTGAAAGAAGCAAAAATCCTACCCAAATTCCGCTTCCGCGCCTGGATCGACAAAGACGAATCGCAGTGGAAGAAGCTCGACATTCAGTGTATCGACACAGTTTCCTTCGGGCTGTTCCTAGCCCGCATCCACAAAGGCTCGCGAATCGTCATTGAGCAGACGCGTATCAATGACGAAGTCTGGCTGCCGCAGCACATTAACGTAAAGGTCGACGCGCGCCTGGCGCTGCTGAAAGACTTCAACCTCGAAGACGACATCACTTACCGCGACTACAAAAAGTTCCGCACTGATACTAAAATCGTCCCCATCGGAGAATTGCAGCAGCAATAGTGAGGCCCTGCGCCCGAGCCGTACCCGCCATAAACACGTAGCCCGGGACGCCCTCGTCCGGGGACTGAGCGAAAATAAAGAACAAGGTTGTCTACCCAACCTCGAAATCGCATCCCGCCGCGCTTTGCGCGGCTGCCCGGACGAGGGTGTCCCGGCCTACGTGAACGATGCCCCTAAACAAAAAACTCCTCCTGCGAGAGCAAGAGGAGTCACAAACACCTTGACCTAAAACGTGAACTTCGCCCCTAACTGAATCCCCCGCGGTGCGCCACCACCCAGAAACGGGTTTCCGATGCCCACGTCACCCGTCGCCGTAATCGGATAACCGCCGCTGGCCCCAGCAACCTCGCGGCCGTTAACCACATGGAAGCCTCCGGCTCCAGCGTCCGCAATGAACGCCGGCAAAAATGGATTGGCAAAGTTCGGATGGTTGAGAATGTTAATGAAATCGGCGCGTAGCTGCATGCTCAGACGCTCGGTAATCGCCGTAGTCTTGTAGATCGCCAGGTCCCATTGTTTGTAGGAAGGACCGTGCAAGGAATCGCGGCCCTCGTTGCCATAGTGCCGCGTTCCCGGCACACAGTCAGCAGCCGTGCCCGTTGGCGCCGCTTGTGCCGCCGCAGTGATCGTGCACGGGATCGCAAACGAGCTCATGTCCAGGTAGTTCAGCGGCGTATGGGAATGGTACACAATCGGTCCAACCACGTCTGGCCGGTCGAAACCGTTGCCGCTCCCGCTGTAATCGTCCTCAAAGTTGTAGTTGAGCTGGAATGGCTGCCCACTCTGTAGCGTGACCGTGCTGTTTGTGCCCCAGCCATTCTTCAAGCGCTGCATGCTACCGCCCATCTTCGGCAGGTCGTAAGAAAAAATCCAGGTGAACCGGTTAGGCAGGTTGAAGTTCGAAGGCCCGTATTCGAGTTGGGGATTGTTGCTGTCGTTCGGTTGCGCTGCGTTGGGCTCAAAGTCCTCGCCGTCGCTCGAATTATCCAGAGACTTCGACCACACATAGTTAACGATCGAAGTAATCCCATGCCATCCGTTCACCCGGTAGCTCGCTTGCAACGAATTGTAATTCGAACTGCCAGTGGAATTTTCCTGCAGTACGTAGAACGCGCCATAGGTATTGCCGGGAGGTCCAAAACCGCCGCCAAACGGTCGAGACCCGCCAAACGGGGCATTGGGTGTACTGCACGCACCGAAGTCATAGATACACCCATAGGTAAGATCCGTGGCGTTAATTGCCGCCGCGCTCGGCTGATTCAGATCAAAGAACCGCCACAAATGATGGCCTTGCGATCCCACGTATCCAATCTGCAGCACGGTCTTGCTGGTGAGCTGCTGCTGGAAATTCAGGTTGAAGTTCTCCATGTAAGGTGTCTTGATGTTGCGGTCAAAGCCGAAAACATCACACTCATAATTGCAAGTGGTGGCGGGGGCGTATACCGGGCTGCCGGGGACGATGGTCCCGCCCACCACGCCTGTCGAGAGAATCGGCGCCGGTCCAATGTTGTTATAGGCCGGCCCCGGGTCAAAGAACGGCGCGTACGGCAAGTGGCCGAGAACCATGTCCTGCGAGAAGGAGTCAAAGAAGATGCCGTATCCGGCGCGGATTACCGACGTCCCCTTCCCACTCACGTCCCAAGCCAGGCTGACCCGTGGAGCAAAATTCTTGTAGTCCGGGTTGTACAGCCGGCTTAGCCCGGGCTGCCCCACCTGCGTTAACGTGAATGTGCCCGTCCCTGTTGACGGAGATGCGCTCGTAATGTTGCTCAGCAGGTTGTTTTTCTCGCCGATCACACCGAAGTAATCCCAGCGCAGCCCGTAATTCAGGGTTAGCCGCGGAGTGAGGCGATAACTGTCCTGGAAGTAGAATCCGAAGTTGTTCTCGTATGTATGCCGAGTCGAATCCCCGAAGTATTGGAATCCGCTGTCCACGTCACCCGCGAGGAAGTCTTGCAACGGAGTTCCGAGTGTACCGCCGTTGAATTTCAGCCTGCCCCGGAAGTATTTATCGAAATATTGCTGCACCGACGTTCGGTGAAAATCCGCCCCGAACTTGAGGTCGTGTCTGCCAATCTTCCACGAGAAACTGTCGATCAACTGATTGTTGCTGTCCACGCGGTGACGGGGAACGCTGCTGGTCGCACCCAGTTGGGCAAAGCCACCCATAAGAATGATCGGCAAACCCTGGTCGGCAGCACCCGTGCCTGTATTGAGCCCGATTGAACTGGGCGCGAAACTCTGGTCTCCGGGGAAGAAGCCCTCCGCGAACCGGTTCCAACCATACCTCAAGTCGTTGACTTTGTTCGATCCGATCGTGTGAACGTAAGAAATGGAAACCAACTGAACTCGCGTGGGCGTATAGGTGTTGAATCCTGGCAACTGACCACCGCTGGCCGTTAGGGCCAGCGGAAAGGACTGGACGCTGTCGCCAAAGAAATATCGGCCCGATAGCCGGTTAGACGCATTAAAGTTTTGATCGATTTTCGCGATAAAGCTGGTCAGGCGGTTAAACGAGGGCGAAACTACCGAACTGTTCGGCCCGTTCGGGCAGCCGCTGCCTTCAGATCCAACCAGTGCACCACCAAACGTCCCAGGGATATTCGGCGCCGGCCACGGGTTGCGGGCCAAGAGCGCCGCGATCACGGGGTTTGTGGCTCCGCCGTAGGCCGCGATCTGCGCCGGATCGGGCACACAAGCCAGAGTCACTACTCCTACCGGTTCCTGTTGGCCCTCGTAGTCAGCGTAAAAGAAGGTTTTGTTCTTGATGATCGGTCCACCGACAGAACCGCCATACTGATTGTTGTGGAATGGCGCCTTGGGTTGGCCTACCGTATTGAAATAATTGCGCGCGTCCAGCGCATCATTGCGGAAATATTCGGCCGCCGTGCCGTGAAAAGCATTGGTTCCGCTCTTGGTAACAATGTTTACTACTGCGCCCGCATTTCGCCCGTACTCCGGCTGGAAGTTCGAAATAACATTCACTTCTGCTATGGCGTCGAGCGGCAGAATGGTCGACGGAGTTCCGAAAACGCCGGCCTCATTGATCGCCGGGTCGTTGCGGTACCCGTCGTTCATATCGGTTCCATCGATCATGTAATTGTTCGAGCGACCGCGCGCCCCGTTCATGGAGAACTCGCCGAAGGATCCGGGGGAATCCGAAATCTGATCCGGGGAACCGGAGACACCCGGGTTGAGATAGATCAGCTTGGTATAGTCGCGGCCGTTCACCGGCAGGTTTTCCACGGTCGCCGCGGTGATTACGCCACCCAGGTCAGTGCTCGTGGTCTCTACTTGGGGCAGCGTGTCGCCCGACACTTCCACTCTCTCTGTAACTTGTCCAGGCTTGAGCGCAAAATCCACACGCCGCTCGCTGCCGACGTCCACGGTTACACTGCTGGTGACCGAGGTCTGAAATCCGTTCTGTGAAATGGTGACATCGTAAGTACCGATCTGAAGTTCGGAGATGGTGTAGCTGCCGTCGGCGCTGGTCTGGGTGGTCCGATCCTGTCCCGTGTTCACGTTATGCACCTTGACCGTCGCGCCGGAGACGACTGCACCCGAAGCGTCCGTTACCGTCCCCAAAATGGTTCCGCGGAACGTCTGGGCAACCAAGGCCGTTGTCAACAGAACCACAAATGCCGCCAGGATCATTCGCAATTTCATGATCATTCTCCTCTTCCACCCAAGTCGTTACTCGAAGCGCTATCCGGTTGTGCCGAACGTGGCATCCAGTCTAGTGCCTTTTCACCAGATAACCGCAAGCTAAATTGTTTATAGATACCATCGGAATATCAGCAAGACGCTGAAAACGGCATCTCAAGGAGGCCATTTTCAAGAACAGGCATTGTAGCGCAAGCGGGGCACAATACAAGTGTGAAGCAGGCTTACCACCCCGCCTAACCCTCATCACGAAAGTGGAAACTCTTTGCACACTAAAACACAACGCCCAGCCATTTGGCTGGGCGCTTCGTAAGCTGACAGCTGAAAGTTGAACGCTGACCGATACTTACCTCTTAACCTCGTCCCTCTCCACAACTCCATCCTTAATGTGAACCACACGATGCGCATATTCGGCAATGTCATGTTCGTGGGTCACCAGGACAATCGTGTTTCCTTGCGCCTGCAGACGATCCATCAGGGCCATGATTTCGTTTCCGGTCTGGGAGTCCAGGTTCCCCGTCGGTTCGTCGGCAAGAATGATTGACGGACGATTCACCAGCGCCCGCGCAATTGCGACTCTCTGCCGTTGTCCGCCAGAAAGCTCATTGGGCTTGTGCATCATGCGCTCTGCCATGCCCACCGAGCTCAACGCAGCCTTAGCGCGCTCAGCCCGTTCTTCGGCTGGCACCCCGGCGTAGATCAAGGGCAGTTCAACATTGTGCAAGGCAGTCGCGCGTGCCAGTAGGTTGAAAGTCTGAAACACGAAACCAATTTCCTTGTTGCGGATGCGGGCCAACTCGTCATCGTCCAGTTCGCTGACTTGCTGGTTATTCAGCCAATACTGGCCTTTGCTGGGCGTATCCAGGCACCCAATCAAATTCATCAGCGTGGACTTGCCCGACCCCGACGGCCCCATAATAGCCACATATTCATTCCGCCGGATATTCAAATTGATACCCCGCAATGCATGCACCTGCTGCTCGGAACCCATATCGTAGGTTTTCCATAAGTCCCGGGTGCTAATCATAAAAGTTTCGGGGGAGAAGGACACTGCGGGTTGCGCGATGTTGATGACTTCTGCGGTAGCCATTATTTTCTCCGTTTCCTCTTCGGACACTTGCCCGCGCTCCGATCTTTGCTGCTACCCTTCGCCGGCTCTCCATTGGACGCTCCATCGGCGCGAAGGTTAGAAACGAAACTGCTAACTGCTCTCTTCTTCTTCCTTCTTGGGAGCCGCGTTATCTACCTTTACGCTGCTGCCCGGACGCAGGGTACGCAGCACTTTATAGCTGCCGGTCACGATCTCGTCACCCTCTTTAAGTCCCTTGATCACTTCAATATCGGTCGTGCCCGCGATGCCGGTGTCGACTGGCACGAACTCGGCTTTGTGGTTGCGAAGGATAAATACGCCCTGAATTTCCTGCTTGTCTTTATCCTTGGACGCGTCCGTCTGAGGCGAGGCCGCCTGCACCGAACCCTTTTCATCCTTTGGAACCAGATCCGACTGTCGGCGAACCGTCAGCGCCTGAATTGGAATGGTCAGCGTGTTTCCTCGGGTCGCGGTCGTGATCTTGGCCGTCGTCGAAAGACCGGGACGTAAATCGTCTGGCGGATCCACCAGGGTCACGACTACCTTGAAGTCCTTGGCTTCCTGGCTGGTGCTCGCCTGTTGCGACGTGGAAACGCCAGTTGAACGCACGATGGCGTTATCTCCAATCTGGGTCACCACCGCTTTGAAAGTTTTCTTCGGAATCGCATCGATTGTCACTTGCGCGGCCTGGCCCATCTGCACATTCACGATATCGGTCTCATCCACCTTGACTTCGGCAGTGATCACCGACATGTCGGCCAGCGTCATCAAGGTGCTGCCAGGGGCATTCTGGATTCCCATCACCACGGTCTCCCCTTCGCGCACCGGCAAATTCGTGATTACGCCATCATACGGAGCCTGATAAGTGGTCTTCTTCAAAACGTCGGCAGCGTGGGTGAGATTGGCTCCGGCCTGTGCAATGCGGCGATCCGCCGAATCCTTCTGCGCCTTGGCCTGGGCCACCCGCGCTTCTGCCTGCGCCAATCCGGCGACCGCAGTTTGATGATTTGCTTTCTGCATGTCGTAGTCAGACTTCGCAATCAATGCATCTTTATAGAGACCTTGGGCGCGCGTCCAGTCGAGGTCCGAGCGTTCCGCATCCGACTTGGCCCGATTGAGATCAGCGGCTGACGTATTCAGTGCCGCCTCCGCTGCCACCGCATCTGTACGCGCCGCCTCCAGAGACGCTTGCATCGCGTCCATATCCGCCGCAGATTGCACGTTCTCGAGCTGCGCCAGCATTTGTCCCTGCTTTACCCGATCACCTTCCTTGACGTACAGCCGGATAATCTTCCCGAAAGCATTCGCGCCGATATTCACATACGTCTTCGGCCGGATTTCTCCGGATGCACTCACCACCGCAACCAGATCCATTCGCTGTGCTTTGCCGGTCTGCACCGTGACCACATTCTTGTGGCTCTGATAAACGGTAAAGCCGACGATGGCGGCCAGCACTACCACCGCCCCGGCACCGATCGCAATTTTTTTCCAGGTCTTCATAAATCAGGTGCTCATTCAGGTGCTGATAACCCCGTCGCCAGCTTTCGTCCTCGTTCGTCTGAGGAACGGCCAGCCCGGAATTTCTTGCGAGTCGTCTTCGGCCGGTCCGCCGTCGATACACTAGGCCCACTCCAAGGGGCACATCCTCAGATACGGGTCCCCCAAAGCAAAAGTTCCCATGGCAGAAAACGACCGGGTGGATGGCCCGAAAAACCAATGATTCCACAGGCCAACCCGCCATTATATCTTGCCCGCCCCGCAGGGGAAGTACACGGATGAGGACCGGCGCCCACCGATCCCGGAAGGCTTCGCTTGAACCGAGCGGGGGAGCTCCCGCAGGGTGTGATCTTCACAAGAGCGGGGCGGGATCCTCTGATCAAGCCAGAGTTCCACCCCGCCGCGTTTGCCTATCAGCACCGCATCGATCAACTACGGAGTGATCGATGCTTGCCGCCGGTCCAGGCTCCGCTCGCCGGAATCCTGAACACCGGTGTCAGTGGTGGGAACAAAATTGTCGCCAGCAGCGGCTTTCGTGATGGCTTTGAAACCGAGGGTTGCGCCGCCGCTATTCATGTAGCGTCCTACCATTTCGAGGGTGTCATTGACTCCGTCGGGTTTGGTCTGGGTCGAGGCTTTTGGGTCGATGACATCGTAGTACTTGCCGCCGTGAAACAGGAAGCCAATCTCGTCGCCAGTGGAATTGAAATAGGCGCCCGCCACGTCGCCCTTATTGTTCAGGGTGCGAGCAATTGTTCCGGTTGCAGCCGCCTTTGGATCAGCGATTTTCTTAAAGGTCTTGCCGTTGTAGACGAAGCTCACGTAATCGCCGGCTGAGTCAACGGCAAACATAAGGATCTGGCCGCTGTTGTTGATATCCCAGGCGTATGGCAAGGTATCGCCGGTCACGTCGATGCTCGTGTACTTGGCGCCTTTCTTCACGAAGGCGTGCTGGACGCTGGCGGAGTCGAGATAGTCGCCTACAACATCGCCTGCGTCATTAATTCCGATGGCCTGGGTTCCATTTGATTTGGGGAAGTTGATGGCAGTGAATTTTCCGGCGGAGTACACGAATCCTATG
>DATHPO010000370.1:0-14427 GCA_035483835.1 Terriglobales bacterium
CCCAAACTATTCAGTCCAAGGGGGGCACATGTTCTCAAAGAAATTTCTGGTTTCGGTGGTATTCCTGTTGATTGCCGCGACGACTATCGCAGTCGCCCAGAATGACCTCGCCGTGAGAAGCAACGGAACGATGATTTGGGGCAAGCACGCGAAAATGACGCTCGCGGCCGAATCGTCCCCGACCCGCACTACAACTAACCTCAAGGATTTTGGCCTGGTCACCATCTTCGACAATCTTGCCGCAAAATACCCCAAGGGCCAATACTGGTGCTGTTCAGGCTACAACGTCATGGGTCCGTCTCAGGGCGAGCAATGGATGGCGGCTGCCTTCACGCCCGCTGCGGATCACACCGTGACCACCATCGAAGTGGCCGTCGGCTATTCGCAGGGAAAAACCAATGGCGTCGTCCTCAGCCTCAACTCCGACAACAACGGTGTGCCCGGCAAGGCACTGAAGACATGGAATACTTCGGGCCTGCCTCGCTTCGGCACCTGCTGCACGCTGGTGGTAAAGTCCGACAGCGCAGGGATCCCGGTCAGCGCCGGAAAACAGTATTGGGTCGTCCTCAGCACCAACGGCCACGAATTGGACACCGTGGATGCGTGGAATGTCATCGATACCGATCAGGTGGATTCGGCAACAGTCGCGACCTACCCCGGCACCAGCAACAAGTGGGAGACTTTTCAGACGACGCCCGGGCTCGGATTCGCCGTCAAAGGCAGCAACTGAATTGATGAACTCGCCTGTGATCGGTCGGCGAACGAGTGGTCTACGGCGGCTCACAGCTTTAGGCATAGCCGCCCTTGAATCTTCGGCAAATCTCCTTTGAAGAAAGCGAGACGGGCGAACCCTGAAGCGCATTGGTCCAACCCATTGGTCCAACCCGTTGTCGGTTCTTCGCCTCCCGATCGTATCTTTATGATCATATGACCGCGCCCTTACCCCTCCCCAAAAAGTGGTAGGTATCGGCAAGTCCTCCGTGGTAGCGAAAAAACACTCCATCCCGTGATGCGCAGTCAGTGGCATTGTGTGAAAGTCGTAACGCATCAAATGGATGCCAACCAAGGGAGATAGAAGTCGAAACCAGTCCTGTCACGCATGCGGCGCGATCCTGTTTGCGCGCAAGACTGATTGCGCTCCGTAGAGGCCAGTCATCTGGCCCGCACCACAGTCAAATGAAGAGTATCCAATGGACACGAAAGAGTCATTTTCCAGTTCGATATATGCCGACGAGATGCATCGGGAGGAGATTGAGTTATCGGCGTTCATCGCAGCAGTGACGGAATTGTTCGGCCCAGAGCAAGCCAACCTCTCGGCAGAGGACTGGCTCGACGAGTCGGATTTAATGGGTAGCGCGCCTCGATCTACAAGTCGAGATTGGCGGACGGTCACGGTCGCGGCCTCGGCCCGACTGGCAAATCACCTGACTGCCGCCTTGCATCAGCGAACGCTGTTCGTCGCATCGAGTGAAACCAAAGCATCGACAATGTCATCTTCTACGCAGTAAGTGCCTTTCAAGAACCAAAGAAACTTCATAGGAGGATTGATGGCAACCAGCAGAGTCGTACCAATGAAGATGACAAAGATGAAGGTGGCACAAGTTCCCAAGCCCGGATCGGATTTCGAGATTGTCGAGCGCGAGATTCCAGCGCCGGATGCGGGACACGTTCGGATCAAAGTGCAGGCTTGCGGTGTATGCCACAGTGACTCGCTCACGAAAGACGGCTTGTGGCCCGGAATTCAGTATCCCCGCATTCCAGGACACGAAGTGGCAGGTATCGTCGACGAAGTGGGTCCCGGCGTTTCCGCCTGGAAAAAGGGACAACGTGTCGGCGTCGGTTGGCATGGCGGGCAGGACAACACGTGTCGCGAGTGCCGGCGCGGAGATTTTCGCAATTGCCGGAACCTGAAAGTTTGTGGCATCAGCTACGACGGCGGATATCAGCAATACATGCTCGCTCCCGTGGAGGCGCTGGTCTCAATACCGGAAAGTCTGAAAGACGCCGAAGCAGCACCGCTGCTCTGCGCCGGCATTACTACCTACAACGCGCTGCGGCACGGTGGTGCGCTCCCAGGCGACCTGGTTGCGGTGCAAGGCATTGGCGGTCTCGGGCACCTCGGAATTCAATTCGCCAACAAGTTTGGTTACGAGGTCGCGGCTATTGGGCGCGGCCCCGAGAACGGGTCACTGGCAAAAAAACTCGGAGCGACCATCTACATCGACAGCCAATCGGCGAACCCAGCCGAGGAATTACAGAAGCTCGGTGGCGCGCGGGTAATTCTGGCGACTGCCCCAAGCTCGAAAGCGATGTCCGCCCTGATCGATGGCCTGGCGCCGAACGGCGAGCTCATGGTGATCGGCGCAACGTTCGATCCCATTGAGGTCACACCGTTACAGCTCATCAGTGGAAGTCGATCCATTCAGGGCTGGTCCTCAGGAACACCAGCCGATTCCGAAGACACCCTGAACTTCGCCGAACTCACCGGAGTGCGTCCCATGATTGAAACCTATCCGCTCGAAAAAGCGGCCGAGGCGTACGCGCGCATGCTGAGCGGGAAGGCAGAGTTCCGCGTCGTTCTGACAATGTAAGGTCAACTGATTCATAAATTGGACGTTTTCACGAAGCCCGGGTTCCGACATGAAAGCAGCACAAGTTCTACGATTCGGTCCGCCCGCGGTCATCGTATACGATGACCAGCCCCGGCCAACGCCCGCTGCAGGTCAACTGCTGGTGCGCGTAAAAGCAGCAGGAGTAGGTCCTTGGGACGCACTCATCCGCGAGGGCAAGAGCGGACTCCACCAGCCATTGCCGCTTATTCTCGGGTCCGAGCTTTCCGGAATCGTCGAAGCGATCGGAGCGGAAGTCTCAGGATTCAAAGCCGGCGACGAAGTATACGGGGCAACAAACGAGCAATTCACTGGGGCATACGCAGAATATGCGCTGCCTGCCGCCAGAATGATGGCGCAAAAGCCCAAGACCCTAAACTTCATCGAGGCGGCCTCGGCTCCGGTCGTAAGTGTCACGGCATGGCAGATGCTGTTCGACTATGCCCAGGTAACCGCTGGGCAGACCGTACTTATTCATGGGGCTGCGGGCAACGTTGGCGCCTATGCCGTGCAACTGGCTAAGCAGGGCGGCCTTCATGTAGTCGCGACCGCCGCCTTCGCCGATCTCGACTACGTCCGCGGTCTGGGCGCTGAAAGAGTTGTGGACTATCAAACCGAGCGGTTCGAGGAGTCGGTGGGTGCAGTGGATGTCGTCCTCGATACGGTCGGGGGAGATACGCTGCAGCGGTCGCTTCGAGTTCTGAAGCCAGGTGGGATTCTTGTTTCCGTCGTGTCACCCGTCCCCGAGGCGACACAAAAACGCTATGGCGTTCGAGCAGCGTTCTTTTATGTGGAGGTGACTACCGCGCACCTCAACAAGATCACGGAACTGTTCGACAGCGGAAAACTAGTTACGGACGTAGGAACTGTGCTCCCGCTGGAAGAATCTCGCACCGCCCACGAGATGCTTGGAGGCGCGCCGCATAAGCGCGGCAAAATCGTGTTGAGCATAGCAGCCTGACGCTTGAGAATTGAATCGCGCATTTCGATCGCATACTTGAGCCCGGAGCCATGAATTTCAAAACAATCGCGAGGACTCGGCGGTACTCTTCTTAATCACGTTGGCTACAGCAGTCTCGAAGCGCAAGAAAGGATGAACATTCCTATGTCACAACCGGTCTTCTATCGCACGGTCAAGGTTGACGGACTCTCAATTTTTTATCGGGAAGCGGGACCAAAGGATGCCCCAACCATTCTCTTTCTCCACGGCCTGCCCTCCTCGTCGCGAATGTTCCAACCCCTTCTGACCCGGCTGGCAGACAACTATCACCTGGTTGCTCCTGATTACCCCGGCTTCGGGCACAGCGACTGGCCGGACCCGAAAAACTTCGCGTACACCTTCGATCACATCGCCACGGTCATAAATCTTTTCACCGAAGCGCTCGGGTTCTCCCGCTACACACTTTACATGCAGGATTACGGCGGCCCCGTGGGTTTCCGCATGGCCCTGGCGCACCCGGAGCGCGTAGACACTCTCATCGTTCAGGACGCTGTGTCGCACAACGAAGGTCTGGGCGCCAACTGGGCAACACGGCGGGCATTCTGGGCCGACCGGCCTTCTCATGAAGAAGCGTTGCGCCAAAACCTGTTGTCGCTACCGACCACGAAGACACGCCATATCGGAGACGATCCGAACATTGAGCTTTACGATCCGGATCTCTGGACCGATGAGTTTGCCTTTCTCAGCCAGCCCGGCCAAGCTGAAATTCAAAGCGACCTCTTCTACGACTATCGAACCAACGTCGACGCGTACCCAAAATGGCAAGCATGGATGCGCGAGAAGCAGCCACGCCTGCTGGTGATTTGGGGCAAGCACGATCTCTCGTTCGACCTGGGCGAGCCGGAACGCTACCGCAAGGACGTCCCGAACGCTGAAGTTCACATTCTCGACGCCGGTCATTTTGCATTGGACACGGCGGCAGATGAGATCGCCGCGCTGGTCCGCGAGTTTGTCGGCTCTTCGCGTCGAGACCTGCTGTCACGGCGCGCTGGCTGAGGGCTGCTATGAAAACGCTGCCCACTTTGCGAGAGGAAGTAGATGACGTGCTGATTAGCCCTAAGGCACTACCACCTCGCCATCAACCACGAGTTCGGAGATTTTATGCTCTCTAAGTGCGCGCGTCCGGGCTGCTCGACTCCATTTCGATATCTCCACGAAGGAAAACTTTACTTGATCGACCGCAAAGCGGCCTCAGCTGGTCGCAAATCGCCAGCTGATTTGAAATACGCAGGCAAGTCCCGCCCACTCGAATATGTTTGGCTGTGCTCCTCCTGCTGTTCCGATTTGACGATTCAAGTTGACGACGATCATGGAGTGAGGGTAGTTCGCAAGCGAGAAGCCCAGAACGGCAGCATCCAAACAGGGCCTTCAATGCAATTAAAATCGTACGTCGGACAAGAAAACAGCAATCGTCACGGGAGCATTGGGGGCATTGGCTGGTAGCGGCCTGGCTTGTCCAAACTATGAATGCGGAGCGCGCCTATCCGGCGGAAGCCAATCTCTTGGCCAGCCGGGACAGCCGCAGCAGGCGATAGAGCGGCTGCAAAGGTTGCGGGAGTTGGATCGCCGACCATTCCTTCACACTCGGGGTGACGGTGAGACGCCACAAGAGGCGCACTCGATCTTGCCAGCGCTCCCTCAACCGCATCATCAGGCGGAAATAGGAGAGCGATTCCGTGTCGTAGTCGACCCCGCGTTCGATGATGCGCAGAATTTCATCCAAGACGGCTGTTGATCGACCCTTTTGGAATGCCCACGCTTGACGCGAGGACTGCCATTGCAAGCCGAGCAACTTTTGGGCGAGCAGTAAATTCAGGCTGACGATGCGTTCGATTCCCAGCCGCCGGGCTTCGTCCTGAATCACATTCCAATCAAGCCGCCCGGTCTTCACCAGTTGCGCGATGTCGCACAGCCATGAAAGCTGAACCCACACGTGCTTGGCGGCGTGAACGCAGAGCACAAGCAGGAGATCTTCCGCCCGCAGGGTTCGCATCCGGCGACCGCCCACGACGATCTCGTCAGAGCGCTCAAAAAAGTCCGCTCCATCGAAGTCGATGGAATAAAAACGGGGCAAGATTCGCCACTGCAACTCCAGAAGGTTTGAGCCGTGCGCAGCCCTGAACGAATACTCGTATCCAGTTTTGACGTAAGCACTCTCGTGTCGCGGCGCAAGCCCGATTGCTGGTTTGTATCCCAGATCATGCAACGCGGCCCTCGCCTTGAGCACATCCGTTGGAAGGATCAGGATATCGAGATCGCCAAATTGGCGCCGCGTAACTTCGCCATACAGAGTCTGCGCGAGAACCGGGCCTTTATACGGCAGCGCCTTGATTCCCACCGATTCAAGATGGCCAACAATGCGAACCAGTTCCCCAGTAAACCACAGCGTCTTACGGGCGTTGTCCTGGTAACGAAGCCGCAGCGCATTCAGATGCTGAACCGGAACCCAGTGAGAGAGCGCCGACAGTTCGCTGTACACCTGTGGAACCACACGATGGTGGTCTACGAGCCTAAGCATTCGTTCCCAATCCAGCGGACGCGACAGAATGTTGCGGGTACGCTCGCTGCCTTCGTCACCGCATGAATCGGCGCAGCAGGCGAGTAACAAATCGAACTCGGAGCTGGAACGGAATGCTTGCACGGGCCGCAGTTTCCTGGCTGCGGATAGAACCGGTCGCGGCTCAGCGGCAGTAGCCATGCTGGAACGATATTATTCGCGAATGCGGCAAAACCACGAGTGGCCGCGATGGTTACTTTGGTTTCAACTCTGCGCCGCGGCCTGCAAACGAAGATTGTCACGCGACGTACAATCAAAGATGGTCCGGATATGAACTCGGGTGCGAAATCGATTGCAGCGGAACGTCGTAGTACCCGAATTCGGGCGCAGATCCCTTTTCGCCTCGCCAGCCTTGACCCGGCCGTTCCATTCAGCGAGCACTGCCATACTCTGGTTGTAAACACAGAGGGATGTGGCGTGCGCCTCAGCCAGCCGTTGGAACCGGGCCTTGCGGTTTTGCTCGACGAACTTCCTGGGGGAACGAGCGCGCCAGCTCGCGTGGCCAACTGCGTTCCGCTGGGAACGGAAGGCAAGTATTGGCTGGTGGGAATCGCGCTGGAAGAGCCCGCGAATATCTGGTGCATCCAGCCTGCCCCGGCGAACTGGGGAATCGATCCCAAGCCCGCGGCGACCGCCGTGCCTCTGCCGAAGAAAGAGAACGAATGGCCCTACTCCGTATTTTCCACCAAGGGAGAAGCTCATCCCGGCCGGAAGTAGCGCCTTCCTGATTTCCCCCTCGAGTTTCTGAATTGTCCCAAGTGCCCGAGTGCCGCGTCCTTAACTTTGCAGCCTAATTCACGCTGTCATCCTGAGCAGCGCGAAGGATCTGTGCACTTGCGTGTTCAACGTCATACCTTTCCCGCTGGCTTACCTCGGGCGACGCCGGGGACCGCTGCTTTATCATACGGAGTGCGATTCTAATTTCCCGCGAGGTTCTCATGGCACGCATTTCGTTAGTCGAACCTGAAAACGCCACTCCCGAAGTGAAAGAGATTTACGAAAAAGCTCTGCGCGGCAAACCGGGGAACGCGCAAAAGGCATTGGCACATCGTCCAGAAATGCTGAAGACCTTTCTACCGTTCTATGCCAGTGTGGGCAGATCGCTCGACCGCAAGCTGTACGAGATGATTTACCTCCGTGTCTCGTTTATCAATGGCTGCCATTACTGCCAGCAGCATCACATGGCCTCGTCAAAGCGTGTCGGATTGACTGCAGAAGACTGGCAAGCGCTCAAAAGCGGCAGCTACTCCCGCTTCACCGGGAAAGAGCAGACGGCCTTGGCCTACACGGAAAAGCTGACCCGCGCCTCCCGAGATGTCACCGACGCCGACTTTGAAAAATTGAAGAAGCATTTTTCCGACGCAGAGATTGTCGACTTGCACCTGCTGGTCGGCCTAGCCAACTTAACCAACCGCTTCACCGACCCGCTAGGCCTCGAGGTAGAGTTCCCGGAGGAGAAGATCTAGCACCGGCGCTGCGTCTCCTAGACAGCCACGTTGACGGTACCCCCGAAGTAGCTACTCGCAGCTTTTAATATTTATAAAACCCCCGCCCACTCTTCCTCCCCAACCACCCCGCATCCACCATCCTGATCAGCAACGGACAAGGCCGGTACTTGGGATCGCCCAGCCCATCGTGCAGCACGCGCATGATGTCAAGGCACACGTCGAGGCCGATGAAATCCGCCAGGGTCAACGGACCCATAGGATGGGCCATCCCCAGCTTGAAAACTTCGTCCACCGCCTCCGCCGTGGCCACGCCTTCCATCACCGCGTACATGGCCTCGTTCAGCAGCGGCATCAGCACCCGGTTCGAGACAAATCCCGGGGCATCGTTCACCTCAACCGGAGTCTTCTCCAGTTTCACCGCTAACTCGCGCACCGTCTGAAAAGTCTCGTTTGAAGTAGCCAGACCACGAATCACTTCCACCAGCTTCATCACCGGCACGGGATTAAAGAAGTGCATCCCGATGACCTTGTCAGGCCGTTTGGTCAGAGCCGCCAGCTTGGTGATGGAGATCGACGATGTGTTCGAGGCAAGAATAATTTCAGGTCGGCAAAGCCGGTCGAGATCGCGAAATATCTCCGTCTTGATGTCGAACTTCTCCGTAGCCGCTTCGACCACAAAATCGCAGTCCGCCAACCGCGCACGCCCGACCGCCCCTTCGATACGCTTCAACACCGCCACCTTGTCTTCCGCCGTGATCTTGTTCTTCGCGACTTCCCGGTCGAGGTTCTTCCCAATTGTCTCCATCCCTCGATCCAGAAACCGCTGCTCCACATCGCACAACACAACCCGGTAACCGCTGCGAGCAAAGACATGCGCAATGCCATTGCCCATCGTCCCGGCACCCACAACTCCGACACGCTGAATGTTCATAAAGGCTTCTCCGACAAGCAGGAAAACCTCAGAGTCTACCACCTCAGGGGATAAGAAACCGGTTGCCGTCCCCAACGTGGGAAGCTCGATGATGACCATCGAAGCCGATCAGGGATAATTGTGGACAGGTCGATTAAGGCTTGTTTACAGCTTTGTCCTTGTTCCTGCGGAGCACTTTCTTGATCTCCGGAGCAAACTCAGCCAGCCAATTTATTCCGATTCCAACTCCGGCTTGGGTGATGGCGCCCTGGTACCCTTTGACCAGCAAATTTGGATTGTCAGGCTGCCAGGCTGCGGCGGCGACCGCAGCCCCGAAGGCGGCCGCGTAGGGCATCAGTTGCGGCCGCAAGTTCTTTTCAGTTCTGTCGTAGGTAACAAAGTTTCTCGCGATGGAATGCCAGGTGCGCGGCCAAAGCCCGTCGCAGCGACACCGGTCATAGCGAAGTTCCCAGCCCACCGCTGCATCCCCCAGAGCAGTGAGGGAGTTCTGTATTACGAATTGAGCTTGGCGCGTCCCCAGGCGTTTGCCGAAACCCGCGGCAGTCTGTCCCCACTCTGGCGGACTATTCGCGATCTGGTCGCGCAGCGTGAAAAATCCGGTTTTTATGTAGATGCCATACGTCGTGTAGGTCATCCGCGTGTACAGCTTCCATCGCTGAGCCGGTGTCAGCGCCTCCAGCGGAACTTCTTTGGGAACAAAACTCCCGTACAACCAATTCACTTGCAAGGCACCTTTGTCCGCAGCGGGAGCGGGTGTATTGGAGGCGGGATCCTGCGCATATCCCGTTGCTACAGCAGTGACAACGACCACGAAAATAAACCATAGATTGAATCGCTGCCAACCGATTGGCCACGACCGAGGCGCCCGCATCGACGAATCATCGCAGGAGTAACTCGTAAGGCTTCCCGATGGAATTGCTCGAACTTCCCAACATTCCCGCACTGCGGCTCCGACACTTTCCACTAGTCTAGACGCTCGGGATTTCTTGTCTAACCATGAGAAGTGCCAGCCGAAACGTGGAAAACTACTAGGTTGGCGAGCGTCGGTCCGCAAGCCCGAAACCCTTCCGCACTATCCCATGGTGCTGCATCGCGGCGGATTCCCCGATGGCATTTGAATCCAGAATTCAACATCAATCAATCGTGAACCGTTTCTCTTCTCGCCTGCCGCTCAACGTGAAACGCAATGCCGAGCGCGAGAATCAGGGCCGCAATCCCGAACAACGTCAGGCTTGGCACCGTGTTAGGTTCTTCCACAATCACCTTGCGCGCCATAGCGATCAGCGCCACTTCGAGGACAACGCGAATATGAATCACGTCCTTCTTCAGGTACGCTTTTAACGTCTCGATCAATTCCACTCCGATCAGTACCAGTAGGAAGTATCCAAAAATCTCGAGCAGCCCCTGCACCCGAATCAGAAACCGAGGCGGCTGCCAGATTTCGTCGGCGATCAGCACGCCCAGATGCAGCGTGGAGAGGATCACCACAAGGCAGAGCATTGCAGCCAGTGCCAGGACGGTGAACTTCTGGACCCTCGTGAGCAGCGTTTCCAATTCGATCTCCTCCGTACGCTCGCTCAGAAGTTGAACTGAATTCGGAGAGCTTCACAACTAATAGAACTAACAGCCCAGGATGAACGATTTTAGCAGGGCTTTCTGACGGGTGCCCCAGGTCTCGCGGTTGTCGAGACCTGGGCCTGTTGCCGAAACCCTAAGTTCCGGGCCCGAGCAAAAAAGAGGGCAGAAAATAAAAAAGGCTGCGAGTTTCCTGTTGCCAGTCAGTCACGCAGCCTACCAAACAACCAAGGAGCAAATCCGTCGCACCTCCCAGCATCTTTCGTGCAACGGTACGAATCTTTGATTGCTGAATGGACCTATCCTCCGTCAATCCCTCATTCCTGACTGTGACCGCGGTCACGCCTGAACGTGATTTGGCGGTCCCTAGGTCCGTAGCACATGCAAAACACCAACTCTGCCAACTCCGTGAACAAACTCGCGAGCGAATCCATGTACTGCGCTCGAGATGACAGCGCTGGAGAGTTTTGTCATCCTGAGGCAGCGGAGTCCTTGGCGAAAGCCAAGGACTCCCAACGAAGGATCTCTGCAATTTCCGGACTGCAACTATCAGGCAGGAATGTGTTTGTAGGCTGCTCCGCGATGTTCTTCTGAGGCCTCTTCCGAACGATACTGTTCAACAGCGCCTAGCACCAGTTGCGACGGTCTACTGCTCAGCTCTTGGAAGGCGATTTTCAAGACAACCAGGAGGAACACGGCTGCGCATGTACCCGCAATTAACGCGACCGTCAACGAGATAGCCATGATTTGATCCTCCACGCAATATATCGATTTACCCAAACCTGCAGTAGGATGCCCCGCAAGCACTGATATACCATCCACGGGGTTGCCAATGCCCCCGCGAAAAGCGCAAAGGCGACGAACACAACAAACTTTGCAACCGTCCAATCCAATCGCCTGGTTGCATACGTATCCAGCAGGCCGAACACAAGAACCAGAACGGAAGCTTCGTGCAGGTAGCTAGTGACAAGATCGACTTCGCGGTTGTGACGCTCAAGGATGTACCGCGCCTCTGTGCTTATTGTGCGCGCATTTAGCATACGACGGCGCTACAAGAGTATTACAACTTTAGTAACCGACCGCCACGAAAAATATCCAGGCAACGAGCGTGGCAACAGGTCATTGGGCTATCCTTTCCCGCCTTCGCCTAAAAGTGGTGGAACTGGACCTCTTCGCCACCCCGAAGTCGTGATCGCTGCGTCGAAAGTCTCGAATCTAGAGAACTCACTGCGGCTTAGGGAACGGCCCTTTCGTTTTCCCGGTGGCCCAATCGGTAGCCCTTGTTAACTCGGTCGGTTCGCCCTCGTTATCTTTTTCTGGACCGACATAGACCACCATTACGTTCTCCGCGATATCGGGGTTAGCTCCGCCGTCTATTTCGATATGAATTGCTCTGAATGCATTCTGCACAGCCAAAAGATGTGGCTCGTTGATGCCAAGCCAGCCCCCGGAATTCCAGCGCTTCATCATATCTTCTTTGTTGCCCCCACGCCGGTAGATTGTGACGCCATCCAGGGCCTTAGAGAGTGTGAGGCGGGAAACCAGAGGCTGAACCTTCCATTCGGACTCGCCGAAGAGATTGATGAACTGTCCAGCGTATACGCACGCTTTTTCGTCGCCACCCGGACAGCCGATCTGAACTTCCAGATCGGAGCCTTTCTGCGGCCTCAGTACGTTCTCAAACGACCTTCGCTCCCTAGCAGACAGAGTATGGCGGTGAGGGTGCCACTCCGACACGCCGAATATCGCCACTGCTGCTGCCAGCACTAGCACACCGACTAGATCAGCGATCCAGGTTACCCGAAGCCTCTAGACAGATTCAGCAAGGTGACAGGCGGGGTATATACCCAATGCAAACATGATTGCCAGCCACAATGCAGCCACACCCCACGTGCCTGGGGGAGCGAAGACGATGGCTATTGCCATCACAGCTACTCCCAGCGCAAGGGTGATGTCCCAACGGAATTTCGTGGTGTGAGGGGCTCGGCGCATAATTTCCTTGGCCATCTCCCTAGCCGCTTGTCTCTCGACCCTTCGGTGAGCCCTCCCCCATGGTGGAATCCGATCAGCCATTCGCGCCTCCGCAGTGGCACGAGAATGCGCAAACAAAGAGCACAAGCACCCTCGCTAACTCCGAAGGTATCACGATATAGCTTCCGTCCCGCCACGCCCCAGCTGTACGCTTTTGTCGGAACTCGGCATTATTTTTGACTTTCATCCAGTCCGGGGTACGGACTTGCGCGCCGCCGGTGATTGCGAAGCAAATCCCAAGCCTCTTTATAAGGCGTCCAGTCATTCGTCACGCCGTCAGCATACAGCGTGATCGAGTTCCTTTGCGGGTTGACGATCAGTCTCCCCGGAATGATGAACCAAACGTCGTCAGGAGTAAGGTAAGCCGCCAGGAAATCAAAGTCTCCCCGCTTGTAGAGCCCGCTGCCCGGGCTCGGATGGACGCCGCAAACGTATGCACCATTGGGCTGGCGGTTGGCCGTCGATTTCACTTGCACCCGCACGAAGCGTCCCCCGGTTTCGACCACTACGTCATAGCGCGACGAATCTCCCCACGGCTTGGCCAGGCGCAGACCCTCTTTCGCGGCTCGCGCCATGAACTGAAGCTCCGACCATTCGCCTCGCCGTTTGCAGTTCTTGATATGCCCCTTGCATCTCTTGGATAGTTTTCCGCCTGATTTCATAGGTCCAATAAAAAACGCGGCCTGAATAGGCCGCGTCCCTTTCTTTGATTGTCTACCTCTATTATATCATGTTGAAATAGGTAAACCCGCCAACTTTGCTACAATTATATTTGGATTAGATGCAGCAAGTTAACCCCATTCGTGTAAATTTTGCCTATTGACAAGATTTTCCACAGCCCGGCCGACGTTGCAGCAAACATACAGCGTGTCGCTCACCACTCTCATCTCGCACTGTCATCCTGAGGCAGCGGAATCCTCGGCCTTGCCAAGGACTCCCAACGAAGGATCCCTGCACTCGCCCAATTGCTGAAGAGGCCACAACAAGAGTCAATCTCCCTCTAACCACTTTGGTCCATTTCCTCTTCCATTGTTGACACGTCTGTTAAACCCAGAGTAGCTTTGCGCCATCGCACAGAATCCGATCGCTCGTGCAGAGGGGGAAATCATCTTGTCCAAACTATTCTGGGCGGTAGCGTTTGCATGTGTTGTGATCAGTCCCGTTCTGGCACAGGATCCCACCAAAGTCGAGTCTAAGCACTACAAACTGGCCTTTGAGAATGAATGGGTGCAGGTGGTAGACGTACACTACGGCCCCCACGAGAAATCCGGCCTGCACGACCATCCCGGCGGAGTCGTCGTAGTTCTCACCGCTGGACACCTCCGGTTTACCGATCAGGACGGAAAGACGAAAGAGGTCTACGCCAAACCCGGCGAGTCCCGCTGGTACCCGGCGTTCAAGCACAAGGTTGAAAATCTGGGCGATACCACCTACGACGCCGTGTACATCGGAATCAAGACCAAGCCTCTAGCCTCCAAGACCGGCCCGGACAGCCCACAACCCGCGCTAAACGCCCAGACAGCCAAGATCCTGGCAGACTATATCCGAGCATCATTAAAGCGATAGTCGTGAGAAGGCAGCAAAGAGCCTCGGCCGGCAGCTATCTGCTTTCCTTTGTGCACCTTCGTGTCCTCCGTGGTTAACGCCTTTTGCCAATACCGCCAGAAATCCCAGAAAAAAAGACGAATCAGGACACCGCCCACGCAGGCACCTCCGCAACAGTTGCCTGCATCCTACAATTTGTTAAGGGCGTGCGGGTTAGCCTTGCCTTCAGGTACCCGAAGACATAGAATGTTAGTCACGAGATAGTGTGCGAGGAGTACCCTTCTATGTTCCAGGTAGGTTTACAACGCTACCTTCTTTCATCGTTCTTATTGCTGTCCCTTTTTGGGCTGGGTTTGTCCGCAGTGGCCCAGCAGGATGCCAAGCCATCAAGCACCGATCAGACTACGAGTGGCCAAGCCGCTCCCGCGAATAACACCGCCCCGGCAATCGACCCGCTGAAACGTCCAATCAGCGAAAAACAAAAGAAAGAAAACGCCAAGGCCCTCAAGCAGGAACTCAGCAAGACCTACAAGAAATGGCTGGACGAAGACGTCGTCTACATTATCTCCGACGATGAGCGCAAGGCCTTTAAACAACTCTCCAACGACGAAGAGCGCGATCAGTTCATCGAAGCCTTCTGGCAACGCCGCGATCCCACCCCGGACACCGAAGAAAACGAATTCAAAGAAGAGCACTACCGCCGCATAGAATACGCCAACGAACACTTCGCC
>DATHPO010000371.1:0-19973 GCA_035483835.1 Terriglobales bacterium
CGCAGCGACGGGCGCGACCCCCTGCCTTACCACCGCCCAATTCGTGCCGTCCACGTCGGAGACGAATTTTATCGGTGGACTGCGCAATAAGTTCCGCGGGCCCGGCTACTGGAATACCGACTTCACGGCGCAAAAGATGACAAAAATCCCTCACTGGGAAGCAGGTCAATTCGGGTTGGCTTTCCAGTTCTTCAACCTGTTCAACCATCCGAATTTCAATCTTCCAAACGCTAATCTGACTGGAGCGCTCGGATCAATCTCCTCAGCCGTCAGTGAGCCGACCAGCATTCTCGGCTCAGGACTTGGCGGAGACGCTTCGGTTCGAATCATTCAAATAAAAGCATCCGTAACGTTTTAGTTCGCAGCCCAAACCCAACTGCGGCCCGTCCCCAGCACCGGGCCGCAGCCCTCTACCAATCACAAAAATGCCAACCTTACAGGCAGCGAGTCACCGAAATTGGTCTCAAAGCTGCCGTATGACGCATCAGCTAGCTCGCAACCCTTTCCTTGCATGACTTTTCGTTCGCATCGGTAAGAGAACCCAAGCATCCAATCCAGGTGGTTAGTTGATGCCCCGGTTCTTTTTCTGGGCGGGAGAATTCAGGAAGCCATGCCAGATTATCCACGTCTCGCGAACACTCCGCTTTCTATTCTGGAATTGGCGCACCTACGAGAGGGAGGAACGGCTGAGGAAGCTTTCCGCAACGCGCGCGTGTTGGCCCAACGAGCAGAATCCCTGGGTTACAGGCGATTCTGGCTCGCGGAACACCACAACATTCGGGGGGTCGCCTGCTCGGCGACTTCGGTTCTGATCGGTTACATCGCAAATGCGACTTCGAGAATCCGCGTTGGTTCCGGGGGCATCATGTTGCTGAATCATGCGCCTCTTGCCATTGCAGAGCAGTTCGGCACGCTCGAATCGCTGTTCCCCGGCCGGATCGACCTGGGCCTCGGCCGCGCCCCCGGTGGCGATCCCGCTGCGGCGCAGGCGCTTCGCGGTTCTCTCCACGGTACGGATGACGATTTTCCAGCGATTCTGGACGAGTTGCGCCGATATCTTGGCGAACCACATCCTCCCCAGCAAGTACATGCCTATCCCGGAGAAGGCACCAACGTGCCCCTATGGCTGCTCGGCTCGAGCGACTTTAGCGCTCGACTCGCCGGGAGACTCGGTTTGCCATTTGCGTTCGCCGCTCATTTTCAGCCGGGACCTCTGTTGCCCGCTCTTCACATCTATCGTTCGTCCTTTCGTCCCTCCCAAGTTCTTGACAGGCCCTACGTCATGGTCGGAATTCCGATCCTGGTGGCGGACTCAGACGAGCACGCTCAGTTTCTGGCCACAACCCCGATCCAAATGTTTCTGAACTTGATCCGTGGCGTGCCTGGACCGTTGCCGCCGCCAACGAAGAACCTCCAATGGACAGCGCAAGAGCGAGAGATGGTAGCCGCAAAATTTGGAGCAGCGATTTTCGGCGGGGCCGAACGCGTCGCCGCACGGTTGAATGAGTTTCTGGAGGAGACACGCGCGGATGAGCTGATTGTGGTGACGAACACCTACGACTTCGCTGACCGGCTACGGTCCTATGAGCTCCTGGCCAATCTCGCCGACCAGAGACAAGAGGAACCCGAGATCGTCGCGAGGGGTGAAGCGCTTGACACAGACAAATCGGCTGTGCGCGACTAACCGAGAGCCCTCATAGAGGGCGACGACGAAACTCATTGTGTTTCCCGCAAGCACGCCAAATAAGAAACGCAAATTCTCGAGGGCCTCACACCCACACGTCAACGGAGCGCTGAGATCCGTCCTCTTGCGCCACACATCGAATCTTCCGGTATGGCTAGCGAGCGTGAGCGGCCTTTTGCGCTTGGAATGCTTTGCACTGGCACCAAACGCGATCGGTTTTCTTGGGGTCTGGATTGGACCGCGTGCCCGTGCAACCATATGTTCTGTGTAGCGATTGCGGATGTCCGCAAGCGCACATTTCGTTGCGCTCCACCTGAGCCATAGAGCCCTCGGGTTGAGTGTATTCACCTAGGGACACAGGGCAATCGGGTATTGCCTTTAGATGAAAGATCGCCTTACTTGCGACAGTTACCTCACAAACGGGGCGCGGTTCCGATTTCGCAAGGTCTACCCGAAACAAGGGGACAGAAAAAAGCGAGCCCTCCGAAGCGGTTCGCCCGCTAATTTATGTTCGGCTCCCGGATCGTGAAGTGAAGGTGTAAGGTAATGTCGTGTCGGCGAGGTGTGGTGTTGGACGGTCGCAGCGCTCCAATTTTGGTCTTCGATGTTGGCGGAAGCCACATGGCTGTCAGCCTCTTTGATCCGCCGTCGAGCAACATCGGTGCGGTTCGCGACCTGCGCGTACTACCGGACGGCGACGCTGAAAGGTTTTTCAAGACGTTTGAATCACTGATGCGCATTACTCTTCCGGTGCCAGCCTCACCCCAGGGAATCGCTATCGCCATGCCAAGTCCGTTCGACTATGAACGCGGCATCAGTCACATGCGGCACAAATTTCAACCCCTGTACCAACTGGATTTGCGCCGTGAACTTTCTCAACGGCTCTGCTGTCCTCCGGGTGACATTCACTTTCTGAATGATGCAGCGGCATCCCTGATCGGCGAGATGCAGCAGGGCGGCGCGGTAGACGCCAAGCGCGCCATTGGAATTACTCTGGGAACCGGCGTGGGATCGGCATTCGCGGTTAACGGCAATATCGTCGTGGAAGGCCCGGGCGTTCCCCCTGGCGGCGAGATCTGGAATCAAGCCTATCGCGACGGCGTTGTCGAGGACGTTATTTCCACGGTGGCGATCCAGAGAATCTTTGAGCAGCTCACGGGCAAGAACGCCGAGGTACGTGACATTGCTTCGTCCGCGGTGCACCAGCGGGAGGCGCAGCAAACCTTCGAGCGTTTTGGAACGGAACTCGGCAAGGTGCTGAGGCAGACGTGTCTGGCGTTTGCTCCCGATCGCATCGTCCTGGGCGGTGGAATTGCGCGGGCTGCGGCGCATTTCCTGCGGCATGCCCGAGAGGGGCTAGCGGACACTTCAACTGAGTTGGTTGTTTCAGAATTGTTCGAGCGCGCGCCGCTGATTGGTGCCGGCGTCAGCTGGGTGAGGCGGAATGGTAGCTCTCCGCGGAGGAATAATCGCCACCGCGCCACGGAGCAAGTTTGACAGTTCAGAATTCATGGCGCTAAAGATTTTAGTGTTCGCTTCACAGCGTGGCTAGACCCGCAGGCTCCTCTACACCCAATTGCCCGAACGAGCCCCTCCGTTGTTTATTGCGCGCTAATCCAGGTGTCTGACCCCGTCAGCTTGACGGCGACATCCGTAAAGAACAGGTGCAGCGGTTTGCCGTCCGCCGTTCCGCGGTGCTCGGTTGAAATCACAAGAGGACCGGCCTTCTTGTAGCCGGCCCATGTGGCGATTACGACGCTCGGTTTCTTGGGTCCGCCGCGGCGGTAGATGAATTCCTGGACTCGATGGTCGGGACCAACAAAAAGTTCCCAAGTATCGCCGGGCGTGTAGCCAACATCCGAGGGATATTTCACTACCACGTGGTCCGCCGTACCCTTCCCCAGCGGCAGTTTCTGCTTGCCCTTATCTTCCACGGTGGCGCTGGTGTCCCACGCGACATGGAACGGGAAGATCAGCCAATATTGGTCGTTCATGAAAGCCGGATCGACTTCGTCTTTTACGTTGGCAGGTTCACTGCCGAGCTGAGAATGATTGTAGCTGACCTTAACCGGCTTGCCGTCTTTATCCTTCCCCTCAAAGGAAACCTTCCCGGTCTTGGGCTCCCAGACCCACGAATGGGAAACATTCACACCAGGGAACGTTGCATTCCAGGTATAGCGGATCGCCTCGATTTGCCCCCACGAATCGAGACCATAGGCCTTCGCGATCTCGTCGGCGATTGGCGGGCGCGTCTGTGCCCAGGAAGTGGTGGTGGCAGAAAACAGCAGCACGAAAGCCAGAAGACGAATTATCGAACCAGGGCTCGCAATTGTCATGGAGTGCGCTCCTTGATGCATTATATCCCACGCCTCGGGTGATTGTGCTCTTGCAGGCCCATGCGGCTGCGCTGGATGCCTCACACCGGTCTACAGATCGCATGCGCACCAAGCACGCAGTCAATTAAGCATTACGCTACCGCCGGCCTTGTGAATCGGCGATGCGCGATAATTGCACCGGCTATTGCCATCGATCCGAATTCCAGCAGCATAATCCAGCCAGGAACGGCCCACGGCCGGCCAATCGCGCGCAAATGCCAAACGTAGTAAGTGGGGATGACGCTGATTGTCCAGATGATCAGCGGCACCGTCGAGGCCGACCGCACGAACGGCAACAGCCAGAGAAGGTACCACGGATATACGACCGGCGCACACAGGAGCGATGCTGCGATGGGCCATGCGAATGCGTCCGCAGGGCATTCCGGGGCCCTGCTTCTGAGCCAGATTGCGGCAACAAAGCCGACGAGCACTGCGAGCCCGGCTATAAACTGCGGAGACGCCACACGCTCGAGCATTGCAAACACCGGATCATTAAAACGGAACCTCTGCACGTAAGTGCCAAGCGAGCCGATCGGAATCCGCCCACGGTTCAAAAATGGAATGTACAAGAGTCCGACCACGACAGCCGCCAACGCCCCGTCGCGCAGACGAACACGCCTCCAGTAGAGTGGCAGCAGGATAATCGGGAGAAATTTCACCGCGACAGCCAACCCGAATGTCACGGCTGCAAATGCACGCCAGCGCCGTTCCAAGGCGGAGGCGGACACTAAGAGCAGCAGCACTCCGACAATATCAATGTGGCCGCTGCCGGCCACTGCAATCGCTAGCAGCGGGTTCCAGGCATACGCGAGCACCCAGTGGGCTCCTTGGCCGGTACGACGCAAAATATCGAGCAATACCAAAACGATTGCGAAATCGCAAACTACAAAGGCAATTTTGAGCGCAAAGACGGACTCATGGATCGCAGTAACCGCGCGGAAGAAAAACTGAGCTCCCGCTGGATAAGGGCTCGGGACCTCCGGATTATTCAGTGTGCGAGTTTCGGGTGTGTGCAACCCGGCAAGCACAGGGTCGTCGGGAACGACAATATAAGGATTCAGGCCGAGCCGCTGCACACGGCCGTCCCACACATACCTATGAATGTCATCGTCTGGCCCCGGCGGCTGCAGTAGAAATGGAATGTGCCACAGGGCAGCCAACACGAGCCCGACGACGATGACCTGGCGCGGGAATCTCGGCTTGTAGAAGAGCTCACGAATGGCGAGGAGGTACGCGATACCGGCAACTGCCAGCGGAATGATGAAGGACGGCTCGCCCACGCTGCTGAATTTACGTGAGCAGATCACCAACGCGACAAGCAGAATGGCGCCCAACCCGTACAGCCTGTGGGACGGCGTGAGCTTCACGGGTCTTCCGTGTCCGCACGCAACTGTGCCACCGCCGCTCCGCTCTGTGCCAGCCAGACCGCCGTTCGTGGCGCCCTGGCAGGAGCGAGCCGCAGTTCCGTGGCGAGCCGAGTCAAGTCGCCCTCCACGTCAATATCGTAGAAGGGTTCCGTGAAGCCGACAGAAAGCCGCAGTCCGCGAGCGCGGGCCAACAGCGCGTCAAGCGCGCTCTCAGTGCCCATGCCGTCGCAATCGAAAAGCCCTAAATGAGCTGCGCTGGCCCCTACCAGATAGTAGCCGCCGTCATGCGTCGGTCCGACAACCACATCGCGAGCACTGAGCGTCTCAAACGCGCGCTCGAGAATCGAAACAGGCAAATGCGGGCTGTCGCTGTTAAAGGCAACGACGCGATGCCGGCCACGCGCTGTGAAGTGGGCAAACACCGAAGTCAGGCCGGCTGCAAGGCCCTCCCCTTTCTGTGGTACGACTTCGACCGCACCTCGCGCGAACCGCCTCAGTTCTTCAACGTCCGGAGCGGGGCCCAGAATGGCTACCTCCACATTACTCAGCGAGCGCGCGAGCGCCATGGTGTCGTTCAAAAGGCAGCGATAGAGCTCGGTCGCGGCTTCAATTGAAAGGCTCGGAGTCAGCCGGGTCTTGACCATGCCAGGCCTGGGCGCTTTTGCCATGATCACCAGCGTGCGACCGGTGTCAAGCGGAGGCGCCTTTTTTTCGATGGAGGATTCCATAGGGGATCGATGCGCCAAGATTCACGCCGGCCGTGGAATTCCGGCCCTGCGACGCCGAAAATAATAGCGCACTATCAGCGAGAAGATGAACCACGCTGCTCCGACTGTGCCGTTCAGCGTTCCGCTAATCTTCGATTTCCCGATGCGCGGATAATAGCTCACCGGCACCTCAACGATGCGGAATCCCCCGAGCGTACCTTTTAGAATTATTTCAACCGCCCAGCCGTAGGTGTTCTCTTGGAGCTCCAGCCGGCGAAGGACATCCGATCGCGCGGCGCGAAAAGGTCCCAGGTCGCTAATCCTTGCGCCGTACAAAAGCCTGATCAGAGCAGCCGCGAGGCGGTTGCCAAACGCGGCGTGCCACGCCATCGCGCGGTGAGTGCACTGCGTTCCGAGGCGCGAGCCCAGTGTGATATCGGCTCGGCCATCAATGATTGGATTCAAGAGAAGCGGCAACTCATCCGGCCGATCGCTGTAGTCGCCGTCGAGGAACACTACAACGTCGGGGTTACTTGCAGCAGCCAGTCCGGTCAAACAGGCGCGACCGTATCCGCGACGAGGTTCGGGCAGGACACGGGCTCCCATCTTTGAGGCGATCTCAGGGGTCCCATCGGTCGAATTGCTATCCACGACCAGGACCTCAGTGACAATCTCGGCCGGGAGCTCGGCTAAGACGCGGCCGATGGACTGCGCTTCGTTGTGTGTGGGAATGACGACCGACACTCGCACAGGAGCTTGGCTCAACTTACCACCATGGGGAGGACGGCCAGCTCCGCGCCAGCAACGCGTCAAGGCCCCCCGTTCGACCGGCGCGCCCGACTGAGAGAGCAAGCGATGCCAACACCGGAACCAGCAGCTCCCAAATCCACGCCGTGCCCCATTCGGAGATCCAAAGGCTACCTAAATAAAGAAACGCTACGAAGGCGGTCGGGCGCGTCAGCAGACCGACGACGAGCAGGATCCCAAGACCGAGTTCGGTAATCGCTTGCATCGGAGCCGCCATCGCGGCGTGACTGGCCGCTGCCGCCATGACGGCCTTCCAAGCGGCCGGAGCCTGATCATGCTGGATGTAGTAGTTGATAAGGCCGGCGTAACCAGCTGGCGTGTAGAGGCCTTTGCCCAGATTTTCGAAGAAAACCCAAACGAACATTGCGCCAATGGTCAGCCGTACGATGGCCAGCCCAAGGCGCGCCTGCGGCTGGGGAGCTTCTTGGGGATTGGTGGTTGATAAGTTCGGGTTGGCAGTCATAAATCTCCTCTCAGTCTCCATCGGTCGGAATCTGTTTTCCTACGCGCCGTGTCAACTGCACAGTGCTTCCCTGTCGTTGAAGCACAAATCTAATCGCGGGCGATCACGATGGTGGTACACGCGCTTTCGCCCTTGGGCAGTTCTCGCTCCGGAGCCATGTGAATTTCAAACTTTTCGGTTTTCCCTCGAACGATGGGGCAATAAAAGTCTGGCTCGCGCAGAGCGTTTTGTAGCCGGCGGCGTCCCGCACATCCGCCGTAGCAAGACGCGAGATACTCGCAGGAGTAGCACGCTTCTGGCGCGGTACGCGCCTCCACGAACGGCGAAGTTTCAACAATTTCCGAACCGAGTGAGACCAGCAGCGAAAGCGGCTCGCCGGCGCCTGGCCAATAAACGCACGGCTGCGTGGTTGCGCGGGGCGTGACGCGTACGGTGCTGACTCCGCAGCCGCCCGCCCTTGCAGGCAGACCTGCCATGGCGCGCACCAGTGGCTCCCCGATGGCAATCACATCGGTCTGCGCGAATAGCGCACGAAAGCCTTGCCAATATTCTTCATAGGTCAGCGCATACAGGTCGGAACGAACCGCTTGATAGACGTTGACGCGCAGCGGCGCCCCGTAGCGCTTGGCGACGCGCGCTACGTTGACCAGTCCCAGATAGTTGGCCTTCATCATTACCGCGACGAAAGTGACTGGAGCTCCGAGTCGCATGCAACGCTGCGCCTGCTCTTGGATCAGCGCCCAATTTCCGGCGCCGCGTTGGGCGTCCTGTTTCTCTTCGGTTGCATAATCTAGGGAAAACTCGATGTCGTGAAAAGCGCGCAGTTCCGCGTCGGTGAGCACCGCAACGCTGTGCCCGTTCGAGGTGATGGTGAGCTTCACTGGCAGGGATCGGAGAAACGCCAGGATTTCACGAAACTGGGGGTGCATTCCATTTTCACCGGTCCCAAGATTCACGGAGCGGACCGGAAGACTGGTCATAGCGGAACGCACTTGCTCGAGGCTCAGGCGGTCGAGTCGGGCTGGATCGCGGTAGCAGAACGAGCAGGATAAATTGCATTCGTTCGTCAAGCCCAGCCCGATCGCGAAACCGCCCGACGGCACGGAACGAACCAAGCCGTCCTGCATACCCGCCCGTTCGAACCGTGCTGTGTCTTGAGCGCGCATGTCAAATTGATGCCGAACGCCGGAACACGGTGTCTCCGATCCGATCGGAGATCATCACCAGCCCGTAAATAACCAATAGCAGCGTCCCTAACCTCGCGTAGAAACCGAGTTGCACGTTGTTGTAGATGGCTTGCCCCAGACCGCCTCCGCCCACGAGCCCGAGGATGGCTGAGACGCGTAGGTTCGTTTCCCAACGCACGATGGTGTAGCTGGCCAGCATTCGTCTGGCTTGTGGCCAGAGTCCCCACCATAAAACTTGAACTGGACCCGCACCCAGCGCGCGAAGCGCTTCCACCGGTTTGCGGGGCACTTCCTCCAGCGTTTCCGCGTAAAGTTTTCCCAACACTCCCGCCGTATGCAAACCGATCGCTAAGGTGCCGGCAAACGGGCCGATACCGATAACCACAATACAGATCAACACCCAAACCAGATCGGGGATGGAGCGCAACACGTTCAGTACAAGGCGAGCCGTCCAGAAAATGCTCCAACGCAGACCACGGTCCGAGATGTGTTGGGCACCAGGTGAGTCCCGCTGGGCCAGGACCAAACTCGAAGTCGCGGGAATTGTCAGAATCCCACCGATCACGATTCCTATTAATGTACCCAAAATCGAGATCGCCAGCGTTTGCAGCACCAATGGTCCCAGGCCAAATAGAAAGTCTTTTGCAAGGTCTGGCGGAAAGATCCCGCGGCAAAAGCGCAGCATGTTGCCTAGGGCATGTGCCTCACCAAAATGGTCGCGAGTGAATCCCGCGAAATAAAAGCTGCCCGTCAATACCGCGGCCACAACGGCGTACCGAACCCATTGTAGAGCGCAGGTAAAACCTTCGCCCCCTGATGGCGAATTTCCTCGCGCGACCCAGGGGCTTTCCGCTTTGCTAGCGTTTGGCTCCAAGCTTCGCCTTAAACGCCGGCTCACCGCGTCGGTCGAGGCCAGCAGCAACACGAACGCGAGAATCAGCGTCATAACTTGGCCGTATTCGAACAAGCGCATGGAAAGGCTGATCTCGTACCCGATACCTCCAGCACCGACGAAGCCCAAAACCGAAGCAGCTCGAACACAACACTCGAAAGAATAAAGCGAGTAGGCCGTCACCGTCGGACGAGCCTGCGGCCAGATACCGCGCAGGAAGATCTGAGCTCGCGTTGCTCCGACGGCCTGCAATGCCTCGAGCGGGCGCGGATCCACATCCGCGAAGGCGTCGGCATAGACGCGGCCCAACATGCCCGCATAGGAAACCGTCAGAGCCAGCGTACCCGCGAGAGATCCCAGGCCCACTGCGGTTACGAACAATAGACCCCAGACTAGATCCGGAATTGCGCGTAGGAACCCCAGAAACGCGAGCACCGCACGACTCGCGGCCGCTCGCAAAGTCGCACGCGGGTTGCCTTCGTCCGCCGCGACCAGGATTCCGTGCCGCCACAAAATGGGCGTTGATAATGCCGCGAGCGGAATTGCAATCACCACTGAAAGAATTGTTCCAGCAATTGCCGTCGCCACCGTGGTGAGCAACGCCCGAAACACAACGCGCAAGAATTCAAGCGAGAGGTCCGGAGGAAAAAGTCCACGCAGCAACGTCCACAAAGCATCGGCCGTGGAGCGCTGGAAGACAGTGCCGAGCCGAACGCCGTCTACCTGCCAACAAATCACCAGACCAACGAAGGCAGCCACAAGCGCAGCGGCGCGACGCAGCGTCAAGACACGCTCACGCAAGAAAAACTCGCTATCGAGAGCAGCCGAATTCGCGTTGGAAACGGTCTTCATCCTGAGCTCGCCCAGCCTCACGCGTGTGGTTTCCGTAAAGGTCTTGCAAAACATCTTCGTGCACGGTGTTCGATGGCAAGTCGAAACGCATCCTGCCCCGGCCCAGGCCTATGACCCGCGGAAAATGTTCCAAAGCCAATTCAACTTTGTGAAGCGCCACGATGAGCGTCCGCTTGCCTTCCGAGCCCACCTGCACGAGCAAAGAAATAATCTCGTCGGCTAAGGCGCGGTCGAGCGACGCTATCGGCTCATCCGCCAGGATCACTTCTGGTTTTTGCATAAGCACGCGCGCGATAGCCAAGCGTTGTTGCTGCCCGCCGGAAAGTTCATCAGCGCGAGAAAGGCGCTTGTCCGCCAAACCAACCAGTTCGAGCGCGTGCATGGCCTCCTGCACATCGTTTGCCCCGGGACGGAAAATGCTGCGCACGGTCTGCGCCATGGACCATCGTCCTAGGCAGCCACAAAGCGTGTTCTGCAACGCCGTGAGTGAAGGCACAAGATTATGTTGCTGGTAGATGGTGCCGATCCGGCGCCGAACGCCGCGCAATTCGGCAGTGGACATCGCGCCGAAATCGCATCCGTCAACGCGAACCGATCCGCGGGTAGGACGGAGGGTAGCGTTGAGCAGCCGGAATAAAGTGGTTTTGCCGGCGCCGGAGCTGCCTAAAACAGACAGATGCTCGCCCGCGGTCACTGCTAAAGAGATACCCTCCAGCGCAGGCGTGCCGCGACGCCCCACAAAAAAACTTTTGCTGACGTCCTCAATTGAATAATTCACTTCAATAGTCCGGCGTCTTTCGCCGCTTGCCGCAGCGGGTTATAGCTGGAGTCTTCGGCTTTTAGATATTTAGAAGCGCCTAATAGATCCAGGATCGTCTTCTGCTCAGCATTCCCGGCATCGAGAGAAAGCATGGCATCTGAAAACGATTTAGCCACGGCGGGATCGAGCCCTGCACGCGCGGCCCAGACGTAATCGAAGAAGGGCGGCGTGGTATAGAACACGCGTACCTGGGATTCGCTCAACTTACCTTCTTTAGTCATTCGCGCATAAACCTGCTCGTCCATGGCGCCGGCATCGACCTTGCCGTTGGCGACAGCCAGTGCGGTTGCGTCGTGCCCCCCGGTGTAAATGGCCTTGTCGATCACCGTGCGGTCCACGCCCTGCTGCTGCATGAAGTACGCCGGCATCAAGTGGCCGGATGTCGAATTGACATCTCCGAAAGCGAAGCTGCGTCCTTTCAAATCAGTTAGCGAATGAATAGGGCTTTTTGCCTGGGTAATAAACAGGCTGTGAAAATTCTGGTCTCGCTCGCGTTGGACCAGGGGCAAAGCTCCGGCACGTGCGGAGGCCTGTACAAAAGTAAAGCCTCCGAAATACGCGATGTCCACGCGGTCGCTCGATACCGCCTCCACCACTGCGGCGTAGTTTGTCGGAACGCTTAGATCGACCTTTGCGCCGGTTTGTTTTTCCAGATACGTGATAAAAGGCTGGCTCTCGCGGATAATCTTTCCGGGATCCGTCGTAGGGATCATACTGAGGCGCAACAAAGGACGTGAGTCTGTCTGATTGTGCGAACAACCTTGTGCCAGCAAAGGCAGCGAGGCGACAAACAGGATGTAGATCAGTCTTTTTGGAAGCATGACAAAAGCAGATTTCCGTCCCACGGTGCCCCCTCCTGGGAAAGTCCGATCACCCTAAGGACCGCGGTGGCCGGGCGTTGCCGCGATGAGTCTAGCCTAAGCGTAACCGCATGCGGACGAAAACATCGGGACGGAACGCTATGTTTTTCAGAAAGCCTCAGTTCAACCGTAGCTGACAGGGTCCAATTGTCGTTCAACCGCTTAAGTCTAATTTCGAGGTCTCTCGAAGAGAGTGCATCGATAGACCAAATCAAAGGCTTGGTGCACGGGCAGACAGTGCCGACGCCACACGAGATTAGAGCTTGCTCCCTCGTAAAAGTTACAGAAAGCGACATCTCGATTCAAGTCCGAGCCGGTGCCGCATATAAGGGTTACTTCGCTGCTTCGCATTTCAACAATCGCCGTGCAGCCTGTACAATCGGCGTATGAAGACAGTCGAGCCAGTGCGTCTCACCGCGTCGGTGAAGTCGGCCGGTTGAGCGTCCAAGCTAAGTCCGGCGGCGCTGGACTCGGTTCTCGGAAAATTGCCCAGGCAATCCGATCCGAATGTGCTCATCGGCTTCGATACCGCCGATGACGCGGGGGTGTACAAAATATCGCCGGAGCTCGCCTTAGTACAGACCATAGATTTTTTCACGCCTATCGTCGATGACCCTTACACTTTCGGACAGATCGCGGCGGTCAATGCCCTCAGTGATGTCTACGCGATGGGAGGCCGCCCCATCAGTTCGCTAGCGATGGTCTGTTTTCCCGATAAACAAGACCTGCAGATTCTGGGACGGATTCTTGCCGGCGGCCTTTCCAAAATGATCGAAGCCGGATGCACGGTCATTGGTGGCCACAGTATTCGCGACGATGAAATCAAGTTCGGATATGCCGTCACGGGCTCCGTTCATCCAGACAGAATTCTGGCCAACGGCGGAGCGAAAGCTGGCGATGTACTCGTCCTAACCAAGGCTCTCGGCACCGGCGTCATTTCGACCGCTATTAAGCAGGGCAAAGCGGAACCAGCGTGGATCGAAGCTGTCACAAAATCCATGATCACACTCAACAAGCTCGCCGCCGAGGCCGCAGCCGAACTGGGCGGCGATGTCCATGGCGCGACCGACATAACCGGGTTCGGGCTGGTCGGTCACGCTCGCGAAGTCGCTCTAGCCAGCAACGTCAGCCTGCGAATCGATTCCACAAAAATACCTTTGCTCGCCGGCGCTGTCGAAAGTGTGCGAGCAGGCTGTGTGCCCGCAGGCTTGAAAGCCAACCGCGAATTCGCCGAATGCGTGGTGGAATTCGATCCCAAGGTGGGCGAAATAATCAAGACCTTGCTCTTCGATCCGCAAACCGCTGGAGGCTTGTTACTTTCGATGCCAGCGAGCGCTTCTGATCGGTTTCTTCGCATCGTCCGGGATCGCGGTGGAGACTCAACGATTGTCGGCGACGTTTTACTCCGGACCGATCCGCTGATCAGGATTAGGTAATCGCTGTTTCTTACTCTCAATAACTTCCGAACTGTTATGACCTCACGGATGCCTACCACGGCCCAAAAGCACTACGAGAACTTGTTGGCAGACCACTACGAGTGGATGTTCGGCTTATCGTTCGAAGCTAAAGTAGCCGAACAAAAGGCCATCTTGGATGAATTCTTAGGAAACGGCCGCGCGGGAGGCCTCGCCGTTGATCTTGGATGCGGGCCGGGGTTTCAGTCCTTTGCCTTGTCCGATCGTGGATATGAAGTACTCGCGATCGATACCAGCGAAAAGTTGCTCCACGATCTTTCCGCTAGAGTTGATTCGCGCAATATCGTCACGAAGCAGGCCGATTTGCGCGAACTCGATTCGTTGGCCAGTCCAGCCTCGGTGGAGATTGCGGTCTGCATGGGCGATACGCTGACTCACCTGTCCAGCCGATCGGAGATCTCCCGCCTATTTCAGTCGCTCACTCGCGTGCTCAAACCGGGAGGAAGGTTTGTGGTTACCTATCGAGATCTTGCGAGCACCGAATTATTCGGTCTCGATCGTTTTATTCCCGTGCGTAGCGACGACCGCCGAGTGATGACTTGCTTTCTGGAATACGAAACGGCCGAAAACGTCGTCGTCCACGACCTACTAAATCTTCGGGGCGACGATGGTAATTGGACACTCCATAAAAGTAGCTACAAGAAACTTCGACTTCCTGCCGAGTGGGTCATTGCTGAACTCTCAGCCTCCGGACTATCGATTTCGGGGCGGAGCGAAGGTCGAATGATAACAATCGCCGCGGACAGAAAAGCCTGATCACCTTGGTGGGCACACTGGGACTTGTTCGCTCGACACTACGCCGTCAAGCAGGACTAATTGCGTGGTGTGAGGCGCAAAGCGTGTTTAGCGCCCCAGCAACACTGTCGACCTCGTCGGGTTGGGGCTTCTGCGGTATGATGTTCCGGTTCGAAATGCCGGTTGCGGGTTTTTCCAAGACGAACTTTGGGAGGTAACCGCGATGGCCACCGAGATGCGGAAGACTGGAGTTGACGTCGTCGGTGACATGCCCTGGGGGACACACTTTTGTCTTTTTTACGAGACAAGGGCGGATCTCCTCGAAACGCTGGTCTCCTACTGTAAAGCTGGATTGGAGAGCCAGGAGTTCTGCCTTTGGGTGGTTGCCGAGCCACTTACAGGAGAAGATGCCAGGCTTGCACTAAAACGAGTTGTTCCCGACCTCGATCAATACCTCGCTGATCACAGCATAGAGATTGTTGCAGCCCGCGACTGGTATCTTCAGGATGGCACGTTTGATCTCAAAAGAGTGATTAGCGGTTGGAACGAGAAACTCACAAGCGCTTCGGCCAGGGGTTACTCCGGCGTAAGGGTCACTGGAGATACGGCTTGGCTCGAAAAGAAGGACTGGAAGGACTTCTGTGAATACGAAGAGTCACTCAATCAAGCTATCGCCGGTCAGCGTCTGGCGGTGCTATGCACTTACCCGCTCGTCGCATGTGGAGCTGCTGAAATCCTCGACGTCGTGCGAACACATCAGTTTGCAGTGACAAAGCGGCGTGGAAGTTGGGACGTTATCGAGACGGCCGGGCACAAACAGGCTAAGGCTGAAATCAAGCGCCTGAATGAGGAGCTTGAAGAGCGTGTTTTGGAACGGACCAGCCAACTGATGGCCGTCAACAGAGAGCTGACAAGCGAAGTACTGCAACGTCAGCGCGCGGAAGAGGCCCTGCAGCGCAGCGAAGCTTATTTGGCGGAAGCGCAAAGAATTAGCCATACGGGCAGTTTCGGATGGGATGTTTCCAGCGGACAAATCTTCTGGTCAGAGGAAACGTTTCGCATTTTCGAATACGATCCAGCCAACAAACCTACAGTGGAAGTCATACTGCGGCGAACACATCCGGAGGACAGAGTCTTCTTCCAAGAAACGCTCGACCAAATAGCGCGGTACAGGAAGGCTTTTGATTTTGAACATCGGCTACTGTTGCCGGATGGCTCGGTGAAGTACGTTCAGGTTGTGGGTCATGCCTCAATAAACGATGAATCGGGCAACTTTGAATTCGTGGGGGCGGTTACTGATATCACCGAACGCAGGCGGGCCGAGGAGGAGCGCGAGAGATTGCGCCAGGTACAGGCTGATCTCGCGCACGTTACTCGGATGACCACCATGGGCGAACTGACTGCTTCGCTGGCGCACGAGATCAAGCAGCCGATTTCCGCGGCACTAACAGACGCTAAAACCTGCCTGCGATGGCTTGGTCACGATGTTCCTGATGTACCAGAGGCACGCGAAACCGCATCGAGACTCGTTAAGGACGTGACGCGCGCGGCTGACATCATTGCCAGAGTCAGCTCGCTATTCAAGAAAGGCGCGTTGCAGCGGGAGTTGGTTGATGTAAATGAACTCATTCGAGAAATGATTATCCTGCTGCGCAGCGAGGCGAACCGCTACTCGATCGCCATCCGCACCGAGCTTGCTGAGGATCTCCCGAAGGTCATGGCGGACCGTGTCCAACTGCAGCAGGTTTTCATGAACCTCATGCTCAACGGCATCGATGCCATGAAGGAAACAACTGGCGGAGTTGAGCTTACCATCAAGTCGGAAGCCGAAGATGGTCGACTGCTCATCTCAGTCAGCGATACCGGTGTGGGATTGCCCCCGGAGCAGGGGGATATGATCTTCAAGGCATTCTTTACGACCAAAGATAACGGGACTGGTATGGGGCTGCCCATCAGTCGGTCGATCATTGAATCGCACGGAGGCCGTTTGTGGGCCGCCGGTACCTCCGGGCGGGGCGCAACCTTTCAGTTCACCCTGCCCGCCACGCTCGCAGCGCACGCATAACCTCCCCGGGCGGTGTTCAGGGATGGAGTCAGAACTCGCGGATTCATTGCGTATAGCCATAGCTATTCAGCAACGCGCGGCCTTGACACCGGGCAGGCGAAATGTGATTCGATGGCTGCTTGAGACTTGCAGATCATATCTCCTGAAGGATGACAGCCGTGTTACTCAGAAACTTCCATGATCAAGAATCTCAAAATAATTGAAATTGATAATCGAGTCGTTGGCGATCCACCGGAATCGCTTGCCGCGTCTACGGATTTCACGATTCAAACTCACACTGTTCGCCATACTCACGGCGACGCTTGCCTTCGGAGCGCTCGCCATCGCATTACTGGTTGGATCGGTCATCGCAGCGGTTCTCGGCTCCATCTTAATCTTGGGGACTCTCGGGTTGTTCCTGAAGGCTGCGTTCAGGAGTAAGTAATGTGGACCCTTTTGATGACGTGATCCGGGCTGCTTTCGATGAACCTTGCGTAGTCCTCGAGCAGCTCATTCACGGCTTGTTCGAGCCTGACTTCCCGAGACATCACTTCCGGTGCTTTCTTAACGATGGGCATGCTCTTTCTCCTGGGGCTCAATCGCTTCCAGAGCTTACATTTGAATGCGAATCGACATGAGAGATCGGAACACGATAGCCCTCGCGGCACTGCGAATCTCCGTGGGAATACTCTTTCTGATTTTTGGCGACTACAAGGTTCTTGGGACGGAGTTCATCTGGGGAGGTGGCTTCCAATTTTGGATCAACCGGTTTCTTGTGGAAGGTGCCTACCCATTTATGGTTCCCCTGCTTCAGAGATTGGTGTTGCATCACGCCACTGCGATAGCGTTTGTCGTGGCTTATGGAGAGTTGGGTATCGGTCTCGCGCTCATTCTCGGCATTCTCGTCCGTCCAGCTAGCATCTGCGGACTCATCTATATGCTGACCTTGCTGTTTTCTTCGAACTACCCTGGGCCGCATGCGGCCTTTTGGCAATATTTCGGTGCCTCTCTTGACCATTCCGTGCTCGCTCTTTGCTTTGCTGCGTTTATTTTCGGGGAAGCGGATCGAGCCCTATCAATTGGTTCCTACTGGCCGATGATTGTCCGACGACAGAAAACTTCAGCCACTCGCTCTGCGCCGGAGAGCAGGAATCGGAACGAGAGAGGAATCATCTGATCTAACGTTGAAGGAGGTCCTCAAGTCTCAGCATCGGCGGGTGAAATGAATTCAAGTGTTCTCGCTGGTCGATTCGGCCTGGGCCGCCTGTTGCTACAGGAAGGGCGAATGCGTACGATTACACCCAAACCACCCTCAAACTAACAAGAACTTTCAAACGGCAATCTGCGCGACGATAATCGTGCGTACATAAACACATGCACCTGCCACTTAGAAAGAGCTTACTTGGATTGCTGGCTGGAGCTGCGGCCAGCGCGGCTCTGATGCCGACTATCGGCTATCCGGTACTAAGCGTTTTGTGGGGCATGGTCGTTGGCGCTGTTTACTCTGCGGGCTTGCGCCCTACGCGTCGCGCCTATGTCGATAACGTTTTGACAGGTGCCGCACTGGGGATCCCACTTTGGGGTCTTATCAGCGTAATCGCGATTCCGCTCCTTTCCGGGAAGACGCCTGAGTGGAGTGCCGACCAGATGCGCGGGCATTTTCCCGCGCTCGTCGGGTGGGTGTTGTACGGCGCTTTGGTTGGTCTGATCACCCAGGCTTTGACCGACATCGCCGAGACGGTCGTCGGTCCCGAGGTCGGGGAGGTGTCGCCCGCGCCGCAGGAAAAGAAACGGATCATGATACTCGGTGGCGGCTTTGCCGGCATGCGGACCGCAGAGTGCCTAGAGAAACAGTTCCAAGGAGATCCCGGAGTTTCGATTGTTCTAGTCAGTGATACAAACGCGCTTCTTTTTACTCCCATGCTCGCCGAAGTAGCTGGAAGCAGCCTCGAACCTAGTCACATCAGCACCCCTCTGCGCACGAGCTTGTATCGGACGGAGTTCATCCGCGCACGGGTTGCCCAGATTGATCTTGCAGGCCGCCGCGTGATTTTAGACACCGAGCACCCCGGCGGGACCGCCCCACGCAGTGAAGTTCGCTACGATCAATTGGTGCTGGCTCTCGGTTCCGTTTCAAATTACTTGGGCATGGCGAACCTCGAGAAGCTCGCGTTTAATTTCAAGAGCCTTCTGGACGCCATCCGTATCCGGAATCATGTTATCGAGATGTTCGAACGCGCCGACCGTGAGCCCGACTCCGAAGTTCGACGCACTCTTCTTACCTTTGTAATCGCGGGCGGGGGGTTTGCGGGCGTCGAACTCGCGGGGGCTCTGAACGACTTTGCGCACGGGATTCTCGCCGACTATCCCAACCTACACCCAGAGGACTTGAGCGTCGTACTGGTTCATTCGCGCGATCGCATCCTGCCGGAATTGAGTGAATCGTTGGCGCGTTATGCGCAGGCTAGGATGGAAGCGCGCGGAGTTGCTTTCCGGCTGAACACGCGGCTGGCCGATGCGAACCCCGGCGTCGTGGTATTAAGCGACGGTGAAATCCGCGCTCAGACTCTTGTGTGGACGGCGGGAACGGCTCCGAATCCGCTGCTGAGGTTGCTGCCAGTCGAAAGAGACAAGCGGGGCGCGCTGGTGGTGGAGAACACGCTCGAATTGCCCGGTCATCCAGGGGTGTGGGCCTTGGGTGATTGTGCCGCGGTTGCCGATGCGAAATCGGGGAAGCTCTGTCCGCCCACTGCTCAATTTGCGTTGCGCGAGGCAGAAGTCCTCGCAAAGAACATTCGCGCCGAACTGCGGGGCCGACCCAAGCAAAGTTTTCATTTCGACTCACTCGGAGCCCTTTGCGTCGTGGGACACCAGACTGCTTGCGCTGAACTGGCGATTCCCTTTGTGAACCACAAGTCCGTGCGTTTTTCCGGATTATCTGCGTGGCTAATGTGGAGAGGAATATACCTTGCGAAATTGCCGGGCCTTGAAAGAAAGATTCGCGTGCTCGTAGATTGGACGATCGAACTTTTCTTCCCGCGCGACATCGTTCAGACAATCGATTTGCAGTAAGGAGAAACCCGTGTCTTCGTATTTGAAAATAGCGGCGCAAGTGAATGAAGCAGCCAGTTCCTTCAATTGGATGGACTCGCTGCTCGGTCTTGTAGTGGGTACCGCGGGAGGCGCGCTCGGTAGTGTGCTGCTCAATTTATCGCCCGTTAGCGGCGGTATGCGTGGCGCCCTGTTCGGCCTTGCGTTCGGTCTTTTCTTTGCGCATCGAACGACGAGCTCTGGTGCGGGATTAATTTGGGGGCTTGGCGCCGCTTTTCTGCTGTGGTTGGTTCTTCCGGCGGGACTCTTGCCTTTGCTGGCGGGTCCTGGCCACGGGATGGCCAAGCTCGCGGATGCCCGCGAACAATTTCCCACGCTGGTCGCGTGCCTGATCTGTCTGGGAATGCCGGTGGGCGTAGCGCTGGGAGTCTCCGGTAGTTTGCGAGGAAGGCTGAAAAATCAGCCCTTCCACTGGTGGCGCGCGATCGTCGTCGGCGGATTTTCAGGCGTTCTCGGTGGATTGATTTCTGGACGCTGGTCATCTGCAGGTGATTTCTTCCCTTTGATCGCAGCGCTCGGCGAGTCTCACTCTCGGATGGCGACGGTGGCTCTTCAGTTTAGCGTGGCTGTGCTCATTGGTTCCTGCTTTGGGCT
>DATHPO010000372.1:0-7160 GCA_035483835.1 Terriglobales bacterium
GAAACGTTCCACTGGCATCGGTCTCGCATTTATCGTTTTTCTAGTGCTGTGCCCGTCTGGCATCGCCGCTACCGTCAGCCCCCATTCTGCGACCGCGCACAAACCTAAGTCATCGCAAAAGATCAGTGAAAATCAGCATGCCCGAAAGCGCATGCACCATCTGGCCCACAGCCGCGCGGCCACTACCGCGACCGCGACCACGGCTACGGCAAGCACGACCGTACATCGTCGACATCACTACTACGAGCGTTTCTCCACCAGTTCCTTTGCCCAGGATATTACCGAAGGCGACGTCACCACTGGCGAAGATCCAGTTGTGCGCGAAGCAGCCATCGATGCCTTGGGCGGCATGAACGGAACCGTTGTGGCCATCGAGCCCACCAGCGGCCGCATTCTGGCCATGGTGAATCAGAAGCTCGCGCTTTCGAGCGGCGCCCAACCCTGCTCCACTATCAAACTGTCCGTTGCGCTGGCTGCCCTGAACGAAGGAATTATTACCAAGGAGACCGAAGTCCGCTTGGGTGGCCGCTACCACATGAACCTGACCATGGCGCTGGCGCACTCGAACAATGCGTATTTCGAGGCACTGGGCCGCCAATTAGGTTTCGAGAAAGTCAGCTACTACGCGCATCAGTACGGACTCGGCGAGTTGGCCGGTTACAGCATTCCCGGCGAGCAGCTTGGGATTTATCCCAACGAAGAAATCCCTTCCAAACTCGGCGGCGTGGGCAAGATGTGTTCTTTCGGTGAAGGCGTTTCCGTAACCCCGCTACAACTCGGCGCGTTGGTCTCGGCCATCGCCAATGGAGGCACACTCTATTACCTGCAGCATCCAACGGCTCCCGAGGACATCGCGAATTTCCAGCCCGTCGTAAAGCGCCACCTCGACATTGCTCCGCTCATCCCCGAAATTTCTGATGGGATGGAAGGCGCTGTACAGTTCGGTACCGCCCGCCGCCTCCGCACAAATTTCAGCGAGGAAGAAGTCTTGGGCAAGACCGGTACGTGCTCTCACGCGGGCACACGTTTCGGATGGTTTGCCTCCTACGCCAAAACTGACATTGGTCACATTGTTGTCGTCGTCTTCCTCGAAGGCGGCCGTCCGACATTCGGCCCCAAGGCCGCGGAAATCGCTGGAGTGATGTATCGCAATCTTTACGATCACAACTTCTTTGTGCCCAAACCAACTTTGCCGTCAGATAGCGCAACCGTACGTCAGCTCGGAGCCCCGCAATAAATCGTTCCAGTCGTTAGCAACTTACCCGCGCAAGCCTCCCGCATCTCTACTCTTCGCTTTCGTCCCTACCGTAAGCCCGCTAAGTCTTTGCAAAGCTGAACATCCACGCGGACTATAATTCATGAGGTTTGTACTGCCTGCCTGCGGAGCACACAGCCATGGAAAAGCGCGCAATGGAAGAACTGTGGAAAGTCCACACTGACGAAGAATTCCTGCGGCACGATGTCGAAGCCACGCTGGCAACCATGACCGAGGATGCTTTCGTCCTGAACATCCCCACGGGCATGGGCGGACGGGGCAAGAACGAAGTCCGCGCTTTTTATCGCGACAGCTTTGTCCACTCTTTGCCCAGCGACATCGCTAACCAGCTTACGCACCGCGTCGTCGGGGACAACGCGCTGGTCGACGAATTACTCCTCACATTCACCCATACCCGCCAAATGGATTGGATTTTACCCGGCATTCCTCCCACCAACCGAAAAGTCGAAGTCGATCTGGTAGCCGTAGTCTCCTTCCGCGGCGACAAAATATGCGGAGAGCGTATTTACTGGGACCAAGCCAAAGTGCTTCGCCAGGTCGGCCTGCTGTCGGTATAGAGAAAAGTGTCATCCTGAACCCGGCTTCAGCCGGGTCAAGGATCTCGCGCGTAGTGCGCACCGTCGATCCCCTCACTCTGAAACGGTTTCGACCCTTCCGACACCATAGAGATGAACGCTGGTGAGTATCAGCAATGCAATAGGTTTCCGTTCCGACGCGTCTAGTCCTGCAATCCAGGGTTGTTGGGTAGGCAATTGGTCTTCCGGTAAACCGAATTCTCCCTTCGATACGAAAACTGGCAAATCAAAAACTAAATCATAGGAGGATGTATGTTTCGAATCAATGTTTCTGTGTGTGCGCTTTTCTTCGCATGTGTTCTGCCCGTGGCAGCCCAGCCACAGGCGGCATCGGCGAACGCAGTCCTGTCACCAGCATCAGTCACTTATTACGGCTGCGTCAACAATTCAACCGGCGACATCCGGATCGTAAGCAAAGCCACGACCTGCAAAGCGACCGAGCACAAGATTAACTGGAACGAAGTTGGACCTCGGGGACCACAAGGAAACCAGGGCAATCAGGGGCCTCGAGGACCTCAGGGTCCACAAGGTGCACAAGGTCCGCAAGGGCCTCAGGGTCCACAAGGACCTCAGGGACCGCAAGGACCCGCTGGAATCTCCTTGGGCTACTCTTCGCTCGCCGGTCCAGGTTCGGATATACCCTTGTCGCCGAGCGCGGTGGTCGTCGCACAGACCAATCCGGTTGGCGTTTCGGGGACGTATTTCATCTCCGCGTCGGTGTTGCCCTTCGTTGTGAGCGGCGACTCATTCACTTTCTGCTACGACACCCTGGCCAGCAGCGGGTCCCCCAGCCAGTACGGCGGAGGCGATACGGCCGGAGGTTACATCCAGGCGAGCATCAGCGACGTGCTCTTCGTCGGATCGGGCGACTCGGTCCAGCTTCTCTGCTATAGCGGGGGCACTGCAGGCGATGTTGCCTTCAACGCCGGAATCACTGCCACTCTGATTAACAGCTCCGACAAGGCCAAGAAGGCGCATTCCCGCCGCCATGTGACCCCTGAACAAGACCATTCACGGTAACGCAAATCACACAACCTAACCTGTTTTCCTAATTGCCCCACTCCAGCCTCGTGCTGGGGTGGGCCACCCTTGATGTCGAGCAAGCAAACATCGGGAAGACTGTCATCAAAGCGCGGCAAACAAAATCTGGAAAGACAGTCATCCCGAACTCGGCTTTACAGCTTGCTGAGAAACTCTGCTTTGGGGTGGCGCAGCGCTTCCAGCACCGCGGATATTTCAACACAATCAAGCCGGACCCTACCCATCCCAGCCGAATCGGGCTTTCACGGGGCTACGGGATTACCGGCGAGTCTTTATTCTCATCTCTGCTAGCTGCCATGCAGCCTGTTATGCTGTATCCAAGAAAGGCGGTGGAATCGCTATGAGACACACTAGGACCGCTAGGCTTTGTTTGCTCACATCCCTACTTCTGATTCTCTCTGCCCTGCCCGTGTCGGCTGCCGATATGGGAAGCGACGAGGAGACTCTCCGCAATGCCGCCACGGTGTTGCAGGCAATGCTCACCAGCAAGGACGTTCCAGCCGACGTACTGGCAAAGGCTGATTGTGTCATCGTATTGCCCAGCGTGAAGAAGTTCGCCTTCGGTGTTGGCGGAACCGGCGGCCGCGGCCCGATGAGTTGCCGCGGAGGAAAGAACTTCAGCGGCCGCTGGTCCGCGCCCGCCATGTTTACCATCGGCGGCGCCAGTGCTGGTTTTCAGATCGGCGGCTCCTCCACCGATTTCGTGCTCCTGATCATGGCGCCGCCGGCGGTGGACAAGGTACTAGGAGGCAAGACCAAGGTCGGCAGCGATATGACCGCAGCGGCCGGGCCCAGCGGCGCCACTTCCGCCGGCTCGGTCGGCGGGGCCGACATCTTGACCTACGGCCGGGCCAAGGGACTCTTCGCCGGCATGTCACTGAGCGGCGCCACGCTGGATCCCGACAGTGACGCCAACCAGCGCCTCTACGGGAAAGCGATCAGCGCGCGCGACATCGTGCTCGCCAACGGCGCGAAGGCTACACCCGGAGGCCAGTCCCTGGTTTCGCTGCTCGACAGCAAGGTCCCAAAGCACAAAGACTGAAATCCGGGCAGCCTGCAAGACACGACCAGCACGGCAATCACGCTGGCAATGCCTCACTACGTTCACAACCACGGTTAATGAGTGAACCGGCGATTTTTACGTTCAGTCATGTCCTCGGAGCTGCATTGCCAAGCCTGTCAAGCGAAATGGCGGGGCCGGTTCGCTAGACACAACCATTAAGGAAGGCCGCTGTCGGGCCCGGCAAGCGGACGGGAAAATCAGCATTCCACGTGGCGTAACTGTTGCAACCAGGCTGTTCTCGAAGATGACCGGCATTGGAGGGCGAGCGATTGTGACCATGTGTCCACGCCTCATCGCAGAAAACACTCGCTTCCAGGGTTTATAATGCATGGCGTTCGCAGGAGGGTTCATGAAACCGCCTTCGCGTCCGCCGAGAACGCCTTCCAGACTTTCCGATTTTCTTCATCACCAACTCAACACGTATGCCCTCGCCGCCGGCGCCGCCGGAGTGAGCCTGCTGGCCTTGACTCCGCCAGCAGAGGCCAAGGTCGTCTACACCAAAACCAATCAAGACATCGGAACCAACGGCATCTACGAACTCGACCTCAACCACGATGGCATCGTTGACTTCCTGCTTCAGCAGTTCGGAACGTCCAGCTTGAATTCCAACCGTCTTCTGGCTGATGAGGCTCTAGGCAACGCTGTTCTCGGAAGCCTTAACAGCAGCAACTCGCGCAAAAGCATTCGGCACTACGCGGCAGCGTTGAAGCCGGGGGCACGGATTGGTCCTCGCCAGCACTTCGTCAAAGGTGGCAATAACGGCGAAACTATGGCCTGGATCTGGGTAGATCCGGACATTGGGGAATACCACACTTACGGGAAATGGATCGATCTCAATAACCGCTATCTTGGACTAAAGTTCAAAATCAACGGCAGCATGCACTACGGCTGGGCACGCCTTAGCGTTCATAACGCCGGGACTAAGATTACTGCCACGCTGACCGGCTATGCCTATGAGACCGTGCCAAACCGTCCAATTCGAGCGGGTCAGACCAGCGGCGGTTCAGCCACCGAGCCCACCAATCCCGAAGCCGAGCCAGGCACAACCTTGGGGGCGCTGTCGCTCGGCGCGCAGACTGTCCTGGCGAGGAAGCAGCCATGATTCTGAAAAAGACTCAAGCTAAGAACGGGTTCTCAACGCCAACGCAGGCGACGGTTTCTGCCGCGCTCGTGTTGGGGATTCTGTTGCTTCCCGCCCTCGCGGCCAGTAAGTCTCCACACCAGCCTGTCTACACTGTGCTTCACAGATTTTCTGGCGGGGATGGCGCGAACCCTGCCGCCAGTTTGATTCAGGACCCCAGCGGCAACCTTTACGGAACTACTCAGTACGGTGGCAGCTTCAACTACGGAACCGTGTTTAAGCTCGAACCCTCCGGCAAGGAAACCGTGCTGCACAGCTTCGATGGCGCCGATGGAATGTGGCCCACCGCTGCTCTGATACGAGACGCCGCTGGCGCCCTCTACGGCACCACTTTCGATGGAGGTACGCGGGAGGGAGGCGGCTGCGTCCATGGTTGCGGCACGGTCTTCAAAATAAATAGTGTGGGCAAATTCACCGTGCTCTATGCATTCACGGGCGGGGCAGACGGAGGCAACCCGGCAACAAATCTCATTCTCGATAGCGCAGCCAATCTGTATGGCACCACCTACGGCGGTGGCAATTTCTGTTCCCTTCTTGTTGACGGTTGTGGCGTGGTGTTCAAGCTGAATCAGCACGGCGAGGAGACCGTGTTGTACAGTTTCACCGAAACACCAGACGGAGGACAACCGAGCGGGGGCCTGGTCCGGGACGAAGCAGGCAACCTCTATGGAACTACTCAATTCCAAGGAGCCACAGGCTATTTTGGAACAGTATTCGAGCTCGATTCGGCCGGTGTGGAAACGATACTTTACAACTTCACCGATGGAACCGACGGCGCCGGACCGCAGGGGACCCTGGTGCGAGATGCAGACGGAAATCTGTACGGGGAAACGCAAAGCGGGGGAGATCTCTCGGTGCAGAACTGCGTCTCGGGGTTGTGGAAGGGTTGTGGCGTTCTGTTCAAACTCGCGCCCAGCGGCGAGGAGACTATTCTTTATACCTTCACTGACGGCAGCGACGGGCGTGGTCCCCTTGGGGGACTCCTGCGAGACCGGGCTAGGAATTTGTACGGCGTAACCGGTAGCTGTTGCGGCGGGCTCCTTTTCAAGCTAAGCGTAAACGGCAAGCTGCACGTGCTGCACACTTTCGAGGCGCCCACAGGCATCCTGCCATTCGCAGGCGTGATTATGGACAGCGCAGGGAACCTCTACGGTACTGCGTGGGAGGGCGGCAATTCTGGCTGCCTTGCCATCCAGGGCTGCGGTGTAGTTTTCAAACTCACGCCCTGACCACGACGGTGCTCGCCATGTAGGTTCGCACGTGGACCGCAGTATTTCAACCTTGCTCCCTGCGTCTCGGACATATCATGACGAAAAATCCCAATCACGCTCATTAAGCCTCACCGCAAGGGGTTTCGAGTGAAATGTGATAACGTCAACCACCCCGTTTCTGCGCTCATAAAGCCGGCTTCCATTTGAAAGCAGATTACCGATTGGGGCCGCTGACTCATAATTCCAATACTACTTGGGCTCCGGTTCGTGCTGGCTTCGAAAGTACATCTGTGGCGTGGCTCCCAGCATCTTTCGGAACACTTCGATAAAGCCGCTCACGCTGTCGATCCAACAGCCCTGCGAATGCGAACAATTCACCGTCATTAACTTCAAAACAGTACGGCTGTTTCGCCTTTCCCCCCGCTGCCACCGGTAGAATCTGTCCGCTGGGACGAGGCACCTGCGACTGGTCAACGGATCGAGGAAAGCAGGCTTCGTCGCCGCTGTCTCCGATCTGGCGTTAATCGTCTGGGCAGCAATTGATGGATCTTTTGCCCATGACGGGATGAGTCCCCACCTGAAAAGAGACAATTCCCGGCGAGGTTCCTTGGGATTCTGGCGAATGACGGGAAGAGAGTGAGTAGGAGCAATGTTGTAGCGCGGACTGCCCTCAACTACTCACTCGCTGGCCGCGTTATCCCGCTGACCGTTCATGTCGAGTTTCCTTTGGTCCTCGGCGCTGAGTTGGGAGGGCTTCAGGGTTACCGTTACCTTGTCGAGTTTGCCGGTGAAAGCAAATGGCACCTGATAGTCCTTGTCATCCACGGGCGTGCCTGTGTCCACGCCGACATCA
>DATHPO010000373.1:0-6972 GCA_035483835.1 Terriglobales bacterium
GCCGCCGAGGTCGAACCACTGCACGATCTGGTTCATGTCCGTGCCTTTGAAATATCCATCGTAGGTCTTAGCGATGGCGGTTCGGATCAGTTCTCGACTTACATGATCCGCGCCTTTCATCTCGCCTTCATACTCCAGTTCCAGTTTGCCCGTGATCGCGGGCATGGCCGCATAAACGTCTCCTATGCGTGGCACCACCAGTTTCTCGCTATGTCGGATGGCGCGGCGCTCGGCGTTTGAGATCACGTTCTCCATGCATGAAATGGGCAGACGCTGGCTTACTCCTGAGCGCTTGTCAACCTTCTTGTCCTCGCGAGCAGCAAAGGCAATTCGCTCGATGACCTCCTGCACGTATTTCGGAATGTGCAGCTTGTATCCATCGCGCTGCGTCCAGGCTTCTTGCGTGGTGATAGCAATGCCCTCTTCAATCGAAGCTGGGTAATGAGTACGAATCTCGGAGCCAATGCGGTCCTTCAGTGGAGTAATGATTTTGCCGCGAGCGGTGTAGTCCTCCGGGTTGGCACTGAATACGAGCGCGACATCGAGCGGCAGACGGATCGGGTATCCCTTAATCTGCACATCGCCTTCCTGCATGATGTTGAACAGGCCGACCTGAATCTTGCCGGCAAGGTCCGGCAATTCGTTGATTGCGAAGATACCGCGATTGGCCCGTGGCAATAACCCGTAATGGACGGTCATCTCGCTGCCCAGTTCGTGTCCGCCCCGTGCCGCTTTGATGGGATCGATATCCCCGATCAGGTCGGCGATGGTTACATCGGGCGTGGCCAGCTTTTCGACATAGCGCGCTTCCTGCGTGAGATAGGCAATGGGCGTAGTGTCGCCCTGCTTCGCGACCTCGTCGCGGCAGCGGCGGCAGATGGGCGAGTAAGGATTGTCGTGAATCTCACAGCCTGCGATGTAAGGCGTCTGGACATCCAGCAAGGTGGTCAGAGCTCGCAAGATGCGGCTCTTGGCCTGGCCACGAAGTCCCAGCAAAATAAAATTATGCCGCGAAAGAACGGCATTGATGATCTGCGGCACCACGGTGTCGTCATATCCGACGATTCCGGGAAATATCGGTCCTCCCTGGCGCAGTTTCGCCATCAGGTTATCGCGCAATTCGTCCTTCACCAGCCGGCTTCGCAGTTGTTCTTCGGAAAATGGACTGTGGCGTAACTCGCCGAGCGTCCGCGGAAGACTCATGATTAAGAAACCCCCAGGGAGAACAGCTTTCTGGTCCCGATTATACGCCCCTCCAATCTTATCCCGCGTGTCCGTTGCCGCCGGCTTTGCGGCGCACGTGTACAGTGCGGCGCATTGTGGGCAAGATGGTTTCGAAGAACGAAATGATGGCTTGCAAGCGCTCGGATTCCGATTTCATCCCCAGCAACGTTTGTTTGAAATCGAGATCAAGAGGAAGCGATCCGGCGAGATGAAACGAGAGTTGCCGTTCGTCGATTTCCGACGATTTTTCTGGCTCCGCTCCGGCCAGGGTCATAATCTCGCCGTGGAGCTTCATGGCTTGCACGATTTGCCCTTGCGACGCGACCCCAGGTTCATCGTGCAGGTAGAGAACCTCGCCCTGCAAAAATGATCGTTCCTGGTTCAGTTGTAGGACTTCGAAGCGGGCGCGGCCCTCGGTGACGATGTCCATGCGCCCGTCAGGATATTTCTTCGTAACTGTAAGGATTTCCGCGGTACAGCCGACCTCGGCGAGTTCCTGGTCCTTGCCTCGCAGCACGCCGAAATGCTGGTTGCGGTCGAGGCATTCGGAAACCATCTCCCGGTAGCGAGGCTCGAAAATGTGCAGCGGCAAAGGTGTGCCCGGAAGCAGAACCAGGTCGAGGGGAAACAGCGGCAGCAGTAAGCTCAAGAACAGCCTCCGAGATCCTTCACAGCGCGAATTTCTAGGATTGTACGCCAGAGTTCGACCTCACCCGGCTTGACTTGAGAGCAGCAGAAGAATAGAAGCACGAAATGGGATCGAGCAAAATGCAACTCTCGGGAAAAGTCGCCGTAATTACCGGCGCATCCATGGGCATCGGCGAAGCGATTGCCAAAATCTTAGCGGACAACGGCGCAAGCGTCGTGCTGCTCTCACGCGACGCCGAGCGGGCTGAGGCGGCCCGCGGTCGGATCGGCCACAGCGAACGCACTTTAGCGCTGGCCTGCGACGTGCGCAATCGCGAGGAGATTGATCGCGTCGTCGGCCTGACCCTCCACCACTTCCAGCGCATCGATGTATGGATTAATAACGCTGGTCACGGAATATTGGATTCCGCCGCTAACGTGGATATGGCCGCATGTCGCGAAACCTTTGAAACCAATTTCTTCGGGGCGGTCGAAGCCATGCAGGCTGTGATTCCGGTGATGAAGCAGCAAGGCTCGGGGTCGATCATCAACATATCGAGCGTCGCAGGGCATATTCCAATCCCGTTTCATGCGATCTACAGTGCCACCAAGTTTGCCATGAACGCGATCGGCAAGGGTGCGCGAATCGAACTCAGGAGCTCCGGAATCAATGTGCTGACTGTCTGTCCCGGGTACGTGCGCACAGGCTTCGGAGCCAATGCAGTCAAAGGCAAGGAACCAAAGCAAGTGCGGCCGGGCCGGGTCCGAGGAATCACCGTCGAACGGGTCGCCAGGGCGGTGCTGCGAGGTTATTCGAAGCAAAAGCGGGAAGTGGTTGTCCCCTGGACGATGATTCCGATGATCAAACTCTATCAACTGTTTCCGGGATTGGTGGAATGGGCGATGGTGAGGATGTCGCGAAAGCGCGAGTAGGTTATTTCGGCTCTTAATTATTTCAACTCATCCAGCATGGCGGTCATCTCCGACTGCGCATGGGAATCGCCGGTGCGCCTCGCCGACGAGATTCCGTTGACCAACATTTTCTTGGCTTCATCAGCTCGATTCGCGCTGACTAGCGTCTGTGCTGCCATGAAGTATCCCGCCGTGTAGTCGGGATGAGTGGACAGCAACTTTCCGAATTCTTCCAGGGCACATTCAACCTCGCCAGCTTTCGAGTACTCCATGGCGAGGCCGTAACGCGCGAATGCATCGTCTGGGCTCTGCGAGAGAATTTCGTTCAGCATTGCAAGTCGGTCCATAAATATGCGGCTCCTAGCTCTTACCTTCCACGTGTGAAGTACCGCTTAGCAGTTCGAGCATTCAACTAACGGATCAGGTCTTTCAACCGTGCGGTTACCCAGCCACGAATTCGTTCTTCAGACTGATTAGAAGCTTCGGCAATGTAAACGTCGTCGTACAGGTTCCCGACTGAAGCGATCTCACGCGGGTAGCCCGCCTGAACCCAGAGGTGCTGGAAATCCTTTGTATGGAGCAGGGGGTCATCGCCGCTTTCGAGAATCTCCAACGCGCGCTGCTTTGCCAGGCGGAGAGCAGCCTCGCGGGTGGTCAACTGCGACAATCCCATCTCTTCGCTCGCTCGCGGAAGCACATCGCGCACTTCAAAAAAGGTCGGTCGTTCCAGTGCAGCAAGGCGCCTAATGCCAGGACCGTCCAGTCCAGCTTCGAGCGCATCCCATGCGATCTTCGGCATATCGTCCGACGTGATGAGGTTCAACGCGAGCTTGGCCTCGATCAATTCGCGTTCGAATGGCATGGGTAAGATTGTAGCCGAAGATCATCTGGGCGCATGCCACCTTGTTCAGCACTAGCGATCTAGTTCGCTGCTGAGTACAATGCCTTCATCCCTCAACAGGAGTCTTCGCGAATGGCCTGTCCATTCTTTATGCCGACGAGCAAACTGGAAGATGGCGGCTGGCTTCATCCTTCGCGGCTCCCTTTGGGCGGCGGATGGATTGGCCACTGTTCCGCACCTGGGCACGAAGGCGCAGAACCAACGGATGAGGAGCTGCGGGAACTTTGCAATCTGGGTTACGCTGCCGCCTGTCCTCGTCTGCCCGAGGATCGTACTTCCGATGCGGTCCGGTTTTCGATTGCTCGCGACCACGGAGCACGGCTGAGCCTTTGGTTCGTTTACGAGTCCGGTCACCGCCCCGCGGGCCATGGAACGTTGGAATATGATTTGTCGTCGGGCCAGTGGATCTCTTCTCACACTGATCCGCGCATTCAGAAAATGGCGGAATGTTATTTGCAATCGTACTTGCCGCGTAGAATCCAGCCCGCCACAGCAGGTTTCACCTCGAGCACAACTCCATTAATCGGAACCCCATGAACCAGAACAACGACCTTGCACTGCCGCGGCCGGTCCGGGACTCACAATCCGAGATGGCCGAGATTGTTCTACCCAACGACGCCAACCCGCTAGGCGCCCTGCTCGGCGGACGCCTTATGCATTGGATCGACCTCGCCGGCGCCATGGCTGCGCATCGCCACTCCCGAAACTATGTAGTCACGGCGGCGATTGACCACATGGACTTCTGGGTTCCGGTCCACGTTGGGGATCTGGTCATCCTGCGCTCCTCGGTAAACCGTGTGTTCCGCAGTTCGATGGAGGTCGGTGTAAAGGCCTGGGTAGAAAACTACATCCTCGACGATTGCAAACACGTGAGTTCGGCCTACTTGACCTTCGTGGCCGTCGACGCCGGTGGACGCCGCATCCCGGTTCCTGCAGTCATTCCTGAGACGGACGATCAGCGCCGCCGTTATGACGATGCTGGCAAGCGCCGTCAAATGCGCCGGGAGCATCTCGAACGCCGAGCCAGTTCACGCTAGTATTGCAACTGTTTGCTGAGACCTTGCGCTGAAGCTCGCCTGTAATCGTCTACACTAGTTCCCTTGGACTCCCGCCTCAAGAACAAAATCGCCATCGTCACCGGCGCGGGCAGCGGCATTGGTCGCGCCTGCGCGATTGCTTTGGCCCGGGAAGGTGCCAAAGTCGTCCTGGTCGGTCGTCGGAAAGAACGGCTGGAAGAAACGGCTAGAGAAATCGGCGACTCGGCTCTCGTCCTGCCGGCGGATGTGTCGCTCCAGGACGAAGTTTCCCGGGTCGTCGAGCAGACCGTGGCCTATTTCGGCGGCCTCAATGTTTTGCTGAACAACGCGGGAGTCCTTCACATTGGAACCGCCGAACAGATCACGGAGGAACAGTGGGACGAGACTTTCAATGTCAATGTTCGTGGGCTTTGGCTGCTCTCCCGCGCCGTGCTTCCCGCGATGCGAAAAGCTGGAGGCGGGTCCATCATCAACATGGCTTCGGTTCTCGGAATCAACGGAGCCCGCAACCGCGCCTCGTACGCGCCCTCGAAGGGCGCTGTGGTTCTGCTCACCAAGTGCATGGCCATCGACCACGGACACGAACATATCCGGGTGAATGCCATCTGCCCTTCATTCGTCGAAACCGATCTCACTGCCGCCGTGATCAGCAAAGCCCCGAATGCGAAGTCAGTTCGAGCGGAGCGAATCGCCGTGCATCCCATCGGCCGCCTGGGGCAGCCGGAGGATATTACAGGACTCGCGGTCTACCTTGCCAGCGACGAGTCCTCGTGGGTAACTGGTTCGGTCTTCCCGGTCGACGGAGGGTACCTGGCAGTGTGACTTGATCGCGGAACTCTGCTATGGAAACTTTCCTGGCTCCCCGGTAGTCTAATTAACATAAGATTGTGTCGTCCCATGCCTATTCCGGCTCTCTGAAGCTTTCTAAGCTCATTCCTGTTCTTGCGCTTGTAATATTGTTGACTGGGCTCGGCTTGGCCAACGACGCGAGCTCTTCGATCCTTCCCCAGCAGTTTGGCGGTTGGCAGATTTCAGGTTCGCCCAGAACCAGCAACGACCCCGCGATTGCCGACCCCGTGAATGCAGCGGTTCTCAAAGAATACAGCTTTACCGGATTCGAATCTGCTACCTACACCCGCGACGACGGCCGCAAGCTCGCCCTCAAGGCGGCCCGGTTCGCCGATGCCAGCGGAGCCTACGGCGCCTACACCTTTTACAAGACGCGGGAGATGTTGACTGAGCAGATTGGCGACGGGGCTGCCTCCATGAACGAGCGCGTGCTGTTCTATCGGGGCAACATCGTGGTGGACGCTGTGTTTCAGCAGCTGTCTGCCATGTCCGCAGCCGAACTGCGCGAACTCGCGGAGGGCTTTCCGCTCCCGCTCGGCAATACCCGCAATTTGCCGGATTTGCCCGCATATCTGCCAAGTCAATCCTATGTGAAAAACACGGCTAAGTACGTGATTGGTCCTGCGGCTCTGCAAAAGGTCGCCGCTCCCGTGCCGGCCGAGCTGGTGGACTTCAACCTTGGTGCTGAGGTGGTTGTTGGAAATTACAACAGCTCAACCGGCGAAGCCACATTGATGTTGATCTCCTATCCGACTCCGCAGATTGCAGCCGATCACCTGCGCCGCATTGATGCTGCACGCCAGGGAAATTCGCAAGCAACCAACGACACGCACGCGGCGATTACGATCCCGGTTCTCCAGGGACCGATCTTCGATAAGCGCACCGGACCTATGGTGGTGATCGCAGCTGGTTCGCTCTCACCAGACGACGCTAAGGCGCTGCTGGCTTCCGTGAACTACGATGCCAACGTCACCTGGAACGAGAACACCTCTTTCGGTAAGGGCGCGACCATGGCGAAGATCGTGATGAACGGCATCATCCTCAGTTTAATTATTGCTGGCCTCGCTCTGGTCGCTGGTGTAGCCTTTGGTGGCATTCGGATCCTCGCCCCGCGACTGTTCCCGGGTCGCGGATTTGACCGGGCGGAATCACGCGAGTTTATCTCGCTGCACCTCTCGGAAACCCCTCCCGATCCCCTTGGTGACACGGTAAGTCCATCAATAAAAGCGGGTTAAGGGTACCTGAAGGCGGAATTGTCTCACAATGAGCATCCCACAGGGACTATTAACCTATTTTCTAAGTCATTGAAAATGAAGGTGTTTATTTCCGAGATATTTCTTGACACCCCCCTTTTTAGGCTCATAAGATTTCGCCAGAAAGTTTTGACGGTTTGATCTCCGTTAGAACTATTCTCCCTTGAAA
>DATHPO010000374.1:0-8964 GCA_035483835.1 Terriglobales bacterium
TGGCGGGACCTACACCCAGATTGCGAATTCCTTGCTGCCCTTTGGAGTGAATTTCGCTCCTCCCAGTTTCACGAATATCGCGGGAACGATTCACGCCCCAACTTGGCAGGAGTGGAACCTGCAGTTCCAGCAGCAATTGACGAACTCCACCGTACTGGTTGTGAATTACGTTGGGAATCACGGCATTCGCCTTCTGTATACCAACGGTTTTTACAACGCCTACGATGGGAATCAGATCTGGCCGGCGGGTACTCTCCCAGCGGCGGCTCCGGTGCCGAACTACGGAGTTGTTTCACAGGAGCAGAACGGCGCGGTATCGAATTACAACGGTCTGACCGTCAGCCTCAGACGCAACTTCTCAAAGTGGTTTTCCGCCCATGCGAATTACACGTGGGCGCACAACCTGGATGAACTCTCCAACGGCGGCCTCTTTACCTATGGAGATTCCCTCCCCCTCAATCAACTTTGTCCTCAAAGCCTCAGACAATGCAACTACGGCAGCTCGGACTACGATATTCGCAGCAGCTTTAACGCTGATTTTGTTGTACATCCCTCCTATCACTTCGGCAACAGTTTCATGAACTACGCCTTCGGTGGATGGGAATGGTCTGGCAAGATGTTCTGGCGTGGTGGGCTGCCCTACTCCGTAATTGACGGAAATTTGAACGGCGGCATCATCAACGGGACGGCGACCGTCTTGGCTACCCCGATCATTGGCGGAAATGCCCCCGGTCAGGGTCCTTGCGGCGAAGGAGCGGCAAGCATCACAGGCACTGCGGCGCAGCCTTGTCTGAATCCTGGTGCCTTCTTGGATACCAGCGGCAACGGCACAAACTTCACGGCCCCCGGGTTCTCGTCGCAGAGGCGTAACCAGTACACTGGACCGCGCTTCTTCGACATGGACATGGGACTGTTCAAGACCTTCAAGGTTACAGAAGGCGTCCAGCTAGGAATCGGCGCGCAGGCGTACAACGTGTTCAACCACCCGAATTTCCAGAACCCGGACAGCACTCTGGGCGATTCGACGTTCGGTCAGATCAATGCCATGCAGCCAATGCCGACCAGCCCATACGGTGTGTTCCTGGGATTCGATTCCTCAGTTCGCGTCGTCCAGGTGTCTGGCAAGATCATTTTCTAACCAGTTCGTAAATCGCGAATTGCGGAACTAAAAAGGGCGATCCCACGAGGATCGCCCTATTTGCTGGCGGGTGAAACGTAACGCACACACTATCATGATGGTTGCGGTCGAACGCTGGGACAACTTCACCGCTACGGTCACTGTAGTAGTTCTATGTTGATAGCCGAGCAGATCGATCAAAACGAAGCAAATCGAGATGCTGGTAAGTGGTTGACGAATCATGTAGAGTAGAGAATTTTCATAACGTGGTCGAGAGGGGCTTTGAGCGCTATGGCCTCCCTTGAAATACCCGTAGTCAGTCGCTCGACTGGAATGGAGACTGTGTTGGCTCGAGAATCATTCTGTGGCCGAGAGTCTGCAGACGCTTTACCAGTCGTCTGGTAGTTCGCAGGAGGTTGCGTTTGTTGAAGTAGTTGCCGCCCAATTCTCGGTACGTGGTTCCTTCCTTCAGCATATGGTAGCTGATCGTCAGGATGGTGCTCGCCACCGCAATGATGGCGCGTTTGCTGCCGCGAATCACGGCTAATCGTCGAAACTGGGCTTGCAGGTAAGTCGCTTTGGTCTTCGAAGCAGCCCATGCCGCCTCGCACACAGTTTTGCGCGCCCACCGATTCCCGTTGCAGCCGCTCCCCGTAAGACTTCGTCAGCCCTCGCGCCGTGTTGATCAGCGACGTTCGCGCCCGCACCAATCCGGCTCGCGCTCGGATCACCATCAGATGGGCCTGCGCCTGGGCGCTGCAATGTTGCACCGGCGCCAGCAACTGCGGATCGATTCGCGCTAATCGAGCCAAGGTCCGGGCGTCGAGTCGATCATCTTTTTTTCGACTCTCTCCCATCAAGCGCACGTTGCGCGCATGCGCCACAATCACTTCGTGTCCTAACTCGCTCAACACCCGGCTCACCCACGGCGAATGCATTCCCGTTTCCGGGGCAGTCCGGCTCCGCGGCATTCCCCCGAACACTTCTTTCATCGCTTTCGGAGTCGTGCTCAGCCTCTGTTCCAACACCACTTCCCCCGCTTCATTCAACACGCAATACCAGCTCGATCGATCGCCCAGATCCAAACCGATTGTCAGTTTCTGCTCCGAAAAATTCTTAGCCTGCTTTACCCCTGCGGTGCTAACCTTCTTCATTGCCGGTCTCCTTTATCTCTTGCGCTTCGAGCGCGTCGATAACTTGGGAGCGTATCGCATCCCGCCGGAGACCGGCACCCTCATCCCATCTGTTTGCATCACTTGCTCTCGGCGGTCACTGGTATAAGCTGTGGGGATTGTGACTAAGCATTCGATCTTTGTTCTTTCCGTCGTGTTTGCGTGTGGCGTTCTCGAAGCGCAGCAGACTGCATGGCAACCCTCTCCGGGTCACACCCAAGTGCGATATCGCCGGGGGCTACGCCTGATGCGCAGCCTGTTGCGGGGCCGGAGGTCGCTAAGACGACTGGGAAGGCGCAGACATTTCATTGGACAAAGCCTTGACGAAACCATTGCTGCGGTGCACGGGCAACCGAATTATTTTTCTTGTTTGCTGGAACGCTGAATCTGCACAAACTGCCAGCCGAAACGCCCTTTGATGCAAAGATTGCCGTGAGTGACGCTGTGGTCAAGCGGCGAGGTCACGCGAAGGATCTGGCCGTCCTGCTGATGCACGGTGAGCTCGCAGCCCACGCCGCAGTAAGGGCAGATGGTGTTAGTCCGAGTCTGACGGCTTTCGTCCCAGGTGCCGGCCTGGCGTAGGTCGTATTCGCTTTTGAACATCAGCGCGCCGGTGGGGCAAACACCGATGCAGTTGCCGCAATAGACGCAAGCTGAGTCGGGCAGAGGGACGTCAAACTCCGTGGCGATGTGGGCGTAGAAACCGCGGCCCGCCACGGCGATGGCGAAAGTATTCTGCGCGTCCACGCCACAGGCTTCCACGCACTTGTAGCATAAAACGCACTTGGAATAGTCGCGGACGTAAAGGTCGTTGTCAATTTTAACGGGCTGGGCGACTGTTGCGGCCGCCGCGCCAAAGCGCTCGGGATGGGCGCCATAGCGCTCCATATACTCCTGCATCGTGGGCGCCGTGGAAAGGTCCACGGACGAAGCCAGAAATTCCAGCACCAGCCGCCGGCTCAGGCGGACGCGGTCAGAATCAGTCTTGACAGACATGTACGGTTCGACCTCGCGTGAGCAAGCAGGAACCAGCGTCCGCGAACCCTCCAACTCCACGACGCACACGCGGCAGACATTCACGGGCGTGAGGCTCTCCAGGAAGCAGAGCGTGGGAGTGTCAATGCCGAGTTTCTTTGCGGCGTCGAGAATGGTCGAACCCTCGGCCACTGAAACGGGCTGGCCGTCGATTTTGATCTCGATGGAGCGACGTTCGGGCCGCGGTGGAGCTTGTGGGACGGGGCCGCGCGGCACTGGAATCGCCGACTGGGGCGCATCGAGGGTTTCTCTCGAGTCTTCGCTCATGAAAAGAGGCTCCATCGTTGCAAAGCAGATTCCAGGGCGCTGGCGGCGGTCTGGCCCAGACCGCAGATGGAGGCATCGCGCATGGCCTGGGCCATCTCTTGCAATATTCCGATTTCCTGCGCGACCGAACCGAGCGGCTTGGCGTTCACCAGGCGTTTCAGTGCCTCTTGCTGACGCACTACGCCGACGCGACAGGGAACGCATTGGCCGCAAGTTTCATGGCGGAAGAAACTGGCAATGCGCAGCAGGATGCGGCGAAGATCAACCGTGTCATCAAACAGCATGACCACGCCGGAACCGAGAGTGGCTCCGATGGCGCGCGTAGCTTCAAAGGTAAGCGGCGTATCCAACTCCTGGGGAGAAATAAAAGTTCCGGCCGCGCCGCCCAGAAGAACCGCCTGGAGTTTGCCGCTCCCAACAACACCTCCAGCGAGATCAATGAGTTCGCGCAGCGTGGTTCCCATGACGATTTCATATACACCAGGCCGCGCCACGTGTCCGCAAAGACAAAGGAGTCGGGTTCCGGCGGAGCCGTCCGTGCCGAGTTTGGCGTAAGCAGCGCCGCCCTCGCGGATGATATTAGGAACGTTGACCAGCGTTTCCACGTTGTTGACGACGGTCGGCTGGCGGAAGAGTCCGGACTGTGTGGGGAACGGAGGCTTGTTGCGTGGTTCGCCGCGATAACCTTCAATCGAGTTGAATAGTGCCGTCTCTTCACCGCAGATATAGGCGCCGGCGCCCCGACGAATTTCGATGTTGAAATGCAGACCGCTGTTGAGAACGTTGTCACCGAGGAACCCGTTTTCATTGGCCGACTCGATGGCGAGTTGCATCCGCTTCGCGGCCAATGGATATTCTCCGCGCAGGTAGATATAACCTTGCCGCGCGCCGGTGACGAAACCAGCAATCGTCATGCCCTCGAGAACGGCGAAGGGATCGCCTTCCATGAGGACGCGGTCTTTGAAGGTGCCAGGCTCGGATTCGTCGGCATTGCAGACGACGTGGTGCGCGCGAGCAGAGTCTTGTCGCAGCACGTCACGCTGCAGGAAGAGCGCTTCCCATTTTTTGGCCGTGGGAAACGCCGCACCGCCGCGACCCAGCAGTTTTGAAGCAGACAGCTCGCGTAGCGTGCCTTCAGGGCCAAGAACCAGGGTTTTGCGCAAACCTTCATAGCCGCCCCGTCTTTGATAGGCCTCCAAGGTCGAAGCGCTGCCCTGGCCAATGCGATGGAGAAGTCGTAAAGGCGAAAGTTTACTTTTCTGTGCGGCCTGGGGGACGCTAATCTGAAGGTTGAGCACGTCTGGCTCGGCGGACAGGCGACCTTGGACGGCGTCGTTTACCAAAGACTGCACGGCTTCCGCCAAAGCGGGCGCCAACACTCGTTCACGGGATTGCTCGCCAGCCGAGCTGACCAGTGCCGCGGGAGCGCGCTCGCACAGACCCAGACACTGGCTGCGAAGCCAGATGGCGCGTCCGCCGGAGCAAGGCAAACCTGCGGGACCAAGCATGCCTTCCAGTTCGGCACAAAGCGTTTCCGAGCCGCGCGTGACACACGCAATGTCATCACAGACGTGGGCTACGACTTGAGGACGGGGCTGGAGCGAAAACATTCCATAGAAAGACGCGACGCCATGAACTTCAGCGGGGGCAATGTCCAACCGCAACGAGACATAGTTGAGAGCGCCGGGGCTAATCCAGCCGATGCGGTTCTGGATCGCATGGAGCACGGGTAGAAGGCGATGCCGCCTTCCAATGTCGCCGTTGAAAGCCGTATGCGCCTCGCCGGATTGACGCTCGCCGCCTTGCCAACCCGATTCGGGCGCGCCCAGATCAGAATCAACGGCAGCGCGTTCCTCCGCAGTTGCTTGCGCGTCGGTCAGATGAAGATCCAATCAAGTCCTCTTATACTTTTTCAATACGGATAGCTGTTGCCTTGAACTCTGAGGTGCCTGACTTGGGGTCCACTGCGTCAATCGTCAGCTCGTTGGTCGCTACCTGATCGTGATCGTGGACTGATAGAAACGCGAGGCCCGGACGCAACCCCGAATCAAAGCGCACCGGCGCCAGGAGTGAGCCACGCCGCGACGTCACCCGAACTTTTTCACCCTCTCGCAATAGGTAGTGCTGACCGTCTTCCGGAGAAACATCCAGCGTCTCCTTGCGCCGCAGTGGCGACGCGTATTCTCTGGTTTGCACGCCAGTATTGTAATCATCGAGCCGGCGGCCGGTAGTCAGGCGGATGGGATATTGCTCGTCGAGCCGGTCCACGGGCGGCTCAAACTCCACGACGCTAAACGGCGCCCGCGGACCAATCAGCGGGTCGCTCCACAACCGTCCGTGGAGGAACAATTCTCCGGGGTGCGACTCGTCATAGCACGGCCATTGAATGCCGCCCATTTCTTCCAGGCGACGGTAACTCATGCCTCCGTGCATGGGGCTCAACGTGCGCAACTCATTCCAAATCGTTTCGGGATCGGGCGTGCCCCACTCGTGGCCGAGGCGGCGAGCCAGATCAAAAATGATCTCAAGATCGTCGCGAACACCGCTTGGAGGTGCCACGGTACGGCGCACACGCTGCACGCGGCGCTCGCTGGAAGTCACGGTGCCTTCGCTTTCAAAAGCACCTGCGGCCGCGGGTAGCACAACGTCAGCGAGTTCCGCAGTCTTGGTATAGAAAAGGTCCTGGACCAGAAGGAATTCGAGCCCGCGCAGGCGCTTCAGAGCGCGGTGCCGGTCGGCCTCAGAGTCGGCGGGATTCTCGCCCAGCACGTACAACGTCGTGAGGTGACGGTCGTCCATGGCCTCAAACATATCGCTCAGGTGCCAGCCACGCTTGGGCTGGATCTTCGCACCCCAGGCTTTTTCAAACTTGGCCCGCAAGGCGTCGTTCTCAACATGCTGAAAGCCAGTAAGGCGGTCTGGAATGGCACCCATGTCGCCGCCACCCTGGACGTTGTTCTGTCCGCGCAGCGGATTCACGCCACTGCCGTAGCGGCCAACGTGTCCGGTGAGCAGCGCCAGGTTGATAAGGGCCACCACGTTGTCCACAGCGTTGTGATGCTCAGTGATACCGAGAGTCCAACATATCTGGGCGCGCGGAGCGCTGCCGTATGCATGAGCCATCCTCCGGATGGCTTCGGCGGGCACGCCAGTCTCACGCTCGGCCCGCTCAAGCGTGTATTTCTCAACGTGCGCTTGGTAGGCTTCAAATCCGCTAGTGGCGTGGCGGATAAACTTTTCGTTGACCAGTCTGGCAGCGATGATTTCCCGTCCGACGGCGTTGGCCAGCGCAATGTCAGAACCCACGTCCAAGCCCAGCCAGAGATTCGCCCACCGCGCCGAGCCGGTCCGCCTTGGGTCCACCACGTAGAGTTCAGCGCCGTTGCGGACACCTTTTAGCAAATGATGAAAGAAAATCGGGTGCGTTTCCCGCGCGTTCGACCCCCACAGCAAGATAACGTTGGTGTCTTCAATTTCGCGATAGGAGCTTGTCCCCCCGCCTGCTCCGAATACCGCCGCCAGACCGGCGACGCTAGGGGCATGTCAAGTCCGGTTGCAGCTATCAATGTTGTTGGTGCCCATGACACTGCGAACGAATTTTTGCGCCGCATAGTTCAGTTCGTTCGTTGTCTTGGAGCAACTGAACATGCCGAAGTCCCGCGGATCGTTTTTCTGAATGGATTTGCGGAACGCCGCGACGACGCGATCCATGGCTTCATCCCACGTAGCGGGACGATGCGAACCATTCTCGCGCACCAGCGGTTGGGTCAGGCGGCCTTTCACTGGTCTTGGCATAGTGTCCCCAAAAAAGATCTGAGGAGAATCGTAGCATCTTTTGATCTGGGGTCCGTCTTGCCGGCTAATTCCCGCTAACTTCGATGCTTCCCCTCTCACCCGCTGAAGAGTGGAACGTATTTCCGGTTTGGCAAGTACACACCGCCAAAATGCCTAAGGCTACGTTTTTCGAAATGATGATTCACGCTTATGATGTTGGAGGGTCTTCCACCAACTCGATTACTCTCAAGTCAGGACCAAGCCGGTTGCAGATGATGGGACGATCCTGAATGTACTGTCGGCAACTCTTCCATAATAAATGCAGCCGATCACTCGTGGATTTCCGACGGCGCGTCGGGCCTTGGTTTCCGAATGCACGAATCTGAAAAATCTCTTCCTGTGCCCCTCCCGTCGGGAACCCTTCTCACCGCCATCCCTATGTCCGTTGTAGTTTTGGCCCACGCCCGTACCGCTGTGTTGCGTAGCCCACGATGAGACCGACCATGCCCCCAGGCAGCATGATTTGGAAATAATAACCGTGCTGCATCAGGGCTACCATCAAAGCCAGTAGCAGGCCTACGGCCAGACCGAACGCAATGCCCAGCGCCAGCGACTGCACCTTGCGAGCAAACACCCCAATGAGGATGCCGGCGATGAGCCCCTTGAGTGTGGACCCGATAACGATGCCAGCGATCTCCGCTCGCGCCTCCGGCGTGAACCAGGCGGTCATCCCGTCAATGGCGCCCAGAATTGCTCCCAACATGAGGCCCAGAAGAACCTTGTTCATGGGTATCTTCCTCTCCCTATTGTCGTATTACCCGTTTTTTCTCGATCCTTTAACGGCGCGCAAACAAAATGAACAAAACGCGCGTTAACAGATAACCTGCAGCGCTCAAGTTGAGTCAGGCTGGCGATCCTCTACTGCCATCCTAATTTTTCCTTCGCTTTGGTGATGCCGTATTCCAGCCACCCGGCTTCCACGTAGTTCTCACAGCGATCTCGCAGCACACTTAAGGCTTTCAATCGCGCACTCAGGGCTCCGCTATTCTTTTGATCATAGGCAAGAACAACGTCCGTGAGGTGCAGTGCCTCAACTGGTTTCCCGGCGTCCAGTTTCTCCAGGGCCGCACGCACTAACGGTTCTGGTCCCCCGGCGAGCTTAACTAGGTCGGGATAGACCGAAGACGCTGGTGTTTCGTACATAGTGGTTGGATTCATGTCATACCAGCCGGCGTACCCGTCGTAGATCCCGCGAACCGACCAACTCACCTTACCAAACGATTCACTTAGGTTGAAACTCGCCGGAAGTTTGATCTCTTGCATCAGCGTGTACACATCTTTGCCGGAGTTCATTCCCTTGACCACTTCATCGTGCACATATTGGATCGCGTCGCGATACCGGCCTAGCAGCCGCGTTATTTCCTGGTTCCCCACAATCGGCTGGCCGTGTCCGTTGAGCACGATATCGGGTTTGAGCGCGAGCACTTTGTCCACCGAACTGGCCCAGTCAAGTGCCCAGCGAGGTTTGGTGCCACGGATCGCGTAAAGGTTGGGGAAAGAATTCGGCTCCGGGATTCCGATCCCCGAGTAATTGTCGCC
>DATHPO010000375.1:0-13508 GCA_035483835.1 Terriglobales bacterium
TAGAGTACCGCGGCGCGACTGACGCGCCCTCACATCCGCCGTTTTTGTCGCAGCCCAATTGCTGCGCATGAAAGTTTGGAGTATCCGAATGTCAAAGAGCAATGGATTCCGTACACGATTCGATTTTTCCAAGATTCCAGCGACCATCCAGATTCCGAACCTGATCGAAGTGCAGAAGCGCTCCTACGATCGCTTCCTGCAAATGGATCGTTTGCCCAGCGAACGCGACGACGGCGGTTTGCAGGCAGTTTTCCAATCGGTGTTTCCGATCACGGATTTCCGCAATGTCTCGCAGCTCGAGTTTGTGGACTACGCCATCGGCAACTGGGAGTGCAAGTGCGGCCACCTGAAAGGCCTGCATCACCTGCGCTCCACCTGCAAGAACTGCGGCAACACCATCGTTACCGATCCGTTCCATCCCGGCGACGTGCTCTGCAGCAAGTGCGGCACTTACAACGCGAACACGCCAGACTTCTGCAACAAGTGCGGCGACCCGGTTGGCCTGCAACTGAAGTACGACGTGAGCGAGTGCGAAGAGCGCGGCATGACTTACTCTGCGCCGCTCAAAGTCACCATGCGTCTCACGATTTTCGACAAAGACGCGGAGACCGGCAATCGCTCCATCCGCGACATTAAAGAGCAGGAAGTGTTCTTCGGCGATGTTCCTCTGATGACGCAGAACGGTACGTTCATCATTAATGGCACCGAACGTGTCATCGTCAGCCAGTTGCACCGTTCGCCCGGCGTCTTCTTCGAGACGGCAAACAATCGTACCTATTTCCTCGGCAAGATTATTCCTTACCGCGGATCATGGGTCGAATTCGAATATGACCAGAAGAACGTGCTCTATGTGCGTATCGATCGCAAGCGCAAGTTCCTGGGAACGATTTTCCTTCGCGCCCTCGGGTTGCGGTCCAGCGAAGATATTCTACGGACGTTCTACACCGTCGATCGCCTGGTCATTCGCGACAAGAAGCTTTTCTGGACGCTCGATCCGAACAGCGAAAAGGCCACCAACCTTTTGGGCATGAAGCTGGCGCACAGCATCAAGAACAAGTCCGGCGAAGAGATCGCGCACTCCGGACGCAAGCTGAATGCTGCGACTCTGAAGGAAATTCAAAAAGCAAAGATCAGCGAGATTGAAGTCGACATCTCCGATCTCGAAGGCGCATGGGTCGCTGCCGACGTGGTTGACACGACCACCGGCGAAGTTTTGCTCGAAGCCAATTCCGAGCTTACTCCCGACAAGCTCGCCAAGATCCTCGATTCCGGCGTAGTCGAACTCAGCTTGTTTTTCCCCGAGCGCGACGATGTGGGCACGGTGATCAGCCAGACTCTGAAGCGCGACTCAGTCAAGACGCCGCAGGAAGCGCTGATCGAGATCTACCGCAAGCTGCGCCCCGGCGATCCGCCGACGCTCGATACGGCGACGGCATTGTTCCACGGGATGTTCTTCGATCCCCGCAAGTACGATTTCTCCCGCGTCGGCCGTCTGAAATTCAACATCAAGCTGTTCGAAAACCAGGACGCCACGAAACTCGAGAACCGCACCCTTGAGCCGCAAGACTTTTACGGCACGATCGGCTATCTGCTCAAGCTGCGCAAGAACATCGGCTCGGTGGACGACATCGATCACCTCGGCAACCGCCGCGTACGCGCAGTCGGCGAGTTGATGGAAAACCAGTTCCGCATCGGCCTAGTCCGCATGGAACGCGCCATCAAAGAAAAGATGAGCGTGTACCAGGAAATGTCCACGGCGATGCCACACGACTTGGTCAACGCCAAGCCAGTAATGGCGGCCATTCGCGAATTCTTCGGGTCCTCGCAGCTTTCGCAGTTCATGGATCAGACGAATCCGCTGTCGGAAATCACTCACAAGCGGCGTCTCTCGGCTCTCGGGCCGGGCGGCCTGTCGCGCGAACGCGCCGGCTTCGAAGTCCGCGACGTTCACCCCACGCACTACGGACGCATCTGCCCGATTGAGACCCCGGAAGGTCCGAACATCGGACTGATCTCGTCGTTGAGCTGCTATGCCCGAATCAACGACTACGGTTTCATCGAGTCGCCGTACCGCCGCGTGAAAAACGGCCGCGTGGTCGACTACGTCAGCGTGGTGAATGCCGGAGACAGCGACCACAAGGTCGGTGATCACATCGAGAAGCATGAGATCGAGAAGATCAACGCCGAGATCAAGGATCGCCGTAAAAAGCCAGCCGAGATCGAACCGTTCTCTTTCTACCTTTCCGCTTGGGAAGAAGACCGGCACGTAATCGCGCAGGCCAACGTTGAACTCGACGACAAAGGCCGCATCGTAGGCGATCTGGTCAACGCCCGCAAAGCTGGTAACTTCGTGCTGGTGAGCCGCGATGAAGTCGATTACATCGACGTCAGCCCGAAGCAACTCGTCTCCGTCGCCGCATCGCTGGTGCCGTTCCTCGAGCACGACGACGCCAACCGCGCGCTGATGGGCGCGAACATGCAACGCCAGTCCGTTCCACTCCTCCGCGCCGAAGCTCCCATTGTCGGCACCGGAATGGAAGGAGTCACGGCGCGCGATTCCGGCGCGGTCATCCTGGCAAAACGTAACGGCATTATTGACTCGGTCGACTCCGAGCGCATCATCGTGCGCGTCGAGGGCGAGCACCATCCCGGACAGCTCTCCCGCGAAGTTGGTAGCGACATTTACCAGCTCATGAAATTCAAGCGCTCCAACCAGAACACCTGTATCAACCAGAAGCCGATCGTGATCAAAGGCCAGCGCGTCACCAAAGGCCAGGTAATCGCGGACGGTCCTTGCACCGATCATGGCGAGTTGGCGCTCGGCCGCAACGTGCTGGTCGCCTTCATGGCGTGGCGCGGATACAACTTCGAAGACGCAATCCTCGTCTCCGAAAAACTGGTCAAAGACGATTACTACACCTCGGTCCACATCGAGGAATATGAACTGGAGTCTCGCGACACCAAGCTGGGACCGGAAGAAGTCACGCGCGACATTCCAAACGTCAGCGAGTCTATGCTGCGCAACTTGGACGAAGCTGGCGTGATTCGCATCGGCGCAAGCATCAAGCAAGGCGACATCCTTGTTGGCAAGGTAACGCCCAAGGGTGAAACTCAGCTCACGCCGGAAGAGAAGTTGCTGCGCGCCATCTTCGGTGAAAAAGCCGGCGACGTGCGCGATGCTTCGCTGTACTGCCCGCCCGGGATCGAAGGCGTGATCGTCGACGTCAAAATCTTCTCCCGCAAGGGTCAAGAAAAAGACGAACGCGCGAAAGCCATCGAGGCCGCACAGATTGGCAAGCTCGAACGCAACCTTTCGGACGAAATCCGAATTCTCACCGACGAGCGTCTCAAGCGGTTGGACAACATACTGGGCGGCAAAGTGGTGCAGGCCGATCTACACGACGAGCGCACCAACAAGCGCCTGCTCACCAAAGACACTGTTCTCGATCGCGACACCATCGAGCGCATTTCCACCCGCAACTTGAAGCGCATTAAATATGCCGACAAAGACCCGCGGGTCAACGAGCAAATCGACGAGATCGAGGAAATGACTTCGCGTCAGATCGACGTGCTCAAGAAGATCGTCAACGAAAGAAAAGACAAGTTGACCAAGGGCGACGAGTTGCCGCCGGGCGTGATCAAGCTGGTCAAAGTCTACATCGCGATGAAGCGCAAGCTGAGCGTTGGGGACAAAATGGCCGGACGTCACGGCAACAAAGGTGTCATTGCGAGGATTCTGCCGGAAGAAGACATGCCTTACCTCGACAACGGCACGCCGGTAGAGATCGTGCTCAATCCGCTCGGCGTTCCTTCCCGTATGAACGTGGGACAGATTCTTGAAACCCACCTCGGATGGGCGGGGCATGAACTGGGCGGCAAGATCACGCAGATGCTCGCCGAGAACACTCGCGAAGACGCAATTCGCCGCGAGCTAAAGGCTCTGTTCAAGGACACGGTTTTGGCAGACACCATCACCGATCTCAGCGATGACGAACTGATGGCAATCGCCCCGACCCTCACTCGCGGCGTCTTCACTGGTTCGCCGGTGTTTGATGGCTCCAAAGAAAGCGAGATCAAGGCGTTGCTCAACCACGCTGGTCTGCCGGAGTCCGGGAAAACCTACTTGTACGACGGCATGACCGGGAACAAGTTCGAGCAGCCGATCACGGTTGGCTACATTTACATGCTCAAACTCTCGCACTTGGTGGACGACAAGATCCACGCTCGTTCGATCGGTCCGTACTCGCTGATCACGCAACAGCCGCTGGGCGGCAAAGCGCAGTTCGGCGGCCAGCGCTTCGGAGAAATGGAAGTCTGGGCGCTGGAAGCTTACGGAGCGGCGTTCATCCTGCAGGAGCTGTTGACGGCAAAATCCGACGACGTTTATGGCCGCACCAAGATTTACGAGGCCATCGTCAAAGGTGAAGCCGCCATGGAGCCGGGCGTACCGGAATCGTTCAACGTGCTGATACGCGAATTGCAGTCGTTGTGCCTCGATGTGGAGCTGATCAAGGCAACAGAAAAGAAGCCGGCCGCGTTAGCCGCAGCCGATTAGAGAAGTCGTTGGTCGTTGGCCGTCCGTCGTTGGCGGCCAGCGTCCAGCCGAAAATAGATTTGGAACCAGATCCACAGTGCTCGCTCTTGGAACTGCGGATCAAAAAAGTTCGCTAGCGACCAACGACCAAAGACTAGCGACCCGATTTCAAGAGCCGCCCGCGGTGGCGTAAGACCGCAGGAAGCCGAGGATTACCTTGTTTCGTTCGAGCCCCTTTGACCTGGCAAACCCTATCGCCGATTTCGATGCCATTCGCATCAGCCTCGCTTCTCCGGAAAAAATCCGGAGCTGGTCGCACGGCGAAGTTACTAAACCGGAGACCATCAACTATCGCACCTTCAAACCGGAGCGCGACGGCCTGTTCTGCGCCCGCATCTTCGGCCCGGTAACCGACTGGGAGTGTCTTTGCGGCAAATACAAGCGCATGAAGCACCGCGGCGTCATTTGCGACAAATGCGGTGTCGAAGTCACATTGTCCAAAGTTCGCCGCGAGCGCCTGGGACACATCGAGCTGGCATCGCCCTGCTCGCACGTGTGGTTCTTCAAAGGACTGCCCAGCCGCATCGGCCACCTTCTCGACATCTCGCTCCGCGATCTCGAGTCGGTGCTCTATTTCGAAGCCTATGTAGTGGTCGAGGCCGGTGAAGCTACGGTCAAAGACCACGAAGTCATCAAGGACGAAACCAAGTACCGTGAGCTGGACCAGCAATTCCGTCCCACCGGCTTCAAAGCCATGATGGGCGCGGAAGCCATCAAAGAGCTTCTCAAGCGCGTCGACATCGAAGGCCTGTCTACCGAACTGCGCGAGAAGATGAAGCACGAAAACTCGCTGCAGAAGCGCCTCAAGTATGCCAAGCGCCTAAAAGTCGTTGAGGCTTTCCGCAAGAGCGGCAATAAGCCGAACTGGATGATCCTGGATGTGATCCCGGTCATTCCCCCGGAGCTTCGCCCGCTGGTTCCATTGGACGGCGGTCGCTTTGCCACCTCCGATCTCAACGATCTCTATCGCCGCGTCATCAACCGCAACAACCGGTTGAAGAAGTTAATGGACCTGCACGCTCCGGAAGTAATCGTGCGCAACGAAAAGCGCATGCTGCAGGAAGCCGTAGACGCCCTGTTCGACAACGGACGCCGTGGACGCGTACTGCGTGGCGCCAACAACCGGCCGTTGAAGTCGCTCTCCGACACCCTCAAAGGCAAGCAAGGCCGCTTCCGTCAGAACCTGCTGGGCAAGCGCGTCGACTACTCAGGCCGCTCCGTCATCGTGGTTGGACCAGAACTCAAGCTGCACCAGTGCGGTCTGCCTAAGAAAATGGCGCTCGAACTCTTCAAGCCGTTCATCTACCACCGGCTCGAGCAAACCGGACATTGCACCACCATCAAGCAAGCCAAGGAAATGGTGGAGCAGCAGGAACCGATTGTTTGGGACATCCTGGAAGAGGTCATCAAGGACCACCCGGTGCTTCTGAACCGCGCACCAACCCTCCACCGCCTCGGCATTCAAGCGTTCGAGCCGGTGCTGGTCGAAGGCAAGGCCATCAAGATTCACCCCCTGGTCTGCACCGCGTTCAACGCTGACTTCGACGGCGATCAGATGGCGGTACACATTCCGCTGTCCCCGGAAGCGCAGGTCGAAGCCAGTGTGTTGATGTTGTCTTCGCACAACATCCTGTCTCCCGCTTCGGGTCACCCCATCACGGTGCCCACGCAGGACATGGTGCTCGGCCTCTATTACCTGACCAAAGCCAAGCCCGGCGCCAAGGGTGAAGGCCGCGCATTCGCCAACATCGAGGAAGTGTTGATGGCTCTCGAATCCGGCGAAGTCGAAACCCTGACTCCCATTCGCCTGCGCTATACCGGCGAAGTGATCGATCTGACCGCAACCTACGACGATCAGGACATCACCCACGCCGAACCCGTGCAGTATGAGCGCAGCTTCCTGAACACCACCGTGGGCCGCGCCATTCTGAACGACAACCTTCCCCCGGGCATGCCGTTCATCAATGGCTTGCTCAAGAAGAAGGGCATCGGCCAGTTAGTGAGTTACGGCTATCTCCGCTTCGGCCTCGAAGTCACGGTGAAAATGCTCGACGAGGTCAAAGACTTGGGCTTCCGCTTCGCAACTCGCGCTGGCCTGTCCATCGGCATTGACGACATGGTCATCCCGGACAATAAAAAGATCCTGGTAAAAGACGGCGAGAAACAGGCGGTGCAAGTCCAGCAGCAATATCTTGACGGCGCCATCACCAACGGCGAGCGTTACAACAAGGTCATTGAAATCTGGTCCGGCATCACCGAGCGAGTTGCGGACGAAATGTTCGGGCAGATGCAGCAGCGCGATAAAGAAGGTTTCATCAACCCGATTTACGTCATGGCCGACTCCGGCGCCCGCGGATCGAAACAGCAGATCCGCCAGCTCTCCGGCATGCGTGGGTTGATGGCGAAACCCTCCGGCGAAATCATCGAGTCTCCAATCACGGCCAACTTCCGCGAAGGATTGACCGTGCTGGAGTACTTCATCTCGACTCACGGCGCTCGTAAAGGTCTGGCCGATACGGCGCTCAAGACGGCCGATTCAGGCTACCTGACCCGTCGTCTGGTCGACGTGGCGCAAGACGTAATCATCAGCGAATACGATTGCGGCACGGTCGACGGCATCTACGTCGCAGGTATCGTCGAAGCCGGCGAAGTCATTGAGCCATTGCGCGACCGCATTGTGGGCCGCGTCTCGCTCGAGAAACTCAAAGACTACGACGGCAACGTAGTTGTCGACATCAATCAGGAGATCACGGAAGAGCTCGCGGGCACCGTTCAAGCCGCCGGCATCGAGCGGGTGAAAATCCGTTCCGTGCTCACCTGCGAGTCCAAGCGTGGTGTCTGCGTGATGTGCTACGGTCGCAACCTGGCTTCGGGCCGCCTCGTCGAACTCGGCGAAGCGACGGGAGTCATCGCCGCTCAATCCATCGGCGAGCCCGGAACCCAGCTCACCATGCGTACCTTCCACATCGGCGGTACGGCATCGCGAGTCTCCGAGCAATCGCGTTTGGAAGCCAAGACCAGCGGCATTGTGCGCTTTGTCGGCCTCCAAACCGTCAAAGCCAAGTCGGGTGACCTGGTAGTCATGAATCGCCAGGGCTCAATTGCGGTAGTCGACGAAAAAGGCCGCGAGCGCGAGCGCTACGCCGTCGTATACGGCGCCAAGGTCAAGGTCAGTGAAGGCGATCAGGTTCAACTCGGCAAAGTCATGGTCGAGTGGGATCCGTACACCTTCTCCGTCCTCACGGAAATCGGCGGCACCATCCAGTTCAAAGACCTGCAGGAAGGTGTCACACTTCACGAAGAAGTGGACGAGGTCACTGGTTTGTCGCGTCACGTCGTGGCCGATTCGCCCGACGAGAAGCGCCAGCCCGCCATCGTGATCAAGGGCAAGACCAGCAAGCGTTACCTCATGCCCTCACGCGCTCACTTAATGGTCCAGGACGGCGATACGGCTCACCCCGGCGACGTGCTGGCCAAGATCCCGCGCGAGACCACCAAAACCAAAGACATCACCGGTGGTCTGCCCCGCGTGGTCGAATTGTTCGAAGCCCGCAAGCCGCATGAGACCGCAGTCATCAGCGAAATCGATGGCACGGTCAAGTTCGGTGAAGTCTCCAAGGGACAGCGCAAGATGTATGTGATCGCCGACAACGGCACCGAAAAGGAATACTCGGTTCCGCGCGGCGTCCACATCAACGTGCAGGAAGGCGAGCGCGTCAAGGCGGGCGAACCGCTCATGGACGGCCCGCTCAACCCGCACGACATCCTCGCGGTGCTCGGCGAAAAGGAACTGCAGTCTTACCTGGTCAACGAAATCCAGGAAGTCTACCGGCTGCAGGGCGTCAACATCAGCGACAAGCACATCGAAGTCATCGTTCGCCAGATGATGCGGTGGCGCAAAGTGGAAGACGTCGGCGATACCCAGTTCCTGCTGGAACAGCAAGTCGACAAATTCCGCTTCGCCGAAGAGAACGAGCGCGTGATTGCACAGGGAGGACGTCCAGCCACAGGCCGGCCGCTGCTCCTGGGCATCACCAAAGCCTCGCTCTCCACCGATTCGTTCATCTCCGCGGCCTCGTTCCAGGAGACCACGCGCGTGCTGACCGAGGCTTCCATCCAGGGAGCGGTCGACCACCTGCGCGGGCTGAAAGAGAACGTCATCGTCGGACGCCTCATCCCAGCCGGCACCGGCATGGAATACTACCGCAACGTCCGCCTCTCGCCGGAAATGGAAGAAGCGGCCGCCAAGGTCCAGGAAGAAGTCTCGCAAGCCTACGAGGAAGCCGAGCGCGCGCTCGAGCTGATGCGGCATGAAGGCGAGACCGAGGAACTGACGGCGGAGTAATCGCATGCAAAAGCCGAGGGGCGGTTTTCAAGCCGCCCTTTTGCTTTGCTGGCTTACTTTGCATTCCCCATGGCCGCGAATCCACAACGATTGCACGAACGGGAGCGCTACGAGATTTCTCTGTTGTACGAGGCTCCCGAGGGCGCTACTCTTTGGCCTGTGATCCTGCGCTTTCTACGGCTGCTACGGCTTGCCTTCTGGCGCGCGTTTCAACATGACGCCTTCGCCATCGCGAAAGCGTCCGCCTACTCTTCGATTCTTACGTTCTTCCCCGCTCTGCTGGTAGTCGGATCTCTCCTGGCCAATTCGCGCAAGACTGCGGCCTACCTCCGCGAGATCACCTATGCCGTGGACCGAATGCTGCCCATCGGAAGCGGCGCCGCTGTTTCTTTCCTGAAAGGAACTTCTCCGCGCTCCGTCGGGCTCCTGATCACCGCTTCCCTGATCACCTTGTGGACAGCCTCAGGGGTCATGATTTCCTGGATGGAAGGTTTTCGCCGCTGCTACGAGCTCCCAAAAATCTGGGGCCTGGTGAAGGAGCGGATGATCGCCTTCGCCCTGGTCATCCTCGCCGGAACTCCTCTAACCTTCGCGACCATCCTGGTAGCTTCCGGCAGCCGCATCGAACGCAACATCCTGTTCCATCTGAATCAGGAATTCGGACTCTACGTTCTGCTGATGTGGACGGCGATCCGCTGGCTCATCGCCACCCTCACCAGCATTGCCGTAATCGCGCTCATCTACCACAACGCCGTCCCCCGCACCCAGCCCTGGCACAGCGTTTTGCCCGGCGCTACGCTGGCCACGGTCATGTGGTTTCTATCGACGGCACTATTTGGCTGGTATTTACAGAACTACGCGGATTACAGCATCATCTACGGCTCGCTCGGCGCCGCCATCGCCCTGCTGGTGTGGATGTACCTGATCTCGCTCGTCATCCTGGTCGGCGCCGAGTTCAACGCCATGCTCTTCCCCCGCGCCTTCCTAGGCAAGGAGCTAAAAGCCATGCCAGCCCCGCAGACCGCAACCAAGTAACCAGAAATTTCACGTCTAGGTTCACCTGTCATCCTGAGGAAGCACAAGTCTTCGCAAAGCGAAGGCTTGTCGACGAAGGATCTCTACACTTTGTTGGCGCCGCTAAGTCTGTGCCCACTACAAATTGTCATCCCAACCGAAGCTTCCCATCCCCGATGGGGATGCGAAGCGAAGTGGAGGGACCTGCTGTCTCCTGCGAGTGACTCAGAAAACTCACGCTGGTCGGTGGCCTTGCCGGCGTCGGAAAGACGCGTCCCGGCAGGACACTACACTAAGGTAATCGGTAATCAGCCGTATTGAACCGACGGCTGTCTTACCCCACAATCGAAGTATGTGAGGCGAGCCCTCACGAACATCCTTTAGGAGTTACCAATGCAATACGAGCCCACCCTCAAACTGGTTCATGCGTTTCTGGACCCGGAAACATCCAAAGGCCTATCGCTTCCCGTCGCGGCCCTAATCGCCGGCGCCTTATCACAGGTAGAGGCCACAATCGAACTCACCAACCGAGTTTACGATTCAGTATTTCACGCGGTCAATCAAGACGGCGATTGACTCGGCGATTAGTTGCCCAGCGGTTCCTGTGACGAGTGGGCCACCCGGCAGCCTGCGCAAAGCCCGGGAATTGGCTCCGGCTCACAAGTTCTCTACAAATGCTCTTGCCTTAAAGTCCGCTTTAAGTTGTAGTGTGATGAATAAAGGAAGCTCGATGCCCCGGATCTCGACCCAAGAGTTCGAACGGCTTCCACTACGAGTCCACGACTTTCTTGCCGGCGTGCCGCTTCATGACGTGTGGGCGGTTGATCTGCCGCGGGCGCGCTCCGGCATCACGCTGGATGAGCTCTTGCGGACGCAAAGCGCATGCCTCTCCACACCCCCGTGGCTCGTGCGCTCGCTCCTGAATATCCGTTTCTTCGTGGGCCGGCTGTTTGGATGGGATCGCGAGCCGCCCGCAACCGTCTGGGAATCCTTCGCAACCCGCTTGACCACCGCCGATCGCTCCAGGTCCCTTGCGCCCGCGGGCACGCGCGAGGGACTTTTCCGCGTCGTTTACCGCTTCGAGAACGAGCAACTCCTTGAGCTGATCAACCGTACTGCCCACGCCGCGGCGTTGAGCGCGCTTGTCGAAACGAAAAATGGGTACCGCTTCTACTTCGGCGTTTATGTGCGCAGCGTCAGTCGCTTTACCCCGATCTACATGGCCCTGATCGACCCGTTCCGCAAACTGGTCGTCTACCCGTCACTCCTGCGCGGCGTCCGTACGAGGTGGAATAGAACCTTCGGCGGGTGGCCCAGACAATCGTCCTGATTCTACTCTAGAGGGTGGCCCGTCCAAGCTCCGCTTGGGCGGGGGTTTTCGTCAGTCGCCGGCCCTGCACCAGGGCGATTAATCCCCTTGCGATTTCGGATCCGGCTCTTCCCTAACCCTGCCATTTGCAGTTCCTGCCCTCTTCAGGCTGGCATGTTTCCGACTGCGACTGTACGGATGCGCTCAGCCGAGAAAAAATCCCCGCCCAAGCGGAGCTTGGACGGGGCACCCTCGGGAGCAAAATGGATGATCTTTCGACCTGGTGCCGAAAAGTTGTCAATAGGCAAAAATTACACGATCGAGCTTAACTGCTTGCATCTAATACGAATATAAATCTGAAAAGTTGGCGGGTTTACCTATTTCAGATTGATATAATAGATCTAGAAGCTTTCTCACCGTCCTCGATCCTCCTACTTGAGCAACATGAAGTGTTTCTGCCGCCTTGATTGGCGGGGTAGGGATTCCTCGCTTTGCTCGGAATGACCGGCGTCGGGATTGGTCAGATAGCCTCCAGAATCTGAAAAGCCAAAAATCTAAAGAAAGAGACGCGGCCTTCACCGGGCCGCGTTTTTTATTGGGTTTCACTCTATGAATTCCGTAAAGATGATGAGCCATCCGAAGCGTCGCGGGGAATGGGCCGAGATTCAGTTCATGGCAAAAGCCGCCAAACTAGGGCTGCAGATTTCCAAGCCCTGGTCGGAGCTTTCTCGCTATGACATCGTGATCGGAACCCCGGGGCACTTCGTAAGCGTGCAGATCAAGTCGACAATTAACCAGCGCCCGGATGGGTGTTACCAATGCAAGATCGCGACCTGCAATAAAGCCAAGCCTTACCAACCAGGAGAATTCGATTTCCTAGCGGTCTACGTCATCGCGGAGGATGTTTGGTACATTATCCCGGCAGGGCTGGTCGTCCGCGGGAAAAGAGGCGGAATTCGTCTCTATCCTTCCAGCCCGAACAGCAAGTACGCCCCCTACAAAGAGGCCTGGCATCTGCTGCACTGATCCCGCGGGCGCGGCAGCGCGACCAACGCCAGCCGCGACCTTTGGTGCCGAGGATATCGCCTTCGAGTGCCCGTCGCGACTGCTACAAGAGTATTTCTCCATATACAATAATTAGACCTACACAAATTCTGGTCGGGACAACCTTGAAAAAAAGAAAGTCTACTCGGAAAGTCACAAGCACGCCCGTTGACGCGCCGCCCGCCGCATCTGACATTCGTCGGGCAGATCGACGGGCAAAGATTATCTGCACGATCGGCCCGGCATGCAACTCGGAACCGGTCCTGCGCGACCTCATGCGCCTCGGCATGGACGTGGCCCGGCTGAACTTTTCCCACGGGACGCACGAAGAACACGCGCAAATCATCGAGCGCTTGCGCCGCGTGGCTGACGAGGAGAATCGTACCATCTGCATTTTGCAGGATCTGCAGGGTCCCAAGATTCGCACTGGCCAGCTGAAGGACGGAGTGCCGGTCGTGCTCAAGGCCGGGTCTCGAGTGACAATAACGCCGCGCGACATCGAAGGAACCCCGACCCTGATCTCAACCACATTTCAGGGGCTGGCGCGGGAAGTCAAATCCGGCGCCCGCATTCTGCTCACCGATGGCCTGATCGAGCTGCGCGTCATTCGAACCCGCGATGCAGATGTTGAATGCGAAGTCATCAACGGCGGCCAACTCGGACAGCATCAGGGCATCAATCTTCCCGGGATCGCGCTTTCCATTCCAGCCCTCACCGACAAGGACCGGATCGACCTGGAGTTTGGCCTCAAGCATGGCGTCGACATGCTCGCGATTTCGTTCGTGCGCTCGGGGGCGGACGTCCGCGAAGTAAAACAGATCATCGCTAGTCATGGGTCCGATCTTCCGATTATCGCAAAACTGGAAAAGCCTCAGGCGCTGGAACGGTTGGAAGAGATTTTCGAAGCGGCCGACGGCGTAATGGTTGCGCGCGGCGATCTGGGCGTCGAAATGCCGCCGGAGAAAGTTCCGGTCATTCAGAAACACGTGATCCGCAGGTCAGCGGAGTGGCGCAAGCCGGTGATTATCGCCACCCAAATGCTCGAATCGATGATCGAGAACCCGCGTCCCACAAGGGCCGAGGCCAGCGACGTGGCCAACGCAATTTTCGACGGCACTGATGCGGTAATGCTCTCCGCGGAAACCGCCAACGGCCTCTATCCCCGCGAAGCAGTGGCAATGATGGCGCGAATCGTGGTCGAG
>DATHPO010000376.1:0-46619 GCA_035483835.1 Terriglobales bacterium
CACGACACCACCGGTCACAAAGATGTACTTTGCCGACATCGCTTCCTCACCTTAAATTGTGTTTGAAATTTTGTGCAGGATGGGTGCACGAGTAATTATGCCAGAAAAGGGTGAACGTGGCTAGATGGTTTTCTTGAGACGTGGCCGCGTGGACGATTTGGCCGACGAAGTGGCGGCACGCGGTCGACAGGATTTTCTAGTGCTCATTCCCGCTACCGTTTGGTAGCCCCAGACTCGCGTCGGTAAGACCGACGCTGCCCCCGCAACAACGGGGCGGGAACCTGATGCACGTGGCTACCCGCCTGCGTCCCCAGTCGCACCAGAGGTTCGGTCATCAACGAAACCGGTAGACAATTCCGGCCCCAATCCGGAAATTGTTCTGCCGATCGTTCCCTGAATTACTGAAACGCGTCAGAAAATAGTCCGCTTGAACCGCTCGTAGCGAAAAATGGTGCGACAGCGTAACGTCAAGCCCACCTCCCGCCGTCATTGCGAACCCATTTCCCGATCCTGCCAGCCCGGACGAATTAGGCGTCAGCTGTCCACTGGCATGGGCCCCTCCCAGCAGCACCTGCCCAAAGGGCGCGAATCGATTATGGTGCCGCGAATAGCGCAGTCCTCCCAGAAACGAAGTGAGCGTAAGGCTCCCCGTCGTGCCTTCGATGTTTGAGGCATGGCTACCACTTACTTCCCCGACAAGTGCCAGGTTGGTCATGAAATTGTAGCCGACCCATCCCGCCCCTCCGTTCAGGGAGAAGCAACCGCAGTCTCCCGGTGGCGCGTTAGTCCTGGTGTAGATGTAGTTGGCTCCAAATTCGAGATTGCCGGCGGACTGCGCCAATGCCTTATGAGCACTCACCATCCACCCAGAGGAGGCAATCAGCAGGAGCGCAATTCGAATGTTCTTCGGCATTCTCATTTCCCCACGTCGCAATTGCAGTAAGAGCCGTCTCATCGCACCACCACCGTGACCGTGGTCGAAGCTCGCACGGAACCACTGGTTCCAGTTATGGTGACGACGTATTGGCCAGGATGGGTGGTAGGGGGGCTGAGAAACCCTCCGCTGCAGCCAACCGTTGTCATCCCAGCGAAGACAAGGATTGCGAAGAATGCGATCAGCCGGAATTGGGTGGGCCAGCGCTTGCGTCGGAGGCCTGATAGGCAACAGGCTGCCAGAAAAAAGGTAGCAAAAACAAACTGGCCCGCTGGAGACTTTCGTTCCTTTCCAGAAATACTTGCGGCGAGCTTGGCCAATTGAATGGTCATCACGGTCGGTGCACCCGAGGCTCCAGGAGTGACCGTCGGCGGATTGAAGCTGGCAGTCGCGCCAGGCGGCAAGCCGCTGGCCGACAGCGTTACCGGTCGATTGAATGCGCCTCCCAGCGGAGGCACCGTGACCTTGATTGCGACGGTTCCGCCCTCAGCCACCGCGACCGGCGTAGGAGGGGCCGTCACGGTGTAGCCGGGATCAACGGTTTCTACGAATGGCGTTGAGGTGGAAGCGGTAAAGCCGGAGTTCCCCGAGAAAACCGCAGTGAGGCTCAGAGCCGCAGTCGAAAGTTTGGTGGTCGAGAAGGTTGCAACGCCTGAAGAGTTGACTGTTCCCATGCCGAGCAAACTGCTGCCGTTGAAGAAGCTGACGGTTCCGAGAGAACTGCCGGTCGGCGCGGGCGAAACCGTGGCGGTTAGCGTCGCCATCTGGCCATCGTCCACCGGATCGGGAGTAACACTGAGGGTGGTTGTTGTTGAGATCGGCTTAGAGATGATTTGAGTCACCGTGTTCGACGTCGATCCGGTAAACCCGGAGTCTCCTGAATAGACCGCGGTAAGACTGTGGGCGCCTAGTGCAAGACTCGTGGTTGAGAAGGTCGCCACGCCAGACGAATTCACGTTGCCTTTGCCCAATAAGGTTTCGCCGTCATAAAAGCTGACCGCGCCCAAGGAACTTCCGGTTGGAGTGGGAGAAACGGTTGCGGTGAGCGCTACGGCTTGTCCCACGACGTCCGGGTTGGGAGCGGCAGCGAGGGTGGTGACGGTGCCGGTCAGCGTCGCCGATACGGTTTCTGTGAACGTTTTCGAAGTCGAACCGGTAAAACCTGCGTTACCGGAGTAAACGGCTGTGAGACTGTGCGCTCCAGTGGCGAGGTTTGAAATCGAGAACGTGGCTATGCCGGATGAATCGACGTTGCCGCTGCCTAGCGCAGTTTCACCGTCAAAGAAGTGAACGGTACCGAGGGGAGAACCGTGCGGAGCGGGAGAGACGGTCGCAGTCAATGTAACGCTCTGCCCCAGAGCGGCCGGATTCGGAGCCGCTGTCAAGTTGGTCGAGGTAGAAGTCTGCGGAGTTCCGGTGAGCGGGATGGTAGAGGACTGACTCGCGACGCGTTCCGTGTCGCCGGGAAAGCTGGCCTTCACCAACTGAGTGCCGGTGCCGTACACCGCGACTCAAGTGGCGGTCGCGGTCGCAGTCTGAGCCTGCAACAGGATGGTCGCCGTGAGGCTTGTGGTGTCGGAAGTGACCAGGTCGAGCGCGCCATCTCCGTTCAGATCGGCGAGCGCCGCCCAACTCGGGGCCGTTCCGACGTTGTAGTCGGTTCGAGCGGCAAAGGTGCCGTCGCCGTTTCCGAGCAGGATGCTGACCACGTCGCCGCCAAAGTCGGGGACGACGATGTCCAGAATTCCGTCACCATTTATGTCACCGAGCGAAACTCCTTCGGCGGGTCCGGCGGTCGCATAGCTTGCCGCCGGCTGAAACGTACCGTCGCCGTTGCTGAGCAGAACGTAAACCTCGGCGCTACTGTCATCGGCGACCACCAGATCACTTTTTCCGTTGTTCCTGAGGTCGCCGCCGGCCATCCAGTACGCGTACGCCGATTTCGGCAAATCGATCTGTTGCGCGGTCTGGAAGCTTCCATCCCCGACGCCGAGCAAAATCTCGATGTAGTCATTCGTGCCTGCGGAGATCGCGATATCCTGAATTCCGTCCTGGTTGAAGTCGCCGATAACCACGCCATAAGGTTCGGTCGCGCTATAACGCTCCTCCGGCTGGAAGGTTCCATCCCCGACTCCAAGGTGGACACTGATGTCATAACAGTCCCAATTTGCCGTCGCTATATCCGGGATTCCGTCGTCATTGAAATCGCCTACCGCGATGAAGATCGGGTAACAATCCGTGCCGGTCGTAGTCTGCGGCTGAAAGGTTCCATCCCCGTTTCCCAGAAGAATGCTGACCGTGTAGTCATCCAGGTTGACAACGAGAAGATCGAGCTTCCCGTCCTGATTGATGTCGGCCACTGCGATCGCCTGCGGGTTCCTGCCCACCTCATACGAGGTTGGCGACCCGAACGTGCCGTCTCCCTTTCCGAGATAAACCGCGACCGTGCCCGAATATTCGACATTCAGCACGGCGAAGTCGGGTTTGCCGTCGTTGTTGAAATCTCCGGTAGCGACAAATTGCACCGCCGGTTGTCCGCTGATGGGCGAATCTGCTGATGGAAGAAAAATAGAGCTGTGCGTCAATGGATCAAGTTCCGCCGTAGCGACCAGAGTGTTATTGGAAGTCGTATTGAGGAACGAGATTGTCCCGGCGGGCGCGCCCAAGCCAAACCCCGTCACTTTACTCGTCAGGGTGTAGTCGCCGGGGCTTCCGCTGGAATCGATGGTTGTTGTCGAGGCATATGCCGGGCCCGTCACGGTGAGGGTATGCGCCGTGGATGTGCTGGCATTAACAGATTTCGTACCCACGAAAACTGCTTTGATGCTGTAACTCCCGATCCCCAGAATCAATTTGATCGATGCTGTGCTGGCGCTCGTGAGCTGCGCCGTTGCCAGCAGCGCCGCCCCGTCGCAGCGCGCCGCGCTGGCGTTACAAAAGAGAACTTGGCCCAACTCCGACGGGCTCACTGTAGCCGTGAAGGTAACGGCCGTTCCCGCCGTCACGTTTCCTGAAGACAGGCTGAGGGCGGTGGTGGTGGGTGTTTTACCACCCGCATACGCCTGTTGCGATGCAAACCCAAGCAGCACCAGCAAAATTGTAGTTGTCAGGTCTTTCGCGTTCTGCGTCATCTCTGAGAAACTCTCCCGGCCCCGTTTCTTGGCGGAAAACTGTCGCTGATCCTACAGAGAAGAATTGCGAAGCGATTGTGACATCCGTCACCAGAATGACAATATTGTTGCCAAAGGGTTCCAAATGCGGAATCGAGGCGGGAGTGGCCGCTTCAGGAAGCGCAGTTATCCCAAATCGCCAGTCATGCCGGTACGGATACCGAGCGACTGGTGAAGGATGCTGCCTCGCACCTGCTTGAACAGGATGCTGGCTTCGCGCCGCCGTGCGGAAAGGCATCGCGCAGGCCGACCGGGAGGGATTCAGCGGAGGGGGAGAGATGGATCGTGTGGAGCGGATGCTGAACTCCCCACTCCTCGCGCACAGAACGCGCGAGAAATGGGGCACCCGGCTTAGTTGCCAATGAAGAAACTTAAATCTCTCAAAACGGGTGGAAATACAACATCAAAAATGCTATGCTGTAAGTGAATAAAGAAACCAGGCGTGGCCTTACCGCCACGCCTTTTCTATTTGGCAAGAAATATTTTAGTAACACGGGGGACATGGTGAAAACTTCCGGTATGGATATTCGCAACCACAAAAAGCGCGGCCAGTGGGCCGAGCTTCGTTTCATGGCCAAAGCCACCGAACTCGGTTACCAACTGGCCAAGCCCGTAGGCGAGTCCACCCAATACGACGTCGTGGTCGATCTTGGGGGACGGTTTATTAGCGTGCAGGTGAAATCCACTATCTTCGAGGCCAGCAACTTGAAGCCGGGCAACTTCGTCGCCAGCCTGGTCCACCCTAGCGGCCCCAACCAGCGCTACCAGCAGTCTGACTTCGACTACCTCGCCGTGTACTTCATTCCTAGAGATGTCTGGTACATCATCCCGTGGGCTGTCGCCTGGCGCAAACAGTCGATCTGCGTCTGCCCGGGCGACAAACAAAACCAGTGGGAGCACTACCGAGAAGCGTGGCATCTGCTCCACGACCGCGCCCCGGCGCCACTTTTGAAGCGCGGCTGCGTCGACCTCTATGGCATTATCGAAGACTATGTTCCACCGCCGAGAGTGAGAAGGCAAAAATCAAGAATGCCTCGCCTTGGCCGCAGTTCCCTAGGCAACGATCGCGCTAGACGATTGTCATCTCGAAGCAAGTGAGGGATCTTGGGGCGAATGGGCTATTTCTCACCACAGAGACACAGAGTCACAGAGAAACCGAAAAGCATACAAGCCAAGAGGTCGGACGTTCCCGTTTCACACCTTCTTTATCGGCATCGGCTCCCGCCCCTTGCAAAAAACGCAAGGAGCGGGGCAGCCTGAAGATCAGATTAGAAATTTAGGTTGGGCTTTCAAGGCTCCTCTGACTTAAACACATGGTTGGCCATCTTGAGGGTCACGTACGCTGAAGCCTTCGAGGCTAGTTCCAAGATAAACGGATCGTTATTCGGGAGATTGTCACACCAGCGCTCAGGATAGTCGACGCATCCGCCATCGTTACCTGGCACGTGGCCCTCGTAGTTTCCGAGGAACCCGCCCCATATCGCGACTTCCGATTGTACTTTGCAGCAATCCTGCCGGGTCAGAATGCCGCTGTCCGGGATGCCGATCAGCGCGAACGAGTTCGAATCTGTTCCGCTATTCCCGAAGCTGGCAGATTGCGACACAACTCCGATGGAGTTGAAAAAGTCGCTGAAAAACTGATTGCCTATTTTTGATTGGGGGACAACATTTGATGGGAACTGGTTGACATTGTAGGCAAACGCGGGATCGGCAATCCAAATATCGAAGTTCAGGGTGGCGGTCACGTCCATATCAAGGTCGAAGGCGATTCGCTTTCGCTCCGCGCTGCTCAAGTGCGTGGTGTAATAGGCGGAGCCGAACAACCCGATTTCCTCGCCCCCGAACCAGATGTAGCGAAGTTGATTGTGGGTCGGCGTTTTCGCCATGTTCAAGGCGATCTCAAGAATGGTTGTCGATCCGGACGCGTTATCCAACATGCCCGCGCCATAGATAGAGTCAAGATGCGCATCCACCACGACCACGTGGTTGGTATCTCCGTAAGGTGAGTCGGCGATCAGGTTGTAGTCCACGCCCGAGGTGGGCCGCATGCGAATGTCGAGATGCACCGTCGGCGGGTTCCCTTCGGTGTATCGGCGAAGCAACTCCGAGCCCACCGCGTAGGAAACACTAATCACTGGAATCGTGGCAGGACGCGTGAGCCGCACAGGGAACGGACTTGCGTTACCAGACCCAAAAAGAATGACTGCCGCTGCCCCCGCCTTTTCAGCGTTCGCCACCTGCGCGTCGTAGGCGCATGTTCCGCGCTCAAGCAGAGCAATCTGTCCGGGCACGAATCTTGCGAAATCACCGGGGAAACACCCCTCGCCTGACCCGCCGGCCGGCTGTATCGATGCAGTAAGTGTCCCACCGCCGGAACGCTGAGCAACAAGCCAGTCGTGCGTGAAAGCGTAACTCTGGTCCGGCGTACCGAACTGTGGCACTCCAGTGACCTTGGAAGCGTTGTATTGATATTGTTGGACGGTCACGTGGTAGCCCGCTTGCCGCACCAGCCCAGCGACATAGTCGACCGACGCTTTGTAACCGGCTGTGCCGGTGTCGCGGTTGCCGTGACCATCCGATCCCTTATGTTCGTCGGCGATCTTCTGAAAGCGGGCGAGATGATTCCAGAGCGATGACTGTTGAATGCACTCCAGAAGTTTTTCTGGCGTGTCGTTCACTCGTGTCTGGCAAGCCTGTTCGGAGGGTGCAGCCTCCGTCGTGCTGGAGCCCGATGGTTCTTGCGCGCTCGCGAACGATCCCGGATGTGGTTGGGCGAAAAGGGACGGCCGCAGAACGCATACGGCTACAGCTATGCAAACGATCGACAAACCAACGCATTTCAGCTTGGGGGACAGGAACTCGAACATCGGACACCCCTTTCTAGGCCTGCTAGCTTACACCAATTGAGCTAGCCGGTTGTCTGCAGGTTCGCGTCGTTTTCTTGACGCTAACCTGGGCTGAACATCCCAATTCTGTGATCGAATGTCATTATGTTATGATGATGTCATAATTCATCAAAGTGTCACAGCTTGGAGTACGCGACTGTGCGAGAAGAAACCCGAACCCGGATCAACGAGAATGGCCGCGTCGTCATTCCCGCCTCTTTTCGCAAGGTGCTGGGCATAAAGATCGGTGATGAGGTTGTGCTGCGGATTGAAGACGACGAATTGCGCATCTCGACTCTTAAGCGGCGCATCGAGCGAGCCCAATGTCTTGTCCGGAAGCATGTAAAACCAGGCACCTCACTGGTGGACGAGTTGATTGCTGAGAGACGGGAGGCCGCCAAACGTGAATAGCATCGTGCTGGATGCTTCTGCGCTGCTTGCCGTGCTCAACCGCGAGCCGGGTGCGGAAAAGCTGACTCCCCAACTATTAAGTGCCGCCATCACTAGCACCGTCAATCTGGCCGAAGTGCAGAGCAAACTGGTGGGCCGGGGAATCAAACCTGACGAAGCCTGGGAAGCCACCATGAGCCCGATTCGAGAATCGGCGGTATTCACAGACGACCAAGCTAAGATTGCTGGCGGCCTGATTGCCCGAACCGGCGCGTTCGGGCTGTCCTTCGGAGATCGGGCCTGCTTAGCTCTCGGAATTGCACTCAAAGCTCCCGTCTATACGGCCGACCGCTCGTGGAAGAATTTGAAACTGGGCGTACGAATCCACCTCGTCCGCTAGAAACTTGAAAACATGAAATCCCTCTCTGATGCCAACAGCAGCGACGCGCTCGACACCAGTCTGCGCCAATCCATCTATCGACATTTCATCCGCGAGGGTCGAGCACCGACGGTGGCGGAGATGGCGGCGACGCTTTCTTTCCCGGTGCGCAAAGTCAGGGCCGCGCTTGAGCGACTAGCGCAAACCCATGCTTTCGTCCTGCAGGAGACTGGAGAGCTCTGGCGAGCCGCTCCATTTTCTGCCGTGCCCACGGCCTTTCCAGTTCGATCTGGCAAGCGGGCCTGGTATGGCAACTGCATCTGGGATGCCCTGGGAATCCCGGCCATGCTGCACCAGAACGCGCAGATTGATGCCTCCTGCGGTTGCTGCAATTACGAGATGGTGCTCCGCGTCGAGGAAGGCCGGCTGCTCGGGCCGAAGGGAATCGTTCACATAGCCGTGCCAGCAAAACATTGGTACGACGACATCGTCTTCACCTGAAAGACCATGCTCCTGTTCCGGTCGGAACAGCACGTCGATCGCTGGTGCACGCAATGGAACCGTGCTCGCGGCGGAACCTTGACGTTGAATCAGGGATGGCGTCTGGCTAAAGAATGGTACGAAGACCGCCTGAGTCCAGATTGGCGTCCGAAAACGGTGGCGGAAGCAGAAGCCGCGTTTGCCAGAATCGGCTTGCTGGGCGACTTCTGGAAGCTGGGATGAATGAACGCTGACCGACGACCTTTGTGTAACCTTCATGTCATTTGTGGTTAATGCTTTTAGGTGTTGAACTGACCTCAGAACGGACTCATCCCAAAACGGGAAATGCCTGTCGTTTTCTCTCGTCTTGCCCTTGACTTTCGTGCAGACTTTGAGTTAATCCTGTAACTGTATATTCAGCCTGTAGATAACAGAGAGAACCGCTAACTCCTTTGTCCGGAATATTTTGCATATAAGTCCTTATTCGTCAAAGATCTTGGTGGTAGTGTGTCCCTAATCCCATGATTCCAAAAGATCAGGGGGGGAGGGGTACCCATTACCAAAAAGTAAACCAGATTTCCCGAAGAAGGTGGTGCAAAATAAATCTGTGGACGGGTGGCGTAAGGCTGAAGAATAGTACGAGCATCGCTTGAGTCCGCATCACACTATTAAGGATCATGGGAACAAGAAATAGAGCTTGGATCGGCCTCCTAGTGGTCGCGGCTGTCGTGGTCCTGGCCAGGATCCCAGCCTGTGCGCAGCAACTGGCGAAGCGGCTCATCCTTAAAGACGGCTCCTACCAGCTTGCCACCAAGTGGGAAGTCAAAGGCGACCGCGTGCGCTACTTGAGCGCGGAGCGCGACGAGTGGGAAGAGTTGCCCAACTCGCTCGTGGACTGGCCGGCCACAGGCAAATTCGAAAAAGATCGCGCCGCCGGCGTTCCCGCCCCGGAAGCGGTTGAGCTCGACAAGGAAGTCGAAGCCGAACGGCTTGCTGAGGAGGCCAAAACCCCGCAGGTCGCACCCCGGCTGCATCTGCCCGACTCTGGCGGAATATTATTGCTCGATACTTTTCAGAGTGAGCCGCAGCTTGTACTGCTGCAGCAGAACGCCGGTGACGTCAACCGCAATACCAAAACAAACATCCTTCGTTCTGCGATCAATCCCGTCGCCAGTAGCAAGCAGACCATCGAACTCGACGGCCCGCACGCCAGCGTCCAGGCGCACACGACCGTGCCTGCAATCTACGTCAGCCTTGACCGGGATCAGGATTCGAACCCCACTTCGCAAAAGGGTCCACAACAGCCTCAGCAACCAGAACAACCGTGGGACCGTTACCATATTGTTCGGGCACAAGTGAAGAAGGGGAAACGCGTGATTGGAGATATAAAAATTAACCCGCTGGGAAAAGCGACCCAGGAACAGAACCTGATTGTAACCACCTCACAAAGGCTGACCGGAGGCTGGGTCAAGATCACACCTGCGAATGCTCTTGAGCCGGGAGAGTACGCGGTCGTCGAGATGCTGGGGAAGGACGGAATGAACACCTATGTTTGGGATTTCGGGGTGAACCCGGCTGCTTCGGCGAATGCGATAGCCTTGAAACCCGACCCGCCGGCAGTCCAGCCGCAACCGGACAAGCCAAAGTAAATGAAGAGTTCATGCGCCTCTGAAATGTGGATGCCCGCGCCTACATTCGCGCTTCTTCCTGAATCCTGGCCCATGCCCGCTCAACGTGTCGTTCCGTCGTGTTGGTCTGGCCAACACAGAATCGTAGCGTGTGCCGGTCGTTCAAACGCGTATGTGTCAGGTACAGATCTCCGCTGCGGTTCAGGCGATCCATCAGCTTTTGATTCACTTCGTCCCCGCCCTTGTGACGGAAGCAGACCAGGTTCAGTGGAGTCGGTGCTGCCAGTTCGAAACGAGAATCGTTCTTGACCCAGACTGCGAACTGTTGCGCCAATTCAACGTGACGCCGAACTTGATGCTGCAAGCCTTCGATCCCATAGTGTCGGATCACGAACCAGAGTTTCAGGGCGCGGAATCGGCGGCCGAGTGGAATCTGCCAATCGCGATAATCGATCACAGCTCCCGATTCCGTTGCCTTGTTGCGTAAATATTCGGGCAGGATGCTTAGAGTTTGAATCAGCGATTTGCGATCGGCCACGTAGAAACAGTTGCAATCGAAGTTGGTGAACATCCACTTGTGCGGATTGAACGTGTAGCTGTCGGCGAGTTCAACCCCGGCATGAGTGTGCCGGAATTCGGGGCAAAGCGCAGCGGTTCCGGACATGGCGGCATCGACGTGGAACCACACATTGTTCTCGCGGCAAATGCGGCCAATTTCAGGCAACGGATCAATCGCGTTAGAAGAGGTCGTGCCAATGGTAGCGCAAACGAAGCTGGGAACAAGACCCGCGCGCCGATCGCTTTCAATTTGTCGCGAGAGCGCGTCCGCACGCATCGCGAAATTCTCGTCGACATCGATGAGTCGTAAATTGTCCAGGCCAAGCCCGGCGATTTGAACGTCCTTTTCGATCGAAGAATGCGCCTGCGACGACGTGTACACGGTCAATTTCCCGTCGCAGCCACGTTTGTTGCTGGCGAAATTGGTGGTGCGTTCTCGAGCGGCAAGCAACGCGCAAAGAGAAGCACTCGAAGCCGTGTCCTGAATCACGCCGCCTCCGGTTCCAGTCGAGAGAAATTTCCGTGGCAAGGCAAGCATCTCAACCAACCAATCCAAAACATGCGTCTCCAGTTCTGTGCACGCCGGACTGGTTGCCCAAAGCATCCCCTGGACTCCCAATCCCGAGGAAAGCAAGTCGCCCAGAATGGCCGGGCCTGATGCGTTAGCTGGGAAGAATGCGAAGAAATTTGGCGACTGCCAGTGCGTGACGCCGGGAAGAATTATTTTCTCGATGTCACCCAGGATCGTATCGAAAGATTCGCCTCTCGCTGGAGGCTTCGCAGGCAGTGAAGCCCGCACCTGACCAGGTTCCGCACGTGAGAGCACGGGATACGATTCGATGCGTGAGTAGTAGTCTGCGATCCAGTCCACGACCGCATGGCCATGCTGGCGGAATTCTTCGGGAGTCATGTGAAAGGATCGTTCGTCAGGCATGCAGTCTCCGAGTTCTGGAAAGATTCGCATTTGAACCAGCCAGATTTCCTTTTTGTAACTTCGTGTGCTTTGTGGGTCTATGCTTTTGGGTTTATCCCAGACGCCCGTAATAAACCAGCGTGTTGTAATCGAGTGACACACGGTCGTCGATCTGATGGGCCTCGAAGATTCGTCGTAGCTCTCGCAACATGGCGTCATAGTTTGCATGATCGGAAGTTGGCGTGTAAGACGAAGACAGTAGCCGGCCTTCAAGACCAGGGTAGTCAACCTCCTGCCGCAGCTCCAACGTACTCGACCGAAACGGCGATGGCGAGAAGAAATCAGCGATCTCCGCGGTCGTGCGCTCGTGCCGGACTTCTCGGTAGTCAGTCCCATAGGCCAGCAGCAGGTGCTCGTATTCGCGAAGAAAAGGTGTCGAATCGGTGCGGCGTTCGTTCCAGAGAAGCACCAGCCAGCCGCCGGGTTTGAGGATGCGGACAAACTCACGCCGAGCTTTTTCGCGATCAAACCAGTGCGCCGCCTGCGCCGCCGTAACGATGTCCACAATGTGATCTGGAAGTGTCGTTGCTTCTGCGGTCCCAGCTATGCTCGTGAAGCCTGAGTAACGTTCCAGGAACCGTTCCCCGGCTCGCCTCATTTCGTCGTTCGGCTCAACTCCGAAGACTCGATTGCCGTTCTCCGCCAGCATTCGGGTAAAAATGCCGGTGCCTGAGGCAATGTCAGCGATTACGGAATCAGGCGTGAGGCCGCATTCGTTCTTCAAGAGCTCGAGAACTTCGGACGGATATCCGGGGCGGTAACGAACATAATTCTCGACCCGGGAGGAAAAGCGTTGGGTAGCATCTTTGACCGGCATGCAAGCAGTTTATCGCTTTCGGACGTCTGCATGTCGGGAGGACAGTGCGCCGGTTGCGACTCCTGGCGAGTGCCAACCTCAGCGCCACACCGCAACGCGCATTACGTCGAAGTGATGGTCGTACGTCCACACTTCCAGACCTAGTCTACCGGCAAGACTAGCGACGAGTGCGTCGAACAGCGTGATGGATTGGTCTTTTAATGATTGCACTCTGACAACCGCTTGCCGGTAGTCATCCGCGCTGGGATTGACTGGAGCGGCGCCCGCCATTTCTTCCAGCCAGCGCATGGCCGCGGTTTCGCCCAGCCGAAACAGCACCAGCGTGTATGCCTCAAGCAAGGTCGGATAGGCAACTATGATTTCATAGTTCTCGTCGGCAAGCCTTCGCAACTCCCGGCGGGACCGCTTGTGGTGAGCGTCGTCTGGGTCGGCGGCCGCGTAGAGTGGGCCGGTGTCGGCCAGCACCGCTGGTCTCACTTCTGTGTCCCGGCCAGGTAGCGGTCATGCTGCTGGCTGACGTCAGAGCGCCCGCTTCCTTTCGCTGACGGAGTGATGGCGAGGCTTCGCCGCGTTCGTAGAAATCCTCGTTCCTCTAGATACTGACGTAAGGCGGTTTGTACGACCGTGGTCAATGTTGGGGGCGCTTCCTGAGATGCCAGATACTTTTCCACCGCCTTGGCCAGGTCGTCAGGGAAAGTCATAGTTGCGCGTTTCACGAAGTCCAGTGTATCACCACATGGTGCAAGTGGTGAACTAGGTGAAATTAGGGCGATTTGGCGACTGGAAATCCCGTGTACACTGACATGTTTTACCTTGAAATCTTATGGCCCTTCGATTTTGCTCTGCATTGTTTTGCAGCTTTTTACTGTTGAGCGTTCCCCAGACTCAGACTGCGCACGGTGCTTCGAGCGCCACTGCCACCATTTTCGGTTTTCGCAACGCCGAAGCGGAAATTGCCCAGGAAAGCCGGTTTCTTGCCGTACCCGACCCTAAACTCGCCGAACAACATCTACGCATTCTGACCCAAGCTCCACATGTCGCCGGCACACCCGAAGACAAAGCGACCGCGGACTACGTCGCGCAAAAATTCCGCGAGGCGGGTTTGGAAACAGAGATCGTTGAATACCGTGTATGGCTGAATTACCCCTCGGAAATAAGCGTGGATGTGACCGCGCCGGCCGGGGTTCATATGCACGGTCCCACGCGCGAGCACGTCGAAGGCGACCCACTTGCGGACGATCCGCGAGTCATCACACCTTTCAATGCAATGTCGCCGTCGGGCGATGCCGAGGCGGAGGTCGTCTACGCGAATTACGGCTCGCCGGAGGATTTCAAGAAACTGGAGCAGATGAAAGTCGACGTGCGCGGCAAGATCGTCGTGGTCCGTTACGGACAAAACTTCCGCGGTGTGAAAGCATTTGTTGCGCAGGAGCATGGCGCCGCTGGCCTGATCATCTACTCCGATCCCGCCGACGATGGTTGGCGCCGCGGTGATAAGTATCCCGAGGGTCCGTGGCGCCCCACTACCGGAGTGCAGCGTGGATCCATCGGCTATATGTTCCAATTCCCTGGCGATCCCACAACGCCCGGGATTGCCTCCGTTCCATCGCTTCCCGACGACAAGCGCACGGCGCCTGAGCAATCCGCACAGCTGCCGAAAATTCCCACTACTCCGCTGTCCTACGGCGATGCATGGCCCATCCTTGAGCATCTCGGAGGGCCAGACTCGCCCCGAGACTGGCAAGGTGCGCTGCCCTTCACCTATCACCTCGGGCCTGGGCCGGTGAAGGTGAAGATGCATCTCAAACAGGATTACCAGTTCCGCACCATCTGGGATGTGATCGGGCGAGTGCGCGGAAGTGAACTCCCCGACGAGTGGGTGGTCGCGGGCAATCATCGCGACGCCTGGGTTTACGGAGCGGTTGACCCGAACAGTGGAACTGCGGCCATGCTGGAAACCGTGCATGGGTTCGGCGAGCTGTTGAAGTCGGGCTGGAGGCCGAAGCGCACGATTATTCTGGGGAGCTGGGACGGGGAAGAAGAGGGCTTGATCGGTTCCACCGAGTGGGGCGAGCAACACGAGAGTGAACTGGCCAACGCCGTAGCCTATTTCAATATGGACGTCGCCGTCTCAGGGCCGAAATTCGGGGCTGCCTCAGTGCCCAGCCTAAAACAGTTTCTGCGAGATGTGGCCAAGGCCGTTCCTTCTCCTAAGGGCGGAACCGTCTACGATAGTTGGCAAAAGGAAAATCAGCCCGGGGCCGAGTCTGCACAGTCTCCAACCGAAGCTATCGGCGACATCAAGCGCATCCCTGCCGCGCAATCGAAAGCCGATGTCCCCGTGGGCGACTTGGGCAGCGGATCGGACTACACCGTGTTCCTGCAACACCTGGGCGTGCCATCAGCCGATGTGAGTTCGACGGGTTCCTATGGCGTGTATCACTCGGCCTTTGACAACTTCAATTGGTTCAAGAAATTCGGCGATCCTGATTTCGTCTACGAGCAGCAGATGGCGCGCATCTTCGGGATTTCAATCATCCGTATGGCCGACGCCGACATCCTGCCATACGACTATGAAGAATATGCCAAGGAAATCGTCTCGTACATCGACTCCGCGAAAAAGAAAGCTCAGACTGAGTTCAGCGGTCAAACGGTGAATTTTACCGAGGCTACTCAAGCAGCGCATCACTTCGAGCAGGCCGCGGCGAAGACTCTTATCCGGCAACAAGATTCTCCACGCGATGCCGCCAAGTTGAACCAGACTTTGCGCGACGCGGAGCGGGCGCTCCTCGTGCCCGCGGGATTGCCGAATCGTCCCTGGTTTCGGCACGTCATCTACGCTCCCGGCCAGTACACGGGATATGCGGCGGTCGTCATCCCCGGAATTAACGAAGCCATCGACAAACATGATCTCGCTCGAACCCGGCAGCAAATTGCGGTTCTGGCAGCAGCCTTGAATCGCGCTGCTAAGGTGCTGGAGAGCGCTCACTGAGAGCAACTCGAGGGATCAGGGCATAGCACTTGGCTGTGCAGAACTGGCTTCCAGCGCCGGATCTGCAAAATCTCCTTGACTTCGCCCCCCGTTCTGGTAGATTCCTCGGCCACAAGCTCATGAGGGGAAGCGAGGGACTTATATGCCCGGAGACACACCTCTCAAAGCGGCAATCCCACCCGTCGAATCGCCATCGCAAGATCCACTTCCGGTTACATTCAAGGAAGTTTTGCAAGATGAGTTGTCGAAGATTGCGGAGGCTCGGCGTGCTCGCGGAGTCAGCACCTCGAAACCTACCGCCGACAACCTGATCGGCTTGGCATTCTCCGGGGGAGGCATCCGCAGCGCCACATTTAACCTTGGCATCCTGCAAGCGTTAGCGGAAAACCAACTGCTGCACAAGTTCGACTACCTTTCCACCGTATCGGGCGGGGGATACATTGGCTCGTGGCTGGCCGCCTTCACTCATAGACTCCTGAATACGTTGCCGAATTCGTCATTTCGAGACGTCGAAAAGGCGCTCGTTCCCGGCAAGCGACAACCCGGTGGACGCGAAGAACGCACCTTTTTGCGTTGGCTCCGCTTGTACAGCAATTATCTGACTCCCCATACCGGCCTGCTTTCCGGCGATACCTGGGCCATGCTCGGTACCTGGCTTCGCAATGTATTTCTAAACCACACCGTCCTCGGTTTGCTTTTCCTCGGTGTTTTTGTGTCTTGTCACGGCGTGCTGCTGGGACTGATGAGATCTTCCAAGCTCGGTGCCACCGGCCTCCTGCTGGGTGGCGTACTGGCTTGGTTCATCGCCGCAGTCTCGATGGCTGTGAACGTGGTCGACCAGATTCCTTCGAAGGAAATGCTGCTGACGGCGTTCCAACGCGTCAAGGTGACGGTGACGGTCATCGTGCCGTTTTTTCTGGCCTGCTTGCTGTTGAACTCGGGATTATGGCGATGGCGGGATGTGGCGGCAAATTTGTCCCCATGGATGTGGCTCGCAGGATGGGGCGGCTTCTATTTTGTTGCTTGGGGAGTGGCGGCGGGGCTGATCAGGCTATGGAGAGTGTTGCGGGAGAAGAAAGGCCCGGACGAACGGATGATTTCACTTACTGCCTTCTCGCTTTCTGCGTTTGCCGCAGGAGCAGTCGGAGGTGCCCTGGGCTGCGGCTATACAAGGCTGCTCAACCGCATGTTACCGGCGCCGGCTTCTCACAGCGCTCATTGGATCGTGGGGGTCTTCGGAACCGGCGTATTCATGCTGATCATGTTGCTCGCCGGCGCTCTGCATCTTGGATTCGCCGGACGTGGCTGCAAAGACCTGGTGCGCGAATGGTGGGCCCGCCTTGGGGGATACATGATGCTGCTCACGCTGGCTTGGCTGCTCCTGGCCGGATCCTGCGCATTCGGGCCACTGTTGGTGCGTTGGGTTATTGCCAAGTTGAAGTGGGCAAGTATTGTTCCCGCGGCTTTGTGGATTGCTCACAATTATCTCGGCGTGAAGGCTGCAAGCAGTGCCAAGACTAGCGGGAAGGTTGAGAAGATCGCATCCTCGGATACCTCCGGCGGCCGGTGGATCGTACAGCTATTCAAGTCTCCCCGAGTTCTGGATGCGATTGCCCGGTTGGCGCCGTATGTTTTCGGCATGGGGTTGGTGCTACTGTTAGCCACTGCGGTTCACATCGGCGCCGGAATGTTTTTCGCCCCCGAACAGACCTCCAAACTTTGGCATTCGATGCCAGAGGCCATACCCGGAAACGCCTGGGTTGTCTTGTCCGTTCAGTACTGGAAAATCCAGTGGGCAGGGTGGTCTTCGTATTTGCTCGTCGCGGGCATAATTCTGGCGATCGCGTCGCTCTTGCTATCCCGCCGGGTGGATGTGAACGACTTCTCCCTGCATCACTTCTACCGCAACCGCCTGGTGCGCTGCTATCTGGGAGCCTCGAACCCGAACCGCACACCGCAGCCCTTCACCGGCTTCGATCCTAATGACGATCTCCCGCTGAAGGAACTCGCCGTGAATTACCCCGGACCCTACCCCATCCTGAATGCAGCCATCAATATCACCAGCGGCGCGGAACTGGGTTATGCGACACGGCGAGCGAAGTCGTTCGTGTTTACTCCGCTGTATTGCGGCTACGACGTAATCTTTCCTGGCGATGGCCAAAACCGCTTCAAGCTGGAAAATGCATGTGAGCTCAGCTTCTCGAAAACCGAACTAGGGCGCACGGCGGAATCGCTCACTCTGATGTCCGCGGACGACGGGATTGCCCTGGGCACGGCGATGGCGATCTCGGGCGCCGCGGCCAGTCCCAACATGGGTTACTTCACCTCCCCGGCCACGGGCTTGTTCATGACCCTGTTTGACGTCCGCCTCGGCTGGTGGATGGGCAACTCACGTTTTACCCCACAGTGGAAGAGCGCCGGGCCGAGATCGGGCCTCGGGTACCTGGTTTCCGAATTGGTTGCCCAGAGCGATCAGAATAAGGGTTACGTTTATCTTTCCGATGGGGGACACTTCGAGAATCTGGCGGTTTATGAATTGATCAAGCGGCACTGCCAGGTGATTGTGGCCAGTGACGCGGGCTGCGATGACAGCTACGCGTTTGACGATCTCCTCAGCCTGATCGAAAAAGCACGCACCGACGTCGGTGCACGCATCGAGATCGATTTTTCAAAAATCCGTCCGAAAGACGGGCGTGAAAGCGAATACAACTTCGCGGTCGGAGACATTTTCTACGATCCGCAGAACCCCACTGATCGCGGCACGCTCTTTTACATCAAGGCCAGCCTGCCGCCAAGGCAAGAAAAAAGCGCCGTGAACAAGAATTCGCTTCCCGATGACGTCTGGCAATATTCCGAAAAACATCGGACGTTCCCGCATCAGAGCACCGCGGACCAGTGGTTCGACGAATTGCAATTCGAGAGCTACCGGGCGTTAGGGCAACACATCGGCCGCGCGGCGGCGGCGGCAGTCGGTCGAGAGATCGAAGCTACGCTTAGCCAGCCAATGTAGGCGCTGTTCGCGGTGTGCAGAACGTACTCCTGAGCTGGGGGTCTGACTCCGTGGCGCCACCAATTTGTTGCTTCAAGAAAAACACTCGTTTTGCGCAAAATTCGTCAATTCCTCGCGCCGACGCGGTTCGTACCGGAGACTCAGCGGCAGGGCACGCGGTAGACACCCAGCGCGAGATGCTTCTTCATGGAATTAAAGTTTAGGGAGTTTGCCTCAGGGCAGAACTCGTTTGTAGGCAGAGAGTACTCGACTTCGAACACCGCCTTGTCGGCCTTGATAAAAGGTAGTAGTTTGCGGCACTCGGTGTACTGGAAGCACTGTTCATCCAGTGCCCAGTCGAACAAAGGCAGCAAGTCCGAAATCTGATCCAGATCGTTTTTCAGGCCGACCGAAAGCCCGCGAGCATGGGCTGCCTTCGCAACGAATGTGTTGTAGGCGATCTGGTCCTGGTAAGTGAGAGGAAAGCCGGTATCGTTGGCATAGCCGTCCACATTATCTGGTTCCATCGCATCGAAGCCCTTGGCCTGGCACAGGTCCATCCGTGCTTGCATGATCGGGCCGAGAATGTCGATGCGACGAATGTCCAGCCACCTTTCTCCCGGCCAGCCATTGTGCTTGCCTAATACAAACTTGGGAAACTTCTTGGCATCGGGACGCCAGTTCTCCCATGTGCCCACGTCGATGTAGCACACCACCTTGCGGCCTTTATTGTGCAGCGAGGCGACGACGCTGGCATCGTTGTCGAACATATCGATGTCATACATCGGCACCTTCACTTTCTGATCGACGGGCGTGGTGAGCTGCCATTGCCAATCCGTGCGCAGAGGCGGATGCCAGATGGTTGGCTGATGCGATGAAAGTTGCGGCGGAGGATGACCGTGGGACCGGATTTCCTGCGTGCCGCCAAGCGGAGGCAACAGCGAGAGGGCAGAAATCACAAGAAAGAGTCGGAAAGGTCGGTTCATAAACTCCTCCGACAGGCGACACCATTGTCCTCTCCGCGCGATCGCCAGTCAATCCGGAACATCCGCAAAAAGAATAATGAGCGAGCTGCACGCGTAACTTATAAACCCAGGGGCGTTTTACTCTATGTTTTCAAAGAACACGAGGCAACTCTCTGAACATCTTCGCGAGGAGAATGCGGCAACTCATACAAGCCAGGCGGGGCTACCAGGGGCTTTTAAATCCCGTGAGGAAACCGTGCAACTTGTCACCGGTGAGGACAAAGTTTTACAAAAATATGCGCATCACTTGGATGTTCGATCCTTCCCAAGGAGTACGTTCAAAAATACAAAAGACGAAGGAGAAAAACATGCCAATGCAATCTCAAGACCAAACCACCCTCAACGTAAAACTGGTTCACTTTACCAAACAAAATTCGCCCGATGAGCCGGTGCAGGTTGCCTTCGCGGTCACCGATGATCAAGGAAAGGAAGAGATCATCACCGGCGAGGTTCCCTATAGCTATGACCTGTTCCACCTCTTCCAGGAAAACGGCTGGCTGAACATCCGACGAGGGGTTGCCTCGATTCGCGAGAGCCGGTCACCGCGTCGAGCGATGTCAGCATAGTCCAATAGGTGAGTCATTGCGCTGGAACCCCCGTAACCACAGGGGTTCCGGCGTCTTGCCCGCTGTTGCCTGTGAGAAGGACTGGTCTTAGATTTCGAAGAAAATAGGATTTCGAACAAATGCCAAAAAACTGGAGGCTAGAGATGATGCGTGATGTTCAAGTTGCCATTGGCGATATCTGTGGAGATCCAACTGGCTTGCGGGTCAAAGTAGAAGATGTGGATATGTACGATTACGTTCACTTTTCGGTGATCGAAGCTAGCGAATTTCAAGAGGATGAGGCGGAAAAGGGAGAAATGTCACAGGTAGCTTTTGTTCATCGCTTCACGAAGCTAGGGAAAGCGTTTGCCAGCAGAAAAGCTGCCTAGCGTGACTTAGAGTTATCGAAAGCGGTTCAGAAGTAAAACTTCATCGCGAACTGTATGAAGCGCGGATCACGAGCGCCTTGCGGAAACCCAAATTGCGAAGTTCCGAATTCAAGCGGCTGCGGTTCTGCTCCGATCAGGCCCACCGGCTCGAATACCGGGTTCACGTGATTCCAAATGTTGAAGAACTCCGAGCGAAACTCCAGGCGCATCTGCTCGCGAATGGGGAACATCTTGAAGACGGAGAAATCCCAGTTCTGGAGTCCAGGACCCTGAACGATGTTGCGTCCTGCATTGCCAAAGGTGAACGGGATCGTGTTGTCCACGAAGGCGCAGGTGTTAAAGATAGTTCCCGGGATGCAGGGTTTCCCGTTCTGATTGCCCACGAGGTTCGGCCGCACCTCATAAAATCCAACACCTCCTCCGCCGTCGCTGCTGGAGACGTTGGTCAGCGAATCGGTAATCGTGAACCAGTTGCCTGTCTGCGCGGTCACGATACCGGAGACTTGCCAGTTTCCGATGACCTGGTTGAGCACGCCGGTCGCGCCTCCGCCAAACCTTTTTCCATTGCCAAAAGGAAGTTGGTAGATGTAACTGAACACGAAGCGATGGCGCACGTCGAAGTCGGAGTTGCCATACTCGAGATAGGGATATCGCTGGTCGCGAAAATCGCCGTTGTTGAGCGACCCCAGGTTCGCGCTGGAAGCGTCATCCATAGCGTGCGCGTAAGTATAGGACGCTTGAAACTGCAGGCCATGGGAAAAGTTCTTTTGCCAGCTTACTTGCAAAGAATTGTAGTTTGAATAACCGTCGGAGCGCAGCTGGTTGATGGCGGTGTCGAATACTCCATTGCAGTTCGGTGGAAACACCGAGTTGTCGCAAATTTTGGCGGGCCGGCGTGGAGCGGTCGGGCAATTGCCCGCTGTGTTCGGCGCAGTGGTGCAAAACACTGAATCCGGCACAGCCTGATTGCCGTTGTAATAGTTATAGAGGTTGCTCCCGTGCGAGCCAGCATAGGAGATCTCGAGCACGCTCTGTGCCGGAAGTTCGTATTGGAATCCGAAATGCCATTGCTGTGCGGAAGGCGTTCGCAGGTTCGGACTGACGGCAAAAAGCAAAGGAGTATTGGGATCCGTCAGAGCGTTCGCCGGGAAGCCTTGCTGGAGCACGCTGAGGCCGGGAATCGAACAATTGTTCGCACCCAGAGCTGGATTGGCCGACGACAAAAAACATGGGACTGCGTACGACTGAGTCACAAAGAACGGAGGATTGAATCCGGGGCTGGGATTCGAATACGGTCCATTTTCGTCGCCGCCATAAAAAATGCCATACCCGGCGCGCATTACCAGTTTATTGGTAATTTGGTAAGCAATGCCGAGGCGAGGCGCGAAGTTGGTCACGTCGGGCGAAATCAAGCCACTGGATGCGGTTCTTTGAATTGGGATATTCGCGGCAAGGAATGGCGTCAGGGTCGCCGTCTGTCCGGCGGGAACGATCAACGAGGCGGTAGAGAAATCGAAGTTTGCCTGCTCGTTGCCTCTGGCCTTCACCGTAGTAAATAAGTCGTAGCGCAATCCTAGATTCAGCGTCATCCGCGGCGTCGCTCGGATATCGTCCTCTGCGTAGAAGCCATAGACGGGGCGGTGGTAATCAACGGTGTGCAGGCTGGTAATCTCGCCAGAGTCAGGAACGCCTAACAAGAAAGTGGCGTAAGCCTCGCCGCCCGACGTTGGCGAAGCTGGATTGTCCGTAAAGTCGCTGCCAAAGCCGAGTGTCCCGCGGGGCGCGGCAGGTTCGAACAACGTGAACTCTTCGCGCCGTATTTCCGCGCCAAACTTGAAGGAATGCCGCCCGTGAACCAGAGTGACATTGTCCGTCAGGATGTAGGTGTTCTGCTTCTCAATCGCGGGAAGATAGCTGGCGCTTCCCAAAGTCGCCGTGCCATCGTTGATGCTGATCTGCGGCAAGCCGCCAATATTTGGTCCGAAGGGAACCCCCGGAAATCCGAGGTTTGCGGAAACATTCGTGTCGTAATTCAGTTGGAAGCGATGGGTGTTGATGCGGTTGTAGCCCAGCCGAAATTCGTTGACCAGGTTGGGCGAGAAGACGTGCGTCTCGCTCACGGCGATGGCGCGAAAGGAATCGTTTTCATAGCCATCAGAAAACGCGCCGCCGTCGAGCTCGTTCTGAAATGGCGACGGCGTGAAGCTGGGCTGATCTTCGTAGCTGAAGGTTCCGAAAAGATTATCTCGATCAGTGATCTTCTGGTCGATGCGAACGTCGGCGTTGTTCCGGCTATAGGTTTTCTTTGGCTCCGCGAGAAAGTTCGAGCCATTGAGGTTGACGTTCGGCGCGGGAAAGAGAGCCGAGAGCCGAGCCGCCAGTGGGTCAATCAAGCCTTTAGGAAAAATATTCGTGGGGTTTCCGGATCCATCGATGCCGATGGGCACGCCGCAATACCCGCTCGGGTTCACATTGGACGCTTGCGTTAATCGCGAATTGAAGATCTCTCCGTAATACGTTGGGTGACCGCTGCAGTCTAGTGCTGTCGTGCCCGACAGGACGTTCCCGTTCATATCCACCTGTGGGGCCACCGTCGTGGTAAGAAAGGAAGAGAAATCGCCGCCGATCTCAGCCGGTGTCGGGATGGCTGACAGCTGGGGCAGCGCCTGCACTACCCGGAAGCCCTCGTAATCCACGAAAAAGAAGGTGCGATTCTTGATGATGGGGCCGCCGAAGGTAACTCCGAATTGATTTTGATGGTAGGGCTGCCTGCCGAATGCGTCAAAGGCATTGCTCGCATCCAGAGCATCATTGCGAAAAAACTCGTAGAGATCGCCGTGAAAACCATTGGTGCCGGACTTGAGCACTGCGTTGAGGATTGCGCCATTGCCGCGGCCGAACTCCGCGCTGTAAGCGTTGGTTTGGACCTTGAATTCCTGAATTGCATCGATCGAGGGTTGAATGACGTACGCCTGGCCAGTGAGAACGTCTCCGAGATTCGAATTGTTGTCAATTCCGTCGAGGAGGTAATTGTTCTGCAGAGAACGAGCGCCGTTGGAGCTGAAACCGTAACTGGTTTCGACGCGAGAGCCCGGCTCGCTGGGGGCAATTCCAGCCCCGAGAAGCGCAAGCTGCGCATAGTTGCGTCCGTTTAGGGGAAGCGTCTCTGCCTGGCGTTTATCCACCAGATGCCCCAGATCGGACGTTTGCGTTTCCAGAAGTTGCGCCTCGGTGGTGACGGTCACAACTTCCTTGATATCGCCAAGCGAGAGAGTTATGTCTAGTGCGGGCCGCGCATCGACGTTCACGGTGATCGGGCCGGCGACCGTCTTCTTAAATCCAGCTTTTTCCGCGGTTACTTGGTAGCGACCAACCTTGAGCGGGCTGACGACAAATTCACCCTGAGCGTTGGTAGCGGTGACGAGTTGTCCTCCGCGTTCGGTGTCGACAATCGTGACCTTCGCCCCGGCGATGACCGCTCCACTCGGGTCCTTCACCAGGCCTGCGAGACCGCCGGTGTCTTTCTGGGCGATCGCCCCACCGCAGGCGAAGACCAATATCCCCACTATCCAGAAGCACGATCGAAGCTGGCTGAAGTGTCCTGACCGTCGCGAAGAAGAGCAGCGCGTGAATCGGTTCATCTCAGTTTTCCTGGTCCGCGGAGAAATGGGAGTCTCTTTCGTATTATTACGATTTGATATTAATAGTTGCGATCTTGCCGGAAAGTCAATAGAAAAATTTAGGAGGCCCGGAATGCAGGGCGAACGCAGGTTTCTCCAAACATCCTGCGGTTTCTGCTCTCAACCCTCTGCCTCGATCGACCGGGGCTTGGACGGAAATCGCCTTCGAAAGATATTACGAAAGATTATGTTTGCTTTCGTTTCAGCGTGGTCATATTCGATGGCTACCGGCGCCTGAGAGCTTCGAGTTCGTCAAGCGTACGCGGCCAGTCCGACCGCAGAAGCCGCGATAGGCTTCGATCGGCAAGAACTTTCCCACCAGTTTGGCAGCGGGCACAGTAGTTGGTTTCGTTGTCGGCGTAGCGAATCCGCTGAATCTTTTCGCCACACCTCGGACACGATTCCCCGTAGCGTCCGTGAACGGCCATATCCTTGCGAAACGCAGTCACCTTTTCTGGAAAGCCAGTTTCCGCTTCTGCGCGCAGCCGGTTTATCCAGAGCGTCAGTGTTTCTTGGGCCGCGGCGAACAGGCGCTCCCATTCATGCGCTTTGAGCTTGTGCGTTAGCGTGATAGGAGACAATTGGGCAGCGTGCAGGATCTCGTCCGAATAGGCATTGCCGATACCACTCAGTATGCGTGGATCAGTGAGAGCTCGCTTGAGAGTGCGGTTTTCGGCGGTCAGCGCGTCGCGAAACGAGCCAAGATTGCTGCTGAAGATGTCGATTCCGCCAGGATCCATTGCCTGCAAACCCGCCTCGCCGCTGACCACATACAACGATGCACGATGCTTTGTACCAGCTTCCGTGAGCACGAGAGAGCCGTTGGGAAAATCGAAAGCCGCCAGACTTCGGCGCCCCGCAAGCTTTGCTCCTCGCGGACGCCAGTGCAGGCGGCCGGCAATCATCAAGTGCAGCACCAGCCAGAGATCGCGTTCCATACCAATCGCAATTCGCTTGCCGATCCGCCGCAGTTCCCGCACAATGCGGCCCTCGACATCTGCAAGCGGTGGTTGCGCGGTGCGAAGCAGAAATGGGCTCGATAGCCGTACGTGCTCGATCGGCTGTCCCAGAATCCGTGGCTCAAGCGCACTGATGTACGCGGCGATATCCGGCAGTTCCGGCATGTTAAGTAGCTTGCAGGACACAACCACATTTTTCAACCGCGCGATTTAAGATAGATCATGGCCGGCGTTCGGATCGACAAGTGGTTGTGGGCTGCCAGGTTTTTCAAGACCCGCAGCCTGGCTGCGCGAGCCTGTGAACTTGGCAGGATTCAATTCAACGGCCAGCTCGCCAAGGCTGCACGCGAGGTTCATATTGGCGACATGTTGCAGGTGACACACGACGGCGGCACCTTTGAGGTGGAAGTCTTGCTTCTCAGCGAAGTGCGCGGTCCCGCTCCGGTTGCCCAAACTCTCTACCGCGAGACCGACGCGAGCCGAGAGCTGCGCCTCAAGGTGGAAGCGGAGCGTAAGGCGATGAGGCAATTCGAGGAGTTGCCGGCAGGCAGACCATCCAAACGCGATCGCCGCAAAATCATCCAGTTCCGAGAAAGGTAAATTTGGTAGCCAATCAGAGCATCGCGACCCGCCGTTGCACCAGCAGGAAGTACAGAGCCACCAAAATCAGTAACAATCCGTTCACGCCCAACACCACCGGTGCCGTAAAGATAGGAACGAGCCATCCCGACAAAAGATTCCCCATAGGCATGCCTCCGCGGAATGCACAGTTGTATACGCTCATCACCCGCCCGCGCATTGCGTCGGTCGTGATCAACTGCACCAGCGAAGTCACCGTGGCGAAGACCGCCATCATCGAAGCTCCCACGAGCACCAACATGGCATAGCTCAGGGGCAGGAACTTCGAAAGAGAAAACCCTGAAATCCCCACTCCCAGGCAAATGAGCACGCTGAGTGCGAAGCGGCCCTTGTGCCGTATGTTGCCCCTCTCCGCGACGAAGAGTGAGCCGCAGATTGAACCGAGCCCCATCAGCGAAAGCAGGTTACCGTAGGTTTCTGGGCCGCGATGAAAGATGTCTTTGACGAACACCGGCATATATGTCCGCATGGGCATGCTCAAAGCGGTCATGCAGAACGCCAGCACGATAAGCGCCTCCATGGAGTTCTGCCTGCGAAGGAATTTGATGCCCTGCTTCAGGCTGCTGAACATCGACTCGGTGGTACTGACCGGCAGGAATCGGGTGGTGATAATGGAAAGCGTAATGATCGGGGCGAGGAAAGAAATCGCATTCAAGCCAAAGCACCACTTTTCCCCCAGTTTCGCCAAAGCCTGACCGGCGAGCGCGGGTCCAATGGTTACCGCCATGTTGAATTGGATCGAATTCAAGGCAATGGCGTTCGGCATATCCTCGCGGTCGACCAGGGTTGGAATCAGCGCCTGGTACGCGGGCCCGCCAAAAGCCTGGGCCAAGCCGGAGACGAACGAAAGACAGAGGATGTGCCATACGTGTACAACTCCGGTCGCCACCAGGATCGTCAGCAGGGCTGCGCTCCCCATCTGCATGTACTGGGAGACGAGCAGAATCTTCCTGCGCTCGATGCGGTCGGCGACCACGCCGCCGATCAGAGAGAACAGGAAAATGGGAATGCCGCCGAGAAACTGGTCGAGAGCGAGCAAAAACGCCGAATGGCTTAGGCGATAGATGAGCCAGCCCTGCGCCACAATCTGCATCCAGGTGCCAATGCTGGACGTGCAGGCGCCGAACCACATGAGCCGGAAATCTCGATATTGAAAAGCCTTGAATACCCTGCGAAGAGTTGACCTGTCCATGTGCTCCGGGTGTCTCTAGTGTCCGAAGTCTATCTTCGCATAGGCACTCGTCTTCCGCTTTCCGGTCGAAAGCACGACGGTCGGATCGGAGGTCCGTTGGCTACTCCGGTAGCGCTCAGGCTTTACTTCCGGGCGACGCAAATAGGTTGTAGCTACTGCTCTTCGTTGTGGTGCAGTTGCTGCGCCAAATAGTTCTCGATGCCCATCTCGCCGATGGCGTGGAGTTGGCCTTCGAGCCAGTCGATGTGGTGTTCTTCATCAGTCAGAATCTTTTCCAGTAATTCGCGCGATCCGTTGTCCCCTGCTTTTACGCAGGTTTCTATTCCTGTATTCAGACGCTTGACCGCCTCATACTCCAGTTTGAGGTCGTTCTCCAGTTGAGCCTTGACGGTCTGGCCGATATTGATCTTGAAGTAATCGGTCATGTTGGGAGAACCGTCAAGCAGGAGAATGCGCTCCATCAACTTCTCCGCATGGGTCATCTCTTCGATGGATTCTGCGCGGGTATGCTTCGCCATTCTCTCGTAACCCCAGTTCTCGCACATTTCGGCGTGCAGGAAATATTGGTTGATGGCTGTCAGCTCGGCCTTCAACACCTGATTGAGTAGTGCAATGACGTTCGCGTCGCCTTTCATGGTTGACCTCTCAAAGCCAGGACTTTTTTCCGTTAGGCCCTCTCGCAGGTCGAATGATACTCCTACTGCCCTCCCTGCCTCGCCTCACAGTACCCAGTGACAGTCGTCACTGCGGGCTCGGGGTAAGAGGGGCACACTTAAACGAGAAGTTGGACGTTTAGCAGGAGGTGGCTATGAAGACCTCGCGTATCATAACTGTGATTCTTGCGTTTGTAGCACTGGTCCTGACCATACCGACGGTGGCTGCGGCGCAGAAATCCCAGCCAGGCGTTGCAGTGCCGAAGTATGATCGGGCGGCCGAAGCCACGTTCAAGGGAACAGTGGAAGAGGTGAGAGACCGTCAGTGCCCGGTGAGCGGGGGTATGGGCTCGCATCTGATTTTGCGGTTGTCTCCCAGCACCACGATCGAGATCCACCTTGCCAGCACAAAATTCGTAAAGGCCTACGACCTTGTGTTCAACAAGGGCGATGAAGTCACGGTGGTTGGCACCAAAGTGCAATTTGAAGGTGTGGAAACCATCTTCGCTCGGGAAGTCACGCGCGGCAGCGAGACGTTCGTGTTCCGCGACAAGGACGGCACGCCGATCTGGTAGCAGCCTGACAGCGCACCGGAGAGAAGTGGCGAACGACTGGGCAGCTCTATGATTTGGTTCTGCTGGGATTTAGTTCTGCTGGCGATTTTGATCACCAAACTCCAGCTTCCGGTGATGTATGGTTACGCGTGGGTGGTTTGCTCGGTGGATGGGGCCGGGTCGACTGATAACTGCAATCCTTTGACTTGGCGCACTACCACTCGCTGTCCTGCAGGCACATTGGCGGACGCGATTGCGTCCCAGAGTTCGCCGTGAACGAAGACCTTTCCCTGCGGGGACAGAGCGCTCTGGGTCAGGCCGATCTCTCCTATTAATCCTTGCATCCCGGTGACAACTTTATTGGCTCGCGCTTTCAGGGCGATGCTCATCAAAAAGACCGTAATGATTCCGAGAGGTATGCTGACCGCTAATGCTGTCAGCAGGTGGACTCGCATCTCGGGGATGGGCGCGTCCACGAGCAACAATCCGCCCAAGGTGAGGGTGACGATTCCGCCGATGGCTAGCACTCCATGGGCTGCGAATTTGGCCTCCAGCGCGAACAGGATGAACGAGGCGAAAATCAAAACTACGGCGGCGAAGCGAGTGGGGAGCAAGTTCAGGGCGAAAATGGCGACAAGAATGAAGACGATTCCGACCGTTCCGGGGACGACTGCGCCGGGATGGTTGAACTCCGCATAAAGAGCCAATGCGCCCACGGCGAGGAGGATGAAAGCTACGTTCGGATCCATCAAGTAGGCGAGAATGTGCTGCTTCAAGGTCATGCCAAAAGGACGAACCGGTTCGCCGACTAAATTGAGCGTGATGGTCTGGCCGTTGAAACGCTTTACTTGCTTGCCTTGCAATTGCTTGAACAGGTCGTCCTCGCTGGGTGCTACGTAGTCGACCAGCTTTTGCGAAAGCGCTTCCTGGTCGGTGAAGGATTTGGATTGGCGCACCGCGGTCTCGGCGATCTCAACATTGCGGCCGCGCTTGGCGACTACCGATCGCAACAGGGCGGCGGAATCATTCTCGATTTTTTCCTTCATCGTGTCGTCCATCTTGCCGCCGCCAAGAGTGACGGGATGAGCCGCGCCGGTGTTGGTTCCGGGCGCCATGGCCGCAACGTCGGCGCTTTCGAGAATGAAAAATCCGGCGGACGCGGCCCGGCTTCCGCTGGGCGTGACGTAGATGATTACTGGCACGGTCGACGCCAGGATTTTTTCGATGATGTCGCGCGTGGATTCAAGCAGGCCGCCGGGAGTGTTGATCTCGATGAGCAACGCCTGGTCTTTGTTGCGTTCCGCTTCGGCGATCGCGCGGCCGATGTATTCATCGGTGATGGGATGAATCGAGTCGTTTACGACGATCTTCAATACTTCGGCGGAAGAAGCGGCACAGAGGACGAACAACAGCGTTCCCATCAGAAGAGCGGGGAAAAAGCGCGAAACGAAAAACGGTCTCATCGATTAGGCAGTGGCTGCGCTTCCTGCGCGAGCTTGGCTGCGACGGTGCGCTTGAGCGCCAGCGCGGCCGCATTGGTTGGTTCTAAACGCAGAGCCCGATCTATCTTCTCGGCGGCCGCTTCAGGTCTATTGTCTCGCAAATCAAGCTTCGCCAACACCAAAAGCGGCTCAGAGAATTGACGGAGCCGCAATGCCTCTTCGGCCTCGGTTCGGGCTGCCGTGAGGTTATTTTCGGCTTCCAGCGCACTCGCCAATCCGGCGTGCGCCTCCGGGTTCGACGGGTTGAGTGCAATCGCTTCGCGGAATTCGCCTTCTGCTTCGGAAAGAAAGCCTTGCGCCAGCAGTTCATGTCCACGAATGGTGTGGAATTGCGCATGGGTGCGAGGATCAGTCTTCGCCAACCGCAGTTCGGCGGCAGCGTCGATTTTCAAGGCCAGCAGGCGGAACGAGCTCTCGTCGTAGTTGGCGCGGATGCGCTCGACTGGAATCTTCTGTGTCGCCGGCACGATGGCCCGCTGGGCTGAAGTGCCAGCGTTGGGCGAGACCGTTTCAAGTAGAGATTTGGCCGCGATATCTCCGGGGCGGAGCGAGAGAGTTTCGTGGAGTTGGCGAGACGCGCCAGCGGCGTCGCCACTTCGGTAAAGTTCAATGGCCAGATTGAAGTGGTAATCGGGATCATTCGGATCCGCATTGATGGCTTTCTGAAAATAGTCGGCAGCGCTTTTTCTATCCGCGTGAGAGTTCACGACTCCTAGGTTGTTGTAAACCTCGGCCAGAGGCATGAGCGTGGCAACGAAGTGGAAGGCCGACTCGGCGCGCTGAAAATCTCCGTGGTAGTAAGCTGCAAGTCCAAGATAGAAATTCGCCTCGCGGGCGAGGGGATGGTTTTCGGGCACGCGCGCCAGCGTGGCAACCGCGGGTTCATACTGTCGCGCACGATAGTAGGCTTCGCCCAGTTGTAACAATGCCTGGGGATAGCTGGGATTCAGGCGAACGGCCTCGCGAAAATGCTGGATCTGTTCGTCAGCCCTCGGCGCTGTGACGCCGCGCACGTAGTTTTCAAACGCGTCCAACCGGAAGGGAGGCGCGGCGGCAATAAATGCCTGCTTTGTGATCGAGATTTCCGGACGGAGGGCATGCAGAACGTCCCATGCCAGCGCGGTCTGAATGTCGATGAGTTGGAGCAACGGGCCGGACTCATTCATTTCGGGCAGCAAGTGTTGGCGACGCATGTCCAGAAGTTGCGCCGCAGCGTTGAAGGTTCGGCCATCAAAGCGGTACACGCCTAGCACGACGTAGTCCACGTCCAACTCTTCCGCAATCCGGTAGAGAGTGGCGCGCGAAGGATGAAGTGCGACCGGGATACCCAGGCGGTCGTAAGCGCGGATTCGATCTTCGCGCGGTAACACAAACAGCGTGGCGGAATTCAGGCGCTCTTGCAGCAGTTCCGGAAAGGAGTCGCCGATCCACTCGATGCCCGGTGCTTTGGATTGGTTTTCAAAAGGAACTACCAGCACGGTCTGACCGGTGGCCGGTCCCTGGGCGAGGGCCACTGTGGTCAAGGCAATGATGATTGCGCTGAGCCGGAGAAGTTTCAAGGCAACTAGATTATAGCGGGTGACGGGTCTTTGATTGTGGGTTGAAAGACTCTGGACATTCTTCTTAAGGTCGTGCTGAGTAGGCTGGCCCTTGTTCGGACGCAGGAATGTGGCAAGAGCCATTGTCAGGGCGCTGCTTCGGTGATATAAGGGTGCGCCATGCTGACGGGAGGGTTTAAGTCTGCCCCGCAGTCCCGTCTTCGACAACAACTTAAATGCAGAGAGGAGAACCATCAATGAAGCTTCGCGCATGCTTCGTCATCGTCAGTTTTCTGTCTGCAGTGGTTTACACAACTCTGGCCCAAACCGCGGCTCCCAATTCAAACCTGGCTTCGACTCAGGTGCCGCGGCTCATCAAATTTTCGGGTACGGCGCAGGACGAAACCCACAAACCCGTGAGCGGCACGGTCGGCATTACTTTTTCGTTGTACAAAGATCAGCAGGGGGGCAGCCCCTTGTGGGTCGAAACGCAAAATGTCCAAGCCGATGCTGCTGGACATTACACCGCGCTGCTTGGCTCGGCCAGTGCGGACGGCGTGCCGTTGAGCTTGTTCAGTTCGGCTGAAGCGCATTGGATCAGCACACAGATTCCAGGTCAGCGGGAGTCCGCACGTGTGCTCCTTATGAGCGTGCCCTATGCTTTGAAGGCGGCGGATGCGGAGACCTTGGGCGGCTTGCCTGCGTCGGCGTTTATGCACGCGAATCAACGCGGAGTAGCGGCCAATTCAGGTTCACCGGCTTCCACGTCGGCAGGAACGGTCCCTCCCGCGGGTGTTACAGGAAAGGGGACGAAGAATTACGTCCCGCTTTGGACGGGCACCACGACGTTGGGCAATTCGACGATCTACGAGACCGGCGGGAACGTAGGTGTGGGCACCAAGACACCGCAAGCCGAGCTGGATGTGGTGGGCACCGGTGTGCGTGGAATCCAGGCGACCGTGCCGGGCACGCAGGCTGCCATTTCGGGTATCGCTACCGCTACGAGTGGGGGCACGACGGGCGTCTACGGGCAGAGCTCCGACCCAGGCGGAAACGCGATGCTTGCAGTTAACGAGGCGACCACCGGCGGCTACGGAGTGATCGGGGTGTCCGGCGCCACGTCGGGTTCGTCGTACGGCGTGTATGGGGTGAGCACCAGCACCACCAATTTCGCTGCTGGAGTTGCTGGGGTTGAGAATGCTAAGACAGGCCAGGTTTATGGCGTAGCCGGTTCGACGAGTAGCAGTACGGCCGGCGCCACGGGGGTTAACGGTTATGAAAGCTCGAAAACGGGACAAGTGTTCGGGGTCTTTGGATCTACAACGAGTTCGACGAATTTCGCTGCGGGAGTAAGCGGGAATGCGAACGCTACCAGCGGCCAAGTCTATGGCTTGGTCGGAGTGTCGAATAGCACGACCAATGGCGCCGCCGCCGTGAACGGATATGAACCTGCCACTACGGGGGAAGTGTTTGGCGTCACTGGTAGCACGCCAAGCACGTCGGGAATCGGTGTCGGCGGCACTGCCTCTGCGACCAGCGGCAACACAATCGGTGTGTCTGGGTTCAGCGCCAGCCCAACTGGCAACGGCGTGTATGGAACCAACAGCGCCACGTCCGGTGTCGCCCACGGCGTGGTTGGACAGGCCTCAAGCACCCAGGGAGTTGGAGTCTTAGGCTTCGACACAGCCACGTCCGGCTATACCAATGGTGTGGAGGGGCAGGTTTCGAGTCCGTCCGGGGCGGCAGGTGTGTTCGAAAACCTGAGCGGATCAGGGCTCATTCTTCAGGGTACGTCAGGCAGTAAGTTCACGACGGTATTCACCGTTGATGCCAGCGGCAATGGGAACTTTGCGGGCAACCTTAACGTCACCGGCAAGCTGACCAAGGGCAGCGGCTCGTTCAAGATTGACCATCCGCTGGATCCGGCGAACAAGTATCTTTCGCATTCGTTTGTCGAGTCTCCTGACATGATGAACGTCTACAATGGGAACATCACTACGGATCGGCACGGCCTTGCTACGGTGAGTTTGCCGGACTACTTCGAAGCGCTCAATGGGGATTTCCGTTATCAATTAACCGTGATCGGACAATTCGCGCAGGCTATCGTAGCCAAGAAGATCGCTGCCAACCGGTTTGTGATTCGGACGAGCAAGCCCAATGTAGAAGTGTCCTGGCAGGTCACTGGCATCCGGCACGACGCTTATGCCAATGTGTACCGCATACCGGTCGAAGAGGATAAAACGGCTCAGGAGCAAGGTTACTATTTGCATCCGGAAGTTCTCGGACAGCCGGAGTCGAAGAGCCTCTCGGCAGCGTCAAAAGCTTCGCCTTCTTCGCAGAATGTGTTTGCGGATGCTTCGCACAAATAGGGCTGAGTTTATCGCGATTCCGCACGGACGGGGACGCCCGCGCCTACATTGACTCCGGCCAGAGGGACCGATTGTGGGGAGAGCCGTCCGAATATGAACAGGCTTGAGGCGTTGTTCAGGCAGTCATTTTTGTTTCGTTGTCTTTTGTTTCTTTCTCGGAACTGTGCTCCTCGCGCTGCAGTTCCGTCCAGCCGGGCAGAGTCTGGTCTCCGGTGATGAGTCTGGCGCCGCGTTCGAAGGTGAGGTAGGACCACGCCCACTGAATCAGCACGATCAGCCGGTTGCGGAATCCGATGAGGAAAAAGATGTGAACAGTTAGCCACGCGAGCCAGGCAAGGAAACCGGAAATATGAATCTTGCCAAACTGCGCGATGGCGGCGGCGCGGCCGATGGTTGCCAGATTACCCTTGTCTACGTAATGAAAGTTTTTCCGTGGCTGTCCTTTCAGGTCGCGCAAGATGTTGCGGGCTGTCGCTTTTCCTTCCTGGATCGCGGCCGGTGCCACGCCCGGCACAGGTGCGCCGTTTTCCCGTTTCAGCGAGGCCAGGTCTCCGACGACAAAAATGTGAGGATGACCAGGAACGCTCAAGTCAGGATTCACGAAGACGCGACCCGAGCGGTCGGTCGGTACGCCAAGTTTCTTGCCCAATGGCGACGCGGCGACTCCGGCTGCCCACAAAATTACCGCGGCGGGAATACGAGTTTCTCCCATGGCTACGGTGGCGGGTTCGATGCCAGTGACCATCGCGGAAGTGTGGACTTCGACGCCGAGCGTGCGAAGCTGTTCTTCCGCGCTGCGGGAAAGATCCTCCGGGTATGCGGGCAGGACCCGAGGTCCGCCTTCGAGCAAGATGATTCGCGTGCGTTTGGGATCGATGGATCTGAATTCGTCCTGTAACGCGCGGCGGGCGATCTCAGAGAGGGTTCCGGCCAACTCCACTCCCGTAGGGCCGCCGCCGACGATGACAAAATTCAACTGCACCTGTCCCATGCCGGTGGCGGCGTGACGTTCGGCAAGTTCGAATGCGAGTAAAACGCGGCGCCGGATCTCGAGCGCATCTTCGATCGTCTTCAGGCCGGGTGCCATCGGCTCCCACTCGTCGTGTCCAAAATAGGCGTGGCTCGCGCCCGCGGCAACGATCAGGTAGTCGTAAGGAAGCTCACGATCGGCAAGTTTCACGACGCGCCGGTCAAGATCGAATTCGTGAACTTCTTCGAGAAGAACTTCAATGTTGCGACAGCCGCCAAGGATCCAGCGGATGGGAGCGGCAATTTCTCCCGGGGACAATCCCGCAGTTGCCACCTGATAGAGCAGAGGCTGGAAGGTGTGGTGATTCCTGCGGTCAATCAAGGTGATCTGAACCGGAGCGTGGGCGAGCTTGAGAGCTGCGTTGAGTCCGCCGAATCCAGCGCCAACAATCACGACCTGCGGCATGGGTTTGCCGTTCATCAGACTCCTCCACCGAGATTCATGGTGCTTAGAATATTCTGCGCCAGGAAAACGTGCATCTCACTTTAGTAGATTCCCGTCATGGCTGCCGAGTCGAAGAATTTGATTCCGAGGATTGCTGCCGATCGCGGCATCCTCTCACCGCAGAGGTCTCAACCAGCCGCGTCAGCCGGAACTTCGGCTGTGGGTCTGGCGTTCCAGGTCGGACTCGTCTTCACTTTAATTCTGGTAGCGGTGTGGACACCGCCGGGCCATGTCAACACGGTCAGCAATCTTTTGGCAGGGCTTTGCATTTTGTGGCTCACCGTACGCAGTCGTTATTCCGTTCGCCAATTGGGGCTGGCCCGGCCTGGCTCGGGAGCAGTTGCGACGGTCATTTGCGGAGCGTTTCTGATGTTTGCGATTGTGGTAGGTGGATCGGCAATCCATAACCTGGGACCGGCTCAGCGAGTGCCTTGGGAAAGGATTTGGAAATATGCGCTCTGGGCGCTGGAACAGCAATTTATATTGCAGTCTTTCTTCTATGTACGGCTGGAATCACTGCTGGGCAGCCGCCGTGCTGTGTGGGGCGCAGCGCTTCTGTTTTGCCTCGCACACCTTCCGAGCCCGGTGCTTACTCTGATGAGCTTCATCGGCGGTCTGTTGTTCTGCGAAATGTTCCGCCGCTATCGCAATATTTTTCCCTTGGGATTGGTACACGCTGCGCTCGGACTCACCATTGCCGCGAGCCTTCCAGACAGCTTGCTTCATCATATGCGGGTCGGGATCGGATACCTGTTGTACCGTCCGTGAGCTCTCTCAGTAACTGGTATCGACTTCAGTATCGAGCGAGCAGCGCGTTGCTCTGTTTATCGGGTAACATGACGGGGTCGGGTGCGAGCGGACGCTTTGCATTTGAAATCTTCGCAAAAAGAGCCTCAATCCAATACCGCGGCACACTCCGGCGGTCTCTCCCGCTGGCTTCAGTTCCTCATGCCTTCCGTTTCCGATTTGCTTTTTGTCGCACTGCTTCTGGGCTTGAGCTGCGGTGCATTGGGACGGCTGCTGTTGCGGGATGCGGGTACTGGATGGCACATTCGCGACGGGGAGTTGATGCTGCACACTCACTCGATCACCCGCGTCGATCCGTTCTCGGCGACCATGAGCGGGCATCCCTGGTATGCGTGGGAATGGCTGTACGACGTGTTGATTGCGGCGATTCACCATGCGCTTGGACTGAACGGCGTGGTGTTCTACTCGGCTGCGGTCATGGCACTCACGTTTGTTTTGGTCTTTCGTCTGGCCATGCGTCGAGGTGGCAGCATGCCGATTACGCTGGTCATGATTGTGCTGTCGTTGGGGGCTGCGTCCGTCCATTTTCTGGCGCGGCCGCATGTTTTGAGTTGGCTGTTTACGGTGCTCTGGTTCGAGTTGCTGGACTCGGCCTGTGGTCTCGATTCTCAACCGGATCTCGATTTAGAACCGAATGCGTCCCGGCGACTTTATTGGTTGCCTGTTCTGATGCTCTTCTGGGTAAATCTGCACGGCGGATTTCTTCTGGGCTTCGCATTACTGGGCGTGTACCTGGTTGGCGATGTGATCCGATACTTTCGCTGCCCCGAGCAGCGGGCAGAAATCGCGAGTTGGTTGAAGCAGCTGGGCCTGGTTAGCGTGCTCACGCTCGTGGCGAGTTTTGTCAATCCCTACGGCTACAAGCTGCACCTTCATATATATCGATATCTCTCTGACCGATTTCTGATGAATCACGTCACCGAGTTTCTGTCGCCCGATTTTCACGGGGTGGCGCAGCAGTGTTTCGCGGTGATGTTGCTTATCACAATCGCGGCGCTGGCGAGCGCGCGACGAAAACCCGGGCCCGCCCATTTGCTGGTAATTCTGCTGGCTGCTTATAGCGGTCTCTATGCGGCGCGCAATCTTCCTGTCTCTTCCATGCTGCTTACGTTGATGGTTGCTCCCATGCTTTCGGAGACCGTCGCGCGGGCGAGCGACAACACGGCGATGGCGCCCTGGCTGCGCGGTCTGCTTTCCCGGGTGAACAACTTCGGCACTCGCATGGAAAAACTGGAGCTACATTTTCAAGATCACCTTTGGATTGTGTTCGCGTTCGTTCTGGGTTTGTGGGCTTGCATGCACGGGGGAAGGCTCGGTTCGGTTCAGCTCATGAATGCGTATTTCGATGACAAACGTTTTCCGGTAGAGGCGGCCGAAGTCATCGCCCGGCGCGATATCCGGGAGCCGATCTTTTGTCCCGACCTGTGGGGAGGGTATCTGATTTACCGGCTCTATCCACAGACCAAGGTCCTGGTGGACGATCGTCATGATCTGTACGGCGATCAGTTCTTTGAGGATTACTTGAAAGTCGTTTTTGTTCAACCTGAGTGGAGCAAGGTGCTGGATGAAAAGCACGGGAACTGGGTGCTCGTGCAGAAGAATTCGTCGTTAGGGACGATTCTCGGGCTGACTTCGGGATGGAAGTTGATCCATGAAGATGGGACAGCGGTGCTGTTTCACCGCGAAGCAACATGAAGACTATATGGGTTTCGCGTTAGCGGGTGTCGATGTTGAAGCCCAGGATGGCGCTTACTTCTATCGGTTGATCGCCACGAAATACCGGGCTAAATTTCCAGTTAGCTAACGCCACTAGGACTTTGGCGGTCGTTTCGCCGCTGGCGGACTCGAGGACTCGCAGATTTCGCAACGTTCCAGTGCGGTCGAGGAGGCAGGCAATCACCAGCCGCGAGGGTTTCATGTTGGCGGGCAAGTCGGATCGCATAAGTCTCGGATCGACCAAGTCTTCGGCATAAGGATGGGTCGTGGACGATGGATCCGCGTACTGGAAAGAGGCAGTACCCAGGGCAGTATAGAAGTAGGTTGTGTAAACCTTGTCGCCCTTGAGCATGCCGTAGTAGTTGAACGCGCCTCCTGATCGAGCGCTGCCAACCACGGTGATGCCCGGTCCCTGTTGATCTTTGCCGACAGAGGAGCGGGCGACGATATTCGGGCCGCCTCCGTCGGCGCCGAAGCTGGGCAATGTGACAATATTGCTGCCACCGCTTACCGAGACTCCGGGCATTGGCGGCTTACCCCCGGTCCCACTGCCGGCGCCGCCCGGGCCCGGATATGGGGAGATTCCTCCGCGCGCGATGGTCTCTGATCCGCGGCCCGTGCCGTCCTTCGTGGCATCGGCTTTCGCCGCGCCGGAGCCCTCTCCAGATAATCCGCTGCCAGGACCAGCGCCACGGCCGATGCCTGCTCCGCCTCCCGATCCGCCTAGTCCGGCCTTGTCTCCTCCAGACGGAGACATAGCAATCGAGCCCGCGCCACCGTTACCTGGCACGCCGATCTTGGATCCGGGTTGATTCGAAACCACAATGCCAGTTCCTCTTCCGCTACCGCCGTTATTGCTCGGTGGCGCGGTCACCGAGCCGGCATCCATCGGATCACCCAGACCCGCACCGCGGTTTCCGCGGCCCAGGCCAGAAGGCGAACCTGCGCCGGAAGCCGACGGCGGAGGAGGCACGACGGAAGTTCCTCCGCCTAGACCTCCTCCGCCCAAGCTGGTCATCGCCGGATGCTGCAGCGAACCGCCGCCCACCTGGACTGGCGGAGGCACGACATTGGCGGTTCCCAAAGCAGCCACGGCTCGAGTGCCCGTCGCCGCGCCGTTCAACTGAACTGGAGGCGGGACCACGGCAGCGTTACCCAGCCCGCCGAATGTGTGATGCGCGGCGGAGGCATCTGCCATCGACGCCGGAGGCGGCACGATCTGGTTCTGCAACTCGCCGGGGCCAAATCCGGGTCCTCGGGGACTGATGTCGTGGGTAATCTGCGACGGAGGCGGCGCGACCACTGATGGGGCGGGAAGCGTGAGTTTGGGATGCAGATTGGTGGCCTGCTCGGGAGCGGACACCGGCGGCGGAATCACGGTCACGGCTTGCGAACCCGGCACGCGGACGGACGGAACATCACGCTGTGGCGCACTCGGACTGGGAGGAACGATGGCTGCATTCAGCGGTGGTGCGGACCGCATTTTTTCGCGTTGAGCGTCGGGAGTTGGCGGGATGACGTTCGCATTCAACACCGGCGCGCGTTGGGTCTTGTCATTTCGAACTTCGGGCGTGGGAGCAACCACGGCTTCACTGAGTCCCGGGGTCCGCGGTGAGGATTTCAGACCCTCCGCCGGCGCGGGTCCGGGATTCGAATTGAACGCCAGCAGATTGGCGACCGCCGAATCTGAGTGCGGCAGCTTCAGCTTGGGAGCGTCTACGACCTTTTCGCGTGGCGAATCACCACGGGCCACGCGGATTGTCTGGGTACGGTGATGAGCTTCATGTCCACCCGCACGCCCGGACCGGCCGGCTTGCGCTCCACCCGTGTCTTCGGTACGGGGCAGTTCCTCGCCAGAGAAATAAATCACGTCGTACTTAGGCATGGAAGGCAGCACAGTCGGCTGCAGGCTGGCCAGCTTCTGCGACAGCATGATCCCTAGGGCCAGGACTGCGCCTTCCACGATCCAGGAGGCGACCATCCCGCGGTAGGGAACCAATCCGGTCCTGGCTTCTCCCGCAAGGGGTTGGGGAGAGCGCGCCAGTGCGGGCCGAATTGCAGTGACGAATTCCTGCCACGGCGACGACCACTCGACCAGGAGTTTGAGTTCGCCGTTCACCCTGTGGTCACCTTGCGCGCGTCGCCCAATGCGATCTCGATTTCATCACCAACAGCCGTCCCGCTGGATTTGAGCGTGTTGCCTGGCAACTCCAGTACCGAAGCGGTGTGCATGCTTACTCGCGCCACTCGCCACGGTTTCAGATTCGGCTCCACATGAACTACAAATTTATTCGGATCCAGGTAGAGGACGTCGATCGGGAACTTCATGGCGAGGGTATGCACGCCGCGGGATGGAACAATCCAGAGGCCATCCCCGGCGGGAAAACTAGCGGCATCTTTACCCATAAGCCCGCACAGGCGGGACCAGTGCGTTCCAGCCATGGACAGATGGGTCGCCAGGTAAGCGTTGCGCGTCCGGTTGAACGCATATCCTGTGGCGGCCTGTAACGACATCAAAACTCCTGATTCACACCTGCTGGATTCGGTTTGTCGTCTCCAAGGTTGATTCGTCGACTCTATCTTCGTCGGCTCTATCAGTGTCCCGTCACCGGCGCCAGCGTGCGGATCAACTCGATGATGGCCGGGCCGAGCGTGACAAAGATGATCGAGGGGAGGACAAATAAAACCAGGGGAATTACCATTTTAATGGTTGTCTTGGCAGCCTGTTCTTCCGCCCGTTGCCGGCGTTCGGTGCGCAGCGAATCGGAGTGCACTCGGAGCGCCTGAGCGATACTGGTACCGAAGCGATCGGTTTGTATCAAGGTTCCCACCAGGGAACGGAGATCGTCAACTCCGGTGCGATCCACCAGATTACGCAGAGCCTCGGCTCGGGGCTTGCCAGCCCGCATTTCCAAGTTTACCAGGTGGAATTCGTCGCTCAATTCGGGGTGCGCGTGATGCAGGTCCTGGCCCACGCGCATCAATGCCTGATCGAGGGCCAAGCCAGCTTCGACGCAGATCACGGTGAGGTCCAAGGCGTCGGGCAAACCGAGTTTGATACGCTGTTGCCGGCCCTTGATGAGCCGCTTCAGCACAAACCGGGGCAGAAAAAACCCGAAAGCGCCCACGCTAACCAACAAGACGGGAGAGTCGAAGCCACTCCCGAGGATCACCAGCGCGAATCCGAAAATTGCGCACGCCAGACGGCTGCCAACATAAACCGTCATGTGACGGGATTCCCGATAACCAGCCTGGATCAACCAACGCCGCGCCCGCGAGACTTCGCTCGGGGACAGCGGTATGGCTTTGCTGAAGGGATCGAGTGCTTGTTCCAGACGCTCTTTAAGAGCGGGTTTCTCCTGGGCTTTGGCGCGTTGCCATCCTAGTGCGCGCAACCGGGAACCAAGCAGGGAAGAAGGCGCATAGGCTGCTGCCCCAAACGAAAACACGACCAGGGCGATGGTCAGGAACACGACGATAGTGAGCGCAAGTGCCATTCATCAAACCTGAATTCGAATGATCTTCCGTATCACAAAATAACCAAGCGTCTGCAGCACAATGCCGGCTACAACCAGAAAGTGTCCGATGGGGTCAGCAAACAGGGGCCGGATAAACGCCGGGCTCGTCGTCAGCATCGTGATCACGATGACGGGAGGCAGCCCCATGAGAAGCATCATGGTGAGACGTCCCTGCGCCGTGTAAACCCGCACCTGGCGCATGATTTTGAATCGCTCCCGAATCACGTAAGAAAGGTTATCGAGGATTTCAGCCAGATTGCCACCGGTTTCGCGCTGCAGCATTACTGCGGTAACGAAGAATTTCACGTCCACCAGCGGCACGCGCTCGGCCAGGTTCATCAAAGCGTCCCGCACGGGAAGGCCGAACTTTTGTTCTTCAAAGAGCTTGCGGAATTCGGATGCCACAGGCTCGGAGAGTTCGTTTGCGATCAATTCCAATGCAGTGGTAAAAGCGTGGCCGGCGCGCACGGCCCGGGCCAGGGTGTCAATGGCCTCGGGAAATAATTCCTCGAATTTCTGAAATCGTTTGGTGCGGCGATAGGAAGCGTACGAGTAGGGAAGGAATCCACCAAGAACAAGACCAACGGCGGCAAATAACAAAGCCTGGTTTGGCGGCAGCGACCCAGCCGCGAGGAACCCCACACCAGCCAAGGCCACCGCGCTCATCGCACAAAGCATCAGGATGTTGCCTGCTCGTATTTTCAGGTTGGCCTGTTCGAGGAATGGCTGCAGGTTCGAAATTCGAGAAGAGCGGCGCAGGAGGTTGTCGATCGCCGGGATCTTGCTCAACATCTCGTCGCGCAGCAAGGCAAGTTCCTCGCTGGGCTGGCGGGCAGCGGCCTCCTGCACGCTTGCCAAACGTTCGCGAAGCAGCCGGGCTTGGGCGCTGCGCTGATCGAGTAAGGAAGCGACAGCGAAGACGCCCATGGCGACCACGACGAAAACCAGTATGGCGATAAGTGCTAGCATGATTTTCCGCTACAGGGCTTGGCGAGATTCCACTAAACCTCCACCCGGGACTCGAATAGACCCGCACGCAGGCGGCATCCACCGGTAGCCAGACGATCGGCAAATCGGGGCCGGGTCCCAGTGGCGCGGAAAACACCTTTTACCTTGCCACCTTCGTCGATCCCTGTCCGGTCAAACACAAAGATGTCTTGCAAGCCAATAATTTCACCCTCCATCCCGGTGACTTCGGAAACCGAAATCACTTTACGAGTTCCATCGGACAGACGCGCGATCTGTACCACGGCGTGAATGGCGGATGCGATCTGCATACGCATTGCTCGCTCGGGAAGATTGAGATTGGCCATCGAAACCATGCTTTCCAATCGCGCCAGGGCGTCGCGGTGTGCGTTCGCGTGCACAGTGGTCAGCGAACCCTCGTGGCCGGTGTTCATGGCCTGAAGCATGTCGAACGCTTCTTCACCGCGCACCTCACCCACCACAATGCGGTCGGGGCGCATACGCAGGCTGTTGATCACCAATTGCCTCTGCCGCACCGCGCCCTTGCCTTCGATGTTGGGCGGGCGGGTTTCCAGCCGCACAACGTGCTCCTGCTTCATTTGCAGTTCGGCGGCATCCTCGATGGTGACCACGCGTTCAGAATTCGGAATGTAGCCGGAGAGCACATTGAGCAGAGTGGTCTTGCCGGCGCCGGTTCCACCGGAGATCAGCAAGTTGAGCCGGCCTTTCACCATGGCGGAAAGCAACTCCAGCATGGGCTCGGTCAGAGTTTTGTTTTCGATCATGTTGCGGGCCGTGACCGGGTCGCGACCGAAGCGCCGGATGGAAAGACAGGGCCCGTCAATCGCGAGTGGAGGAATAATGGCGTTCACACGCGAGCCATCCGGCAGACGCGCGTCCACCATCGGCGATGACTCGTCCACGCGACGGCCTACCCGGGAGACAATCCGGTCGATGATTTGCATCAGATGCGAATCGTCCTTGAAGCTCAATCCGGTGGGCTCAAGCTTGCCGGCCCGCTCCACGTAGACTCGATCAAAACGGTTCACCAGAATGTCGGAGACGGTTGGATCTTTGAGTAGAGGTTCGAGCGGCCCGAGGCCGAAGATTTCGTCCAGAATCTCCCGCGACAACCGTTCCCGCTCGGCGAAGCTCAGAGGCACGGCTTCGCTATTTACCGTATTGCGAATTAAAAGCAGGACTTCATCCCGCGCGGCGTCGCTCGGGGTTCTGCCAAGTTTCTCCAGGTCAAGACGATCGAGAATCTTGCGATGGAGGTCCGCTTTGACCTGCTGGTATTCAGTTCTCTCAAAGGTCTGCAAATTCGCCATGAAGCCTGCCTGATTTTCCTAAAGCCGTTTCAATCCTAAACTGTCTTGAATAAAGACCAAGCTTTGCGTTTTACTTCCAAGTCATTTTCCGTCAGACGCGCCGCCAGACCGGTAAAGGAACGCGCGATTTCCGTGTGGTTTTGCGCCATCACCGGCACTCCGCGGTCGATCGCTGTGGACACTGCGAAGTATTGGTTGGGGATCTTCCATAGCAACTTTACCCCAGCTGCGGCTTCGGCATCGGACTCGCTGAAACCCGCAATCTTGCGGAAGCGATTCAGCACCAGGTTTACTTTTTCGCGGCCGCCAGATTCGCCGAGATACTGCTGGACTCGGGCTGCGCTCCACAAAGAAGCAACATCGGCATTGACGACCATCAAAACCGTCTGGGACAAGCTACAGACAAGCCGCGTGGTCGGGTCGATGCGCGTAGACGCATCCACCACGACGTAGCGGAACTGCCCCATCAGCATATCGAACAATCGCGCGAACTCAGCAGTCGAGGGTTCCACTGCGACCGGTACATTAGGGCCGGCCAGCAGTTGCAAGCCGTCGTTGTGCCTGGTCATGAAGCTTTCGAGCAAAGAGCTGTCGAGACGATGCAGGTTGCGGATTGCATCGGTCACGTTAAATAGCGGCTTCAGATTCATGTGCAACTGGGTATGTCCCAGCGGAGCCAGATCGACGAGCGCCGTGTTGCCATGAGCGGACTGCAAAGCCAGCGCGAGGTTTACCGCCACCGTAGTGGCACCGCTCCCTCCTTTCGCGTTCACCACCATAAAGACTTTGCCGCTGGTTCCTTCCCGGCTTACCTTTCGCTGGGCCGCCGTGAGACGGACGAATGCTTCCAGGAGGTCTGTGGTGGTCGTGGGTCGTTCGATGAATTCACGAGCCCCGGCACGCATCGCGCCAACAATTACCTGAGGTTGCGAGATGCTGCCGATGGCAAACAGCGCCATACTCGGCAATTCCTGATGCAGCAGTTCGATCGCCCGTAAAGCCAGGATCGCGTTATCTGCGGGAATGTCGACCAGAACAACATCAGCCTTGGTCGCCTGGATCCGGCGCACGAGGGGGTCGTTGGCTGCTATCGGAAAACTGGCATGAGTGTGCACTGCCCGTGCCACACTGGTACCGTCCACCAAAACCTGCAACACGGCACGCTGCTCGTTGTCCGCTGCAACAATTACAACTGAAAGTTCGGGCATGACTCTGCCACTTCTCCTACATATTCCCCGCTACAAAAAGGCCGCATTCGCCGGACGACGACTCCCACTTTACTTGCTGCCATGCGGCTTCTTTCCATCAAACTTGCTATCGTCGAGGAACGGCTGGGGATAGGCTGGACCAGCCGGTTCCTGGTTGCTGGGCGCGATGCGGTGTACTGTGCACAACACCATCAACTCAGTCTTGCTCTTTTGCGCATTCTTGCTCTTGAACAGGTTGCCCAGAATCGGAATATCACCAAGGCCCGGAATCTTGTTGCCGATCGTGGTCAGACGATTGTCGATTAAACCGGCGATCACGAAGCTCTGCCCGTCCTGAAGTTCAAATTCAGTGTCCGCCCGGCGCGTGCTCAGGGCCGGGATGTTGAAGCCGGAAATCGTCAGTCCATTGGTGAAGTCCAATTGACTCACCTCGGGCACCACTCGCAAATGAATATTCCCGTTCGGCATGATCACCGGGGTGAACCTCAACCTGACGCCAAACTCCTTGAAGGAAATGCTGACTGCGGTGAAGCCTTGTCCCGGTTGGACAATGGGAAAAGGGAATTCTCCCCCGGCCAGGAAGCTGGCTTCCTTGCCGTTCACTGCTATCAGGTTCGGTTCCGCAAGGATCTGCAACAGGTTCTGCTGCTGCAGGGCCTGGACCACCACCCCAAAGTTGATGTCAGTACGAAAAAGAAAAAGGTTCAATGGGTTGGTGAGGTTGATGGTAGGAGCCGTGGGTGCAGTGGAGGTCGTAGTCGCGCTTCCGTTGGTTTGGGTTGTCGTGGAACTGGTCGAGATCGTCGACCCCCCATATTGCCCCGTGCTCAAGGTTCCCACCGTATGGCCTGTGCCGGGGGTGAAGTAATTAACTCCCAGTTGCAAGGCTGCGCTGCGATCCACTTCTGCGAACTTTACCTCCAGCAACACTTCTTGCGCGCCCACCGGACCGAAGGTGAGCACGTTTACCACATTCTTCGAGTAAGCCTCGGCAATCTTGCCCGCGCGAGCGGCGATATCCTCAGTGGTGACGTGACCGGAAAGCACGATGGCGGAACGAGAAGGTGTGACCGTGATCTGCTCGTCGGGGAAGATACGTTTTTCTTCCTCCGAAGCCGCGCTGACATCCACATCGACGCGCAAATCAAAGCTCCGCGAACGCTCCAGTTCGTCCCAGATCAGCAAAGAGACCTCGCCTGCGGCACGCCCATGCACCAGGATTTGCGTGGGAGTAATCACGATGGCATCCGCCACACCGGGATCGGTGACCGAGACTCTCTTCAGCCGCTCCGTTGTATTGATGAGCAGCGACTTGCCCACCATTACCCGCAACGGGGCGGCGCCGTGCGACTCAGATTCCGAAGAAGTTTGTGCTGTAGCCGCCGGACCCTGAGGCGCCCCCTGCGACGGAGCGGCTTGAGGTGCTTCCTGTGATGGTGCGACCGGAGGCGCTTCCTGTGCCGGCACAGCCTGAGGCGCTGCCTGTTGTTGCTCAGGTTGCGGTGGCGTAGCTTGGGTTGGCGATTGGTCCTGAGATTGGGTCACCGCAAGAGCGCTGAGCAGCACCAGAATGCCAAACGTGATTCCCACCAGTTTGCCAACTTGGATTTCACGGTCCTCCCACTTGCGGGAGCGGATCGACATGTTTTGTAACCTCGCAACCCTGACTTATGCTTAGAACTTGTCCTCTTCCTTCTTGTCTCCCTTATAAACCTCCACGGTGTAAGCAGTGGGCGGTGGGGGAGTGGTCTGAACTGTAACGTGCTTGGGCCGGCTGCTGTGCGGCTCGGCCGACGGCGTTGGCACGGGGCCACCCTTGTAAAGAGAGTTGGCTTTCACTGCGGCTACGTCTGTCTGTTCGGTATCGAGCGGATTACGGAGGGCCAGTTGAATATGGCCCTGAGAGCTGGCCAACGTGACTCTCTCCGCATCATCCGGTGACAGCAGGAGGGTGACTACAGGAGCACTCTGTGGTTCGCCTGCGGAGTTGCGCTCCAGCCTCTGCCCGGTCGCGATGACGGCAACGTTTTCGAGAACTGTCGTCGTCTGCTGCTCGCTGGATCCCTGCGGATTGCCGGTCAGCAACACATCCACGCGGGTACCGGGTAATACGAAACCGGAAACGGAAGTGGTGTCGTTCACCCGGACAGAAACTGCCCGCATGCCTGGTGGGATCAATGACGGCAGACCAAAGCCCGCATTTTCGCCCGCCAGTTTCAGCGGTAGAACGAATTCTCCCTTGGCAATTGGCAGCACTATGCCTCGGCCCACCACCTTGTTCTTCTGGTGAAAGACACCTGCAGGCAGCTCGCCACTGGGGAAGTGGACCAAGTGGACATCCTTGTCTTCGATCTTCGTC
>DATHPO010000377.1:0-18189 GCA_035483835.1 Terriglobales bacterium
CACGGCTGCGCTCGCTGTTATCAGGCACCCAAAACGTCGGCGGCCTTTTGGCGGGCCAAGATTCAGCGAAACATGCGTCGTGATCAGCAGGTAAGGCGTTACCTGAGGGGCCGTGGCTGGAAGGTAGTTCGAGTGAAGGAATGCCAGCTTGAGGCGCCCGCGCGTTTCATGAATCGCTTGAAAAGGATCGTTTGACTTCTATTCCACCTGTTGGGAAATGGAGATTGCCCGCTGTCGACATTGCCGAACGGCGTCGACCGGCGAGGACACCTGTCCCGCATTGTTTCTGCACATAAAAAACGGCAGGGCCGACCCCCTGCCGTATTCGATGTGAAACCTGGCCCGTTTACTTACTGCGGTTGACCGCTTTCTTGAGTTCGGCGCCGGCCGAAAACTTGGCTACCTTCCGGGCAGCGATCTTAATGGTGGCGCCCGTTTGCGGGTTGCGCCCATTGCGAGCCTTCCTCTGGGATACAGAGAAGGTGCCGAAACCAATCAACGCTACTCGATCGCCTTTTTTCAGGGCGGACGTGATGCTGTCAACAGTTGTGTCGATTGCGGTAGCCGCCTGAGCCTTACTGATGCCGCTACCCGATGCGATACGGTCAATGAGATCGGCTTTGTTCATCGTCTCTCCTGGCAGGTCTCTTTGTCCTCAAAGGGCGCGGGGAGGGAGCACTCCTGAGTGAGAAACCCGGCGGCCTTATTTAGCTCCCGGCAACGGCGAATGTCAACTGTGAAAATCGGCTCTGGATGCCATGTTTGGGTCGGTTCGGTGGAAAAGCTGTCCAAGAGTTGGAATCCTGCTTAAAGCCAAAGCCACTCTTCTCGCTGGTTGGGCGATTTAGGAGAGTGGCTCTTTCGGTCCGAAATTTGTGATGAGCGAGGCTAATCTCCGGACGGCATCAGGCTTTCTTCTGGACCGGGTTCCTGGAGTTGGATCATGGCTCCGACCGACGGATATTCCTCACGAAAGGCGTCGGAGCTGTGTTTTGGGCCAACTTGAGGCTTCAATTCGGCGAACTGCTCGGCCTCCGTCGAACCGGCTAGCGCCGTCACCGATGACGCTCCCCCAGCGATCACCTGCGTGACGGCGTCAAAATAGCCGGTGCCTACGAAGCGCTGGTGCTTGACCGCTTCGTAGCCATGATTGAGCTCGCTGCTGAATTCCTCTTCTTGAAGGCGCGAGTACGCAGTCATGCCCGTCAGCTTGTATCCGCGAGCCAGTTCAAACATGCTCAGGTTTAAAGAATGGAAGCCAGCCAGGGTGATGAACTGGAACTTGTATCCCATGGCCGCGAGCTCGGTCTGGAAGCGGGCGATGGTGGCGTCGTCCAGTTTCTTCTTCCAGTTGAACGACGGTGAACAGTTGTAGGCCAGCATCTTACCCGGAAATTTTGCATGGACGGCTTCGGCGAACTGCCGGGCTTCATCCAGGTCGGGATGCGAAGTCTCGCACCAGATTAGTTCGACGTACGGTGCGTACGCGAGAGCGCGGGCAATCGCGGAGTCGATGCCGCCGCGGATTCCATAGAAGCCCTCTGGAGTTCGCTCTTCGGTGAGGAATTGGCGGTCGCGCGGATCCACATCGCTGGTCAGCAGGTGGGCGCTATCGGCATCAGTTCGAGCCATGATCAGCGTGGGAACGCCCAGCACGTCGGCCGCAAGGCGTGCCGCAACCAGCTTCTGGATTGCTTCGACGGTCGGTACCAGGACCTTACCACCCAGGTGTCCGCACTTCTTGGCAGAAGATAGCTGATCTTCGAAATGAACGCACGCGGCGCCAGCCTCGATCATCGCCTTCATCAACTCGAATGCATTCAAGTTGCCACCAAACCCGGCTTCGGCATCGGCAATGAGGGGAGCAAACCAGTGCATTCCATTCTTGCCTTCGGCGTGATGGATCTGGTCCGCGCGGGTCAGGGCCTGATTGATACGGCGGCAAAGGTTGGGCACGCTGTTGGCGGGATAAAGGCTCTGGTCGGGATACATCTGCCCGGCATCGTTGGCGTCGGCCGCAACCTGCCAGCCGCTCACGTAGATCGCTTTCAGTCCAGCCTTCACCTGCTGTACGGCCTGGTTCCCAGTCATTGCACCCAGGGCAGGAACGTAAGAGTCACTTTGCAGGAGGTCCCAAAGCCGCTCTGCGCCTTGCCGCGCCAGGGTGTGTTCAATGTGCATGGATCCGCGTAGGCGTTCGACATCCTGTACGCTGTAAGGCCGGGTGATCCCTGCCCAGCGCGTGCTCAACTTCCATTCCATCGCCACGTTTGAGCTCTTTCCGTTTCCGTTGCTTCCCATACTTTGTGTTCCTTTGTGGCCGCCAGAAGGCCTACATCTTTGCGGATTGTGGAGCACGGACCGAGGCCGGTCAAACTGAACGTTTCTATCATGCCGATAAATAATTGTTATCAGGGCGGATGTCTGTGATAATAGGACGTTGTTAGGCAGTTGCGCGCGGCGATGGAAATCGATCAAGTTGAGACCTTTCTCGCGGTGGCGACCTTTGGCGGATTTCATCGCGCCGCGGAAGCTCTTCGCATCAGCCAACCGGCGGTGAGCGCCCGCATCAAGGCACTGGAGGATTCCCTTGGAGTGAGACTGTTCTCGCGATCCCGGGGCGGGCTGATTGTCTCGGACGCGGGACGCACCTTTCGTCCTCACGCCGAGCTACTGTTGAGAACTGCAGCACTCGCCCGGCAAGCGGTCCATGAATCGCAACCGGCCAGTGGCACTCCCCTGCTAATCGCGGCGGCGCTTTCGATCTCCGTATACTTTCTCCCGGACATTTTGAAGCGCTTTCAGCGGGCTCATCCCAACGTCATCATCAGCATTCGCCCGGGTCACTCGAAAGAGGTCCTGGATATGGTTTTAAGCGAAGAGGCGGAAATCGGTCTGGCTCGTTCGCTGCAACACCCTGAGGTTGAAACCATAAGCCTGCGGGATGATCCGCTATTGCTGATGGCACATCCGAAGCGGGGTCCAAAACACTCGCGACGGGCTCGGTTGGAGCAGGTAGCGAGTTGGCCGTTGATTTTCTATGAACGGGGATCCAGCGACTGGACGCTTACTCATAGCTTGTTTCGCACCGCTGGCCTGGTTCCGAACGTAGCCCTTGAGGTCGACTCGATTGAAACCGCAAAGCGGATGGTGGAACGTGGCCTTGGTCTTTCCTTCCTGCCACAAATCGCGGTCGGTAGAGAAATTCGTACCCACAAGCTCACAACGGTGAAACTTCTCGACGCCGAGCCGTTACGGCGAAGCCTTGACGTAATCCATCCCCGGCATCGTCCGCTAAGAACGGAAGTTCGCGCGTTCTTACAAATGGTCCGAGAGGCAGCGAACGAAGATTCATCGGGAGGCAATCCGCCCAGGAAGAAGCGATAGCCAAACTCACGTGGAGACAGACGCCTCGGCTGACCCGCTGAGTCAAGCTCGGCGCAGATTTTGCCAAGCTACCTTTTCCGCCCCCGTCCACAACGTAGACCACATCTCCACAGCATGTGCACAGAGGAAGAGTTTTTTTCTATTGCACGATTCAGGACTATCGGGCACCCTTCGAAACGCACTCTTAAATCATGGATTCAGTGTCGATAAGTTTCTAGCGGAATCATAGAGGACAGCAGGGAATGGGAAAGTTACCCGCCTTCATGTTTTACCCAGGAGATTGGCAAAAGGACCCTTGTCTTCGTCGCTGTTCGAAGGCGGCGAAGGGGGTCTGGATGGATATGCTCTGTTTGCTTTTCGAATGTCCAGTTCGTGGCGTGTTTGTGGATTCTAGCGGTAAGCCTTGGAGCGATGAAGAAATCGCAGAGGCCATCGGTGGCGACATTGGCACGAACTTAGGACACATCGCGGAGTTAGTGTCGAAGGGCGTGGCCCAGAGGGATACTCGTGGGGCCATTTTCTCGCGACGCATGGTTCGGGATGAGCAGACTCGTAGATCAGCTACAGAAAGAAAACGTAAAGAACGTTCCAGTCACACTCGTGTCACGCCGCTGTCAGTAAGTGAAGATGAAAGTGGAAGACAGAGTAAGTTATTTGTAGAAGTAAAAGAATTTGAAGAAGAAAAGAAACTTATCGATAATTTGAGTTCGGCGGTCGACCAAATTGGGCATCTCTTTCCGGCAAACAGTCACCTAAAGGGCAGACCACTTCCGCAGTTGCAGCAAGACGCCATTGCTGAAGCGATTGCGAAGGATGGAGTGGATCAAGTGCTCTGTGGAACCAGGAGTTTTGCGGACAAGGTGTTGAACTGGCCGCCTACTGATTTGCGGTTTATTCCCAACCCGGTTAAGTTCTATACCGAGGGCCAATACTTAAAGAAGCCGGAGTTTTGGGAGAGGAGGAAAGAAAATGGACGAGAAGAGTGTACGCAGCATCCAGACTCTCGTCGCACACAGTCCGGAGCGTGTTGGGAGTGTTACTCAACCAAGTATGCCAGTGGATGTCAGCCAGCCTAATGAGCCTGCAGTCTGTGTTTCCTGTGGAGGAACTGGCTGGCAAACAGTGAGTGTCGGCATAGATAGACGAGTCACGCGGTGCGGTTGCACTTCCCAAGTACATGCTGATTATCTGCTCGCTAAGGCTCGGATTCCAGCACACTACCAGCGCTCTAACCTTTCTACTTTTAGAACTGATGGTCCTCAGGAGATTGCGGGCGAGGCACTAATTAAGACTCGATGGTTTGTCAAACGGTATCCGCTCGACAAGACGGGATTGCTTATTTGGGGTCCAACTGGTACTGGCAAGACGCACCTAGCAATTGGGGCCATTAAAGAACTAATTCTTGAGAAGGGCGTCTCCTGTATCTTCTATGACTACAGCGAACTCCTAAAGTTGATTCAGAACTCATACAACCCTTCTGTCCAAACGACCGAGCTTGATGTTCTCCGGCCAGTTTTCGAGGCGGACGTGTTGGTTCTGGACGACTTCGGTGCGTCTAGGCCGACTGAATGGGTTTGGGACGCAGTTAGCCTTATTCTAAAAACTCGCTACAACGAAAACCGTACTGTCATAATAACCACGAACTATCCAGACGGCCCGAGCGCAAAAGCGGAGGGGGTCGAAGGAGCCCAACGCTCAACCCGCGATGATACCCTCGGGGACCGCGTTGGCGATCGCATGCTGTCGCGGATCCACGAAATGTGCCGAATCATTAACATGCCCAGTAAGACGCCTGACTTTCGGAGCGGGAACACCCGCCTAACAGGCTAATCAGCCTAAAATGACGTGGTGCTCTCTGACCGTCTCGAGTTCGTCCCCGCCCGCGAGGCTGAACTTTTCGCTGTGGTTCCAACCGCACCAGCGGTGTTTCTCCTTCGCGGGGACGACCCGCAATCTGAGCCCTACATCAGCAAAACTGCCAACCTGCGGCGACGCCTCCAGCGGTTGCTCGGCGCACCCACGGAACACAGCAAGAAGCTCAACCTTCGCGATCGCGTTCGCTGGATTGAGTACAGCGCGACTGGATCAGATTTCGAATCTGGCTTCTTGCTTTACCGGCTCCTGCGCTCAACCTTCCCGAAAACTTACAGCAACCGGCTCCGTCTGCGCTTTGCTCCCCTGGTCAAGCTGCATTTGGAAAACGAGTTTCCTCGGGCTTCCATCACCACCCGACTCGGCCGTCTTAGTGGGCGCAATATCTACTACGGGCCATTTCCCTCGCGCACGGTGGCGGAGAAGTTTGCAAGCGACTCGCTTGACTTTTTCAAAATGCGGCGCTGTGTCGATGATCTGCATCCCGATCCCAAGTTTCCGGGGTGCATTTACTCGGAGATGAAGATGTGCCTGGCGCCCTGTTTCAAAGGCTGCAGCGACGAGGAATACCATGCCGAGGTGGCCCGCGTGCAGGCGTATTTCGACACCGGAGGCGAATCCCTGGTGCGGGAAATCTCGGTGCAGCGCGACGCCGCCTCGGCCAATCTGGAATTTGAAAATGCGGCTTCACTGCACGCGCGTCTCGACAAGCTCAAACCCCTGCTGAGCCAACTCCCGGAAATCGTTCACCGCGTCGATCGCCTCGCCGGCGTGATGGTGCAACGAAGTGCCAGCCAGGAGTCAGCCAACTTCTTCCGGATCGATGCCGGACGCATCTCCGGTCCGGTGACCTTTGCCATTCAGTCGGCGGAACACACCAAGTCGCAATCGATGGAATCGCGAGTTCAGGAAGCCCTCGCCTCGTTTCCGCCGACCACTCCAATCACCACGCTTGAAACGATGGAACACCTGGCGCTGCTGAAGCGCTGGTACTATCGCAGTCGCCGCACAGGCGAAATCTTTTTTGTGGACGAGAAGGGCACGCTGCCCATGCGTCGCGTCGTGCGAGGCATTTCGCGCGTTTATCGCGGCGAGAAATCAGAGGAAGATGCATCGCGAGTCGCCGATTCTTCATCTGTGCTCGGGAGGGAAGTCAATTCTGGGCCGGAGTCGTGATGCATGAAACGAGACAGCATGAAACAAGATCGCCAAGATCGCGAAGATAAAGACAAGGCGCTTCGAGAGCACGTTCTTTATCTACTCGATGGCGGCGGCGCTCACGCGAAGTTCGACGAAGTCGTCGCAGATATTCCTCCGAAACTGCTGGGACAGAAGCCGGCCGGGCTGCCCCATTCACTGTGGATGTTGCTGGAACACCTGCGCATCGCGCAATGGGACATTCTGGAATTCAGCCGCAGTCCGAAACACGCGTCTCCGAAATGGCCCGAAGGCTATTGGCCGAAAACGGATGCTCCACCGAGCCCAACCGCCTGGAATGCGAGCATCAAGAAATTCCGCCAGGACCTGAAGGCGATGCAGCACCTGGTGGAAGACCCCAAGACAGATCTGTATGCGAAAATTCCGTGGGGCGACGGCCAGACCGTCCTCCGCGAAGCCCTGCTGCTGGCCGATCACAACGCGTATCATCTGGGGCAGATGTTGGACGTTCGGCGTTTAGTTGGAGCGTGGCCGGAGAAGTGAACGGAAAATCAGATAATGAGTTCTTTATCTTTTCAACAGGTGATGAAAGCACTCCGAGAACAGGCGAGTAATGCAGCTCGAAAATAACCGACAATTGTATGACTACCTAGCGGCCATCGGCGCGACACTCAACGCTCGTGGTGCTGTGGAATTGAGCCGCATCGTGCTAGCTGCCAGGCGCACGGCAGCGGGAATACCTGTTACAGAGTTCTTAGGTGAGTCTCGCATTGCTCTGCAACGAGTTGAGCACGAGCAGAATGTTCTAACCGAGAGTGAGCGTCTGGAGTTGCTAGATGTTCTACGTCAACTGGACGAAGCCTTTAGCCGGCGCTAAACTGTGGGAAAGATACGAACGCACCACCGAAAATCGCCCCCTCTGTCCGTTGGCCGATTAGCTCTGCTGGCGCCGCCAAGCTTTAGCTGGCGTGGGAGAGTTGCCTCTTCCGTTCGGGTCGCTTCCTGAACACCACCCGCACTCCCTCTCGCCATCTCTCGTCAACGCCGAGCAACACCCAATCGATTTCCGGTGAAATGTAATGCAGCAACGTGTCGGTCGCGGGATGCACATGCAGCGCGGGAGCCGCGAGGAAGAGCAATGGCTTGTCGGCGCATAATTCGCGTCCAGGAAAGTATCCGAAGCGCTGGAACTCGCCGCGGGCATGGTGCCACGCCACGCGCGCCCAATAGTCCAGACCCTGCAATGGCAGGTGAATGTCTTCATCGGCCTTGAGTTCGACCACCGCGAGGCGTCCGTCCCGGGTGACGGTGAGCACGTCGATCATGGCGCGATCGGAGGCAGAAAACGCCGGAACCTGCGAATACAAACAGGCTGAATCCAGGCGTTCGTCCAGAGTCGTAACGTCACGCACGACCAACGATTCCAGCCAGCGTTCCGGATGCAGCCGCCACAGTGGATGGTCGCGCGGGCCGTCGGGATGGCGCACTTCACCGATACTCCGCACCAGTTGCGCGAACGCAGCAAAGTTAGTGTCATTGAGAGTTCGTTCCTGCGCACCTACGCCGAAAACAATTTCAGACTTGCTGATGAACGACCCTGGCTCATGTGCCAGCCGTGCCCGCGCAAACTCTAGGCCATGACAACGGAAAGCGATCTCCGCAGATGACAAAGTCGCTATTTCCGCTTCGGACATCAACTCGCGAACCTGCGTGATCGCGGCCGCAAGCCTTGCGAGTGTTGCAGATTCGTCGGTCGAGTGCACCAGCCGGGTTGCCACATTGCCGCAGTCGGCGATATCCAACTCCTTCAAGTTATCGTCGCGTTCTTCCAGTTCGTACAGCAGCCACTTGGCCGCTTCAGCGTTCAAATGTGCCATACGTTCCCGGGTCAGGGCAGAAGCGCCAAAAGGCAGAAACAGCTTCAGTCCTTCGATCACGAACTTCCCGGCCTTCGCGACCCGGCAGGCATCAAGCCACAGAATGCCAAACGTGAGCGCGGCATCGATCGAGCCCTGCGTCTCCTGTCCGTTCACGCCCAGCACGGCAAATGCAGATTGTCCTTTGCGTAGCAAGCCTCGTGCATAAACAGGGCCGAAGGATCGCTCCAAGTCCATCGACGTATTCAGCCGGTCCACAGTAAAGCCAGGAAAGCGGCGCAGCAGCACTCGTTGCAGCACTCGCTGGTACGCCACGCGTGCGGCGCGCTTCGCAGTGGGCGTTCGCCGGTCGCGTTCGCGGCAAATCTCCAGCTTGGTTGGTTTCACCTGGCCCAGCCGTTGCACAGCCAGTCGAAGGATTTCATTCTTGACCTCGGCTTCCAAAACTCGCCGCACGAAATTCCGTTCCTCCGACCACAGATGCAGGAGGCATTTGTTGCGCTCTCCCGAGATGGAATACTTGGATTGAGCGAGATCGAAGACAACGGTGCCGTCTTCAACGATAACGGCATCGCTCGCCGACGTGAGAAAGTCTTCGACTGTGCGCACAAGGGATTCGGGAGTCACCCTCTGAGTGTTTCAGACGATGCAACACCTCGTCTGTGATTAGTGAACATCGTGCTTAAAGACGCGGGCGAGGGCGCCCGCGCCACGGCATCGCTGTGGGATAATGACTCCAGGAGCTTTTCGGAGTCCGAGGGCATCTAACCTACGTGGACACAAATAAATTCTTTTTCCAGCATTACGGCCTGACCGAACGCGATCTCGAGCGTTATCTTGCAGCCGCCCTCTCGGCCGGGGCCGACTACGCTGACCTTTATTTTGAATACCTTTCTTCGACCTCGCTGATGGTGGACGAGTCGATGGTGAAGTCTGCTTCGCAGGGGATCTCTGCAGGTTGCGGAGTCCGCGTCATCGCCGGTGAACGCACCGGATACGCGTATACCGACGATCTTTCGTCCGAGCGCATTCTGCACGCCGCCCGCACCGCCGCATTAATTGCGAGCGGACCGGCCAAGACTCCGGCAGTAGGATTCCAGGAGAAACCCGCGCGCAGCCTGTACCCGGTGAAGCTGCCTTCCGTGGACGCGGAAATCACCGCCAAGGTCGAATTGGTAATGCGCGCCGACCAGGCTGCACGAGCCTACGATCCCCGTATTAAAGAAGTGCGCGCCAGCTACGCGGATGAGCTTCGAAACATTCTGGTAGTCGGGTCGGATGGCACGTTCGCCGAGGATTCGCAACCGTTGGCGCGAGTGAATGTCTCTTGCATTGCAAAGACCGATGGTAATTCCGCGCGCGGCAGCTCCGGCGGTGGGGGACGTGTCGCGCTCGACTTTTTCTTCGGCGAAAAGACTCCGGAGTATTTTGCCAAAGAGGCTTCGCGCCAGGCGATCTTGCAGCTCGACGCTCGCGAAGCTCCAGCCGGCGAGATGGAAGTTGTGCTCGGTCCCGGTTGGCCTGGCGTGCTTCTCCACGAGGCCGTAGGTCACGGGCTGGAGGCGGACTTCAATCGCAAACAGACGTCCGCGTTTGCCGGCTTGATCGGAAAACGAGTGGCCAGCGAAAAGTGCACCGTCGTGGATAACGGCACCATGCCGTGGCGTCGCGGTTCTCTGAACGTCGACGACGAAGGCGAACCCACGCAGAATACCGTGCTCATCGAAAAGGGAATCTTGAAGGGATACCTGAGCGACAAGCTCTCCGCACGCTTGATGGGAATGGCCGACACCGGCAACGGACGCCGCGAAAGCTACGAGCACATTCCCATGCCGCGCATGACCAACACCTATATGTTGGCAGGCGAGGATGATCCGCAAGACATTATTCGCTCCGTGCGGCGAGGTCTGTACGCCGTGAACTTCGGCGGCGGGCAGGTGGACATTACGAATGGAAAGTTTGTTTTTTCGGCGTCAGAAGCATACCTGATCGAAGACGGCCAGATCACCGCGCCCATCAAAGGGGCGACCCTGATCGGAAACGGTCCCGATGTGCTCACTCGCGTTTCGATGGTAGGCAATGACCTGAAACTCGACGAAGGTGTTGGTACATGCGGTAAGGACGGACAGGCCGTACCCGTCGGCGTGGGCATTCCGACAATCAAGATCGATCGCCTGACCGTTGGCGGAACGGCCAGGAAAGATGTCGGCGGCTTCATGCAGTAATTTGCAGCTTGTTTCCTTTGTGCACCTTCGTGTCCTCTGTGGTTGATGCTTTTAAAATCGTTAGCCACAAAGGACACGAAGGAATTCTGTGAATGAATTCTATGTCGCAAACTCAACTTGAAACGCGAAACCAGCAACTTGAAACTGACCTCCGCGAACTGGCTCAAGATATCGTGCGTCGCGCGATGTCCGGCGGAGCTACCGCCGCTGAATGTGTTATCCGGGAAGGTGATGAGTTCTCCACCGTTGTCCGTTTAGGGCAAGTCGAAACTCTGAAAGAGTCTGGCTCGAAGGCAATTGGCATGCGTGTTTTCTATGGGAAACGCGCGGCCAACACTTATTCCAGCGACTTCTCCTCGTCCGGCCTCGATCGGATGGTGAAGTCAGCGTTGGAATTGGCCAAGATTACCTCCGAAGATCCATTTGGCGGAATACCGGAAGCCTCGCAACTGGGCTCGATCGCTGGCGACCTCGATCTGTACTCCGCTGATGTGTATTCACTCCCGGGAGAGGAACGCATCAGCTACGCGCGCCGTGCCGAGAAGGCCGCCCTCGACTACGATCCTCGCATCAGGAACTCGGAGGGTGGTTCGTTCGAGGCTGCGACCGGCCATAAAATTCTTGCCAACTCTCACGGATTCGTCGGCGAATATCAGCGCTCGTATTGCTCCCTCGCAGCCGTGCCCATTGCCCAATCGGATGACGGCGGCAAGCAGCGTGATTACTGGTTTTCGGTGGCTCGCAGCTTGAGCCGGCTTGAATCGCCTGAGCATGTGGGGAAGACCGCGGCCCAGCGTACTTTGCGCCGCCTCGGCGCCCGAAAATCGAAGACCGCGCAAGTCCCTGTGGTTCTCGATCCGATGGTATCCAGCTCGATCCTTGAGCACATTTTTGAAGGAGTGAATGGAGACTCCATCTATCGCGGGGCATCGTTTCTTGCGGGCAAACTCGGACAGAAGATCGCGGGCGATGGCGTCAACGTGATCGACGATGGCACCATCCCCGGCGGCTTTGGGACGAGTCCGTTTGACGGTGAAGGCGTTCCCTCGAGACGCACCGTCGTGATTGAGAACGGCGTTCTTAAGTCTTATCTGCTGAACACGTATACCGCGAAGAAGCTCGGCCTGCATACCACGGGCAACGCCTCTCGCGGATTGGCGGGAACGCCCGGAATCGGTCCAGGGAATTATTTCCTGCAGCCCGGCGCAAAGACACCGCGGCAGATTATTGCGGAGATTAAAGACGGCCTTTACGTGACCGAGTTCCTCGGACACGGAGCCAACCTGGTGACCGGCGACTATTCCCGCGGCGCCTCCGGACTCTGGATTTCTGGTGGGGAACTTGCTTATCCCGTCGAAGAGATCACCGTGGCGGGAAATCTGAAAGAGATGTTTTTCAATATCTCCGATATCGGAAATGACCTCGAGTTCCGTGGGGCCGTGGCGTGTCCGACCATACGAATCGATGGGTTGATGGTGGGCGGCGAGTAGGAAATCGCGCTTGCGCTACCGATAGTACAATCTCTCCATGGGCGGTCTGAGCCAACCCTCGCCACTGGCGGAGCGGCGTGAATCTCATCTGCTTCCCATTCTGCTGGGAGTCGCGTTCGTCCTGATCGTCGTCGGTGTGATTGCCGTGCTATCCCGCAGCAGTCCCAAGGCAATCGTTCCGCCGAACCCTTACGCAGCGAAGGTTAACCTCTCAGATGTGAAAATGAGCGCCGCGGAAAATTTCGTGGGGGCGCGCATTACTTACATCGAAGGAACTGTGGCCAACACTGGGGACAAAGCTGTCACGCATGCCGTTGTCCACGTTGCCTTCAAGAATTCTCTTGGCGAAGTCGCGCAGTCGGAAGATGTTGCTCTCTACATTCTGAAGACTGCCGGGCCTTACCCCGATACGGTCGATCTCCACTTGTCGCCGCTTGCGCCGGGCCAGAGTGCGCCCTTCCGTTTGACCTTCGACCATATCAGCAACGATTGGGATCGTGCCTATCCTGACCTGAAAGTAACCGATGTCTCGGTGAAATAAAGGTCAAGAGCGCCGCGGATCTGCACGGATTCTCACGGATCGCCCTTTGTGTTACTTCGTGTTGGCTGGGGCTCGCCGCTCGGGATGGCGAATCCTCCAATCCTTTAGAATGGCTTTATGGCTGATGCAACGCCCATTCGTTTGACGGAGTCGGTGAAAGCTGCGGGTTGAGCGTCCAAACTGAGTCCGGCGGCGCTGGACGCGGTGCTTGGGAAATTAGCCCGGCAGCATGACCCGAATGTTCTGGTTGGCTTTGATCAAGCCGACGACGCCGGAGTGTATCTAATCGGGCCCGGCACTGCGCTGGTGCAGACCGTCGACTTCTTTACTCCGATGGTGGACGATCCTTACACGTTTGGCCAGATCGCCGCGACCAACTCGCTGAGTGATGTTTATGCGATGGGCGGCCAGCCGCGCACTTCGCTGGCTTTGGTGTGTTTTCCGGAGAAAGCAGATCTCGCAATTCTCGAACGCATTCTCGCCGGCGGACTTTCCAAAATGATTGAGGCCGGCTGCTCCGTGATTGGCGGGCACAGTGTTCGCGACGAAGAGATGAAGTTTGGGTATTCTGTCACGGGCCTGATTGATCCCGCCCGTGTGCTCATCAATGGCGGGGCCAAGGCTGGGGACCGGCTGCTCTTTACCAAGGCGCTGGGGACGGGCGTAATCTCGACAGCCATCAAGAAGAAAGCCGCGAAGCAGCCTTGGATCGACGCCGCGATCACGTCCATGACCACGCTAAACAAGAAAGCCGCAGAGGTCATCACGAGCCGCTTCGCGGTTCACGCCATGACCGATGTGACTGGCTTTGGCTTGATCGGACATGCCCGCGAGATAGCCCTTGCTTCGAGCGTCTCGCTTCGCTTCCATGCCAGTCGCATTCCGCTGCTTGAGGGCGCGCTGGAATGCGTTCGAGCCGGACACATTCCCGGAGGCTTGAAGGCCAATCGCGAATTCGCAGAGTGTGTTGTTGCTTATGAAGGTGGAGTTAGCGAGGAAGTTAAGACGATTCTCTTCGATCCGCAGACCGCTGGGGGATTGCTGATCTCGGTAGCGTCCGAGGATGCGACTGACCTGTTGCAGGCTCTCAATGGGGCCGGCGTTCCTGCCGTAGAAATCGGCGAGGTGTTAGCTGCGACCAAACCTCTGATCATGGTTGGGTCCTGAGCTCAATCCCGCCGGCGCTGTTTCTGTGTTTACCTATTAGTAAATATCCAGTCGGTATGTTAACCTTATTATAAAGGGTATATACCTCAAATTTTGCATTTTCGCGCTAGACCTATGAAAACAAAGGAAGTGTTTTCGAGATACCCACGTAAAATATCCCTTTTAAAGGACTTTACAGAAGGGGATATCTCGTGGATCGCACGCTTCGTAAGTCTATGAAAACAAGGCGGTGATTCGGGGATACCCTCTAAAATATCCCTTCTAAAGGACTTAACAGCCAGGCCTCTTGGGTGGCGCACGGGGCACATTCGCCCCAAAAGGGATAAAAATTGTCAAAGAACGGCGTTCTTCGCTGTTATCAAACAGCTAATAGTTTGTGTCATTATGTTAGCCTCTTGGTGGGCGCGCGTCAAGCAGAAAAACCGGCTGGGGCAGGACGGGAGGTCCGCTCCAAATCATGGTGAGTGCGAAAGAGTACGCGCGAGATCCTTCGGCCCGCTGGAGAAAGCGCGGGCCTTCAGGATGACCCTGGACTGAGTCTGATTTTTGTTCGGCAGAAGAAGGCGCTGCGCCTGGCGCGTGCCGTCGACTAGTGGAATGTTTCGGCCCTGGCCAGCATTGCGAGAATCATTTCCGTGCGCCTCTGCTTCGTTTCCGGCTTCTTTGCGGTTTGCAGGCGGTAGGCAATTGCGTAGCGGTTCGCCTTGCTGAGCGACTCGAAGAACGCGTTTGCTTTCTTGTTCCTGCGGACTGCGTTGAGAAAATCATCAGGGAACGTGGCGTTCCTGGAGGAATCGTAGGCGGCTGCCCAACGGCCGTCTTTCTTTGCGGCGTCAATTTGGGCCTGGCCGGCAGCCTTCATTCGACCCGCCTTGATCAGCCTTTCCGCGTGTTGCGTGTTGATTTTGGACCAGCCGCTCTTGGGGCGTCTTGGAGTGAATCTTTGGCGCCAAGAAGAATCGTCATGGCGCTGTTTCAGGCCGTCGATCCATCCATGGCAGAGCGCTTCATCGAGCGCTTCGGCGTAGGTGACGGTGGGTTCTCCCGAGTCCTTCTTGAAAATGCGCAGCCAAATCCCGTCGGATTGGCGATGATTCGCGGCTAGCCACTTGCGAAATTCCGAGGGTGATCGAAAGCAAAGAATTTCGTTCATATGAAAAGACCGCCGATCTGGAGTGCATCCTTCATTTCAAGATGAGCTCCCAAATTTGCGCCAGGTGATGATCGTCGTGCTCGGCCACAAAGTATACGTGATCGACGAGCCGGAACGGCTTTTTGAGCCGAGGATGCGGGATCGATCGGGCGAACAGGTCGGCTTCAAACCCGCCGAGTCGATCCACGAGCTGCACTCGGGCTGCACGAAATTCGGCCAGAATGTCCTCGATGCGGCGTGTGTTGTGCCCTGCTTCGTGAGTTTTCCGATTGCTCAGGTCAGCGGTTGTGAGTTCAGCGACGCCCGCGAGGTAATCGTCGACTCGCGCCAACCACAACGGCTCAAGGTCAGACAAATGCCCGGCATGCTCCTGGGCCGACCACTTTTCTCGCGGTTTTTGCACAAACTGCTTACCGGGATAAGCACGGACAATTTCCTCAAGCCTTGCGGGCGTGCCTCGTAAGCGGATGCAGAGGTTCGGATATAGATCTGCTGGAAACGAGAATTCAAATTTCCGATCAAACCAGTTGGGGATTTGACTCATCGAGGCACCTGAAATGGTTGATGCTTGCCGACGGCTATGTGCATCTATGAACTGGTAGATCAGATTAGAGATTTTCTTTCCACGTTTCTTTTTCTTATCAGGAGGCATCATGAAAATTCGCAAACTTGGACGTAATGGCCCCACGGTTTCAGCCATGGGCCTAGGCTGCATGGGCATGTCGGAATTCTATAGCGGACGCGATGACAACGAATCTCTGGCCACAATTCACCGCGCGCTGGAACTCGGCATCACTTTTCTCGACACTGCCGACGTGTATGGGCCGTTTACCAACGAAGAGCTGGTCGGCAAAGCGATTCGCGGACGCCGGGACCAGGTTGTGCTGGCGACGAAGTTTGGCATTGTGCGCGACCCTAAGAATCCTAATGTCCGGGGGGTCAATGGAAAACCGGATTATGTCCGCCAGTCTTGCGAAGGCAGCCTGCGGCGGCTGGGCGTGGATAGGATTGATCTTTACTACCAGCACCGCGTGGATCCTGAGACGCCGATTGAAGAGACGGTGGGTGCGATGGCGCAACTGGTCAAGGAAGGCAAAGTGCGTTACCTGGGGCTGTCCGAAGCTAGTCCGCAGACTCTTCACCGCGCCGCAAAGGTCCATCCCATTACCGCGCTGCAAAGCGAGTACTCGCTCTGGACGCGCGATCCTGAAGACGAAGTTCTGCCCACCTGTCGCGAACTGGGAATCGGATTCGTGGCTTACAGCCCGCTGGGACGCGGCTTCCTGACTGGGCAGTTCAAAACTTTCGATGATCTCGCCGCCGACGATTACCGGCGCAATTCACCGCGTTTCCAAGGCGATAACTTCCAGAAGAACCTTGATCTGGTGCGCCGGGTGGAGGAAATGGCGAAACAGAAAGGTTGCAAGCCTTCACAATTGGCGCTGGCCTGGGTGCTCGCGCACGGGGATGACATTGTGCCGATTCCTGGCACCAAGCGCCGGAAGTATCTGGAAGAAAATGTCGGTGCTATCAACATTCAGCTGACTCCGGAGGACCTGCGCCGGATCGACGAGGTTTTTCCGCGGGATGCGACCGCTGGAGCGCGGTATCCGGAACACATGATGCAGTTGGTGAATGGATGAGGTTGGACCGGAAATAATTTAGGGCGGCTGTTGGCCGCCCCGCAGGATTTGCTACAGCAAAATTAAGGCAGTAAACAGCAGGTCCCTCCACTCCGCATCTCATCCCCTTCGGGTATGAGATGCTCCGGTCGGGATGACAATTCTTAACGGATCGACATTACGCCCGCGCGGGGCTTTCCCCGCCCTTGGCGATTCCTGGGCGTCCCGGCTCGGGCTTCAGCACTTGCTGCACGCCGTCATCGGACTTCGGCGGAGGCGTCATCTTGGGCAGTTCCTTGCCTTCGATGATCATCTTGATCTCGTTGGCGTCGAGCACTTCGCGCTCCAGCAGCGCCAGAGCGATTCTTACCAACGCGCCATTGTCTGCCCCCAAAATGCCTTTCGCGGTGTTATAGCCTTGGCCGACGATGCGACGAACTTCGTCGTCGATCTTGATTGCAGTAGCTTCGCTGTAGTCGCGGTGCTGGGCAATCTCGCGGCCCAGGAAAATCTGTTCTTCCTTTTTGCCGAAGGTCAGCGGACCCAGATCGCTCATGCCGAATTCGCAGACCATTTTGCGTGCCAGCTCCGTCGCTCGCTCGATGTCGTTGCCGGCGCCGGTGCTCATCTGGTTGAGGAACATCTCTTCGGCGATGCGGCCGCCCATCATGATGGCGATTTCCGTCTCAAGATATTCCTTGGTGTAATTGTGCTTGTCGTCGATTGGCAACTGCATGGTGACACCGAGAGCCATGCCACGCGGGATGATCGTGACTTTGTGCAGCGGATCAGAATTGGGCAGCTTGGACGCGACCAATGCGTGACCGGCTTCGTGATAGGCCGTCACCTTCTTCTCTTCTTCCGTGAGAATGAGCGACTTGCGTTCGACGCCCATCAGGACCTTATCTTTGGCCAGCTCGAAGTCGTACATGAGGACGGCCTTGCGGTTCTGTCGCGCCGCGCTAAGTGCAGCTTCGTTCACCATGTTGGCCAAGTCGGCCCCGGAGAAGCCCGGCGTGCCCCGAGCCAGCACGGAAAGATCGACATCGTCGGCCAAAGGAATCTTGCGGGTATGGACTCGCAGAATCTCTTCGCGTCCGCGCACGTCCGGACGATGCACTACCACGCGGCGGTCGAAACGGCCCGGCCGCAGGAGCGCAGGATCAAGTACGTCAGGGCGATTGGTTGCTGCCATCAAGATGACGCCTTCGTTGGATTCGAAGCCGTCCATCTCGACCAGCAATTGATTCAGTGTCTGCTCGCGTTCATCGTGCCCGCCGCCGAGGCCAGCGCCCCGGTGACGTCCAACCGCATCGATTTCATCGATAAAGATGATGCACGGGGCGTTCTTCTTGCCCTGCTCGAATAGATCACGTACGCGGCTTGCGCCGACGCCGACGAACATTTCTACGAAATCCGAACCTGAAATCGAGAAGAACGGAACGTTGGCCTCCCCAGCAACGGCTCGTGCCAACAGGGTCTTACCAGTTCCCGGAGGTCCGACGAGCAGAACGCCCTTCCGAATGCGTCCGCCGAGTTTCTGGAACTTCTGCGCTTCGCGCAGGAATTCGATAATCTCCTTTAGCTCTTCTTTCGCTTCTTCCACGCCAGCTACGTCCTTGAACGTGACTTTTTTCTGCTGCATGGAGAGCAATCGCGCGCGGCTCTTTCCGAATGAGAGGGCTTTGTTCCCGCCG
>DATHPO010000378.1:0-4656 GCA_035483835.1 Terriglobales bacterium
AGCACTTCCCTACCCAAGACCTGCGAACAGATCGACGAACAAACTAGGAACAGAACACCCAAAAACACCGTTGAATACCGGATAACCACGTTTACGTAAGTCATTGAAAGGCAAAGACGGGCTACTTATTTTTGCGGCTCATAAGCCAGAGGTCGTTGGTTCAAATCCAACCCCGAAACCAGCTCCTAATCGCATTGCTCAAGCCGCTCTCTTGAAAATCCCGTCAAATGGAATTACAGGCCGCAGCGTAGAAGGCAGTTGGGAGCAATTCCCGCCCTCGGCACCATCCAAATTGCCGCCGTCTCCCAATAGGTCCCATTTTCCGGTGTACTTAATCTCGTCTCCGTCTCCCGGTGAGCGCCCGATTTCTTTGACGTGTTTCGCGAGCTCCATGCGCGTTGCGGCCGCATTGTCGTTCGCTGAGACGAGCGCGCGAAAATCACCGACGCTGGCCAGCACGAATTTTCGCAGGTTACGAATTTGAGAACGAACGCTATCCTTCTTGCACCCTAAGACACTCGCGCTGGCACGACTAACCGGGAGTTAGCCCGAAGTCCGAGAGGGCGTGACGGAGTTAGGGAGTTAGCGCGCCTACTCCTTGTAGACCAGGTGAGGTCCGCTAACTTGCTTTGCTTCGAGGGCGACATCAACCTCGACGCGATCGGCAATTTTTATGAAGGGAATACCGCTATTCATCCCGTATTCCTTACGATCGAACGCCATCGACCCTTGGACATGGCCCGTGCCCGTCCCCTTGCCGGACAAGTTTAGGCTCAGCGTCTCGGGTTTCGACACTCCGCGAATTGTAAACGTGCCCGGAATTTCAAAAGTGGTGGGACCGGTCTGTTCAATCTTGAATGAATGAAACGTGATGTACGGGTTATCTTTTGCGTCGAAGAAATCTTTGCCCTTCAGCTTGCCGTCCTTCAAGCCGCTTCCCGTATTCACGCTCGCGGCATCGACCTTGATGTCCAAAACACCTGTCGTGACATCCGCAGACGTGAATTTCAGCGTGGCGTCCCACTTCTCGAAAACCCCTTCGATCGGCACCGACGCCTTCACGTTGAACGTAATCTTGAAGCCTCCCGCGGGCGGTGTAATCTGAAAAACAGGCACCCCCGCAGGAGCCTGTGCTCGACTTGGGAATGCGAACAAGATGGACGCTGCGAGAAACAAAAGCGCTAGTCGCATGCTATAAGACCTCTCACGAAACGATGCGCCGCCAGCCCACATCACGCCGGAGGCCGTCCCCAACAACTCATAGCCGCACGCTTCTAAGAGCTGGGTAGTTGGAGGGACTTGTCCCGTAACGCGACTCACCGTGAGTTGAGAATCTTTGAGGGAATTCTTGCCAATCATCGCGCATCACCGGCGAGTTGAACTTCGCATCAGAGGAATGTATCTTTCGAGTCCGCGAATCCGGTCTGGTTGATTCAGGGCTGCGGACATTCGCAGGAAACCGCTCCGCAATTATCGCCGATGCCGTCCCAAATGAATTTTCCAATGCACCCATGGATGCTTCTCGCTTTCTTTGACTGCTTCGACTGATAGCACTGCACTTTTGGTGCCGACCCATTTATTGTTCTGGTCGGCTCCTAAATAGTCGAGATCAAAGACTTAGAGGAGATCGCCAGGGTGCGATCGAATTGTGATTTCGGTCCCGTGGTGCCCGCCGGATAACATCCGTCAACTTAATAACACTGCCGGCCACAAATTGAATTCTCAGCCTTATCCCACCGCCTAGTGTTGGCGGACCCATTGAGATCACCCGACACGGGAGTTGCGGAGTGCTTTCGTGATGGCGAGAGCGGTTTCTCCCGGCTAAACCTTGAAGAGATTCTTGTTGATCTTCAGCGAGCGGATCTTCGATTCCAGCGTGGACCGCGGGATGCCCAACTTGGCCGCAGCTCCCCTGGGTCCGAATATCCGGCCGCGACTTTCTTTCAGGGCGGCCTCAATCATTTCCTTCTCTTGTGCCAGGAGTCTTTCGGGAAGCTCCGCTTGGTCTTTCGGTTCTGTCAGAAACGGCTGCTTTGGCAACCAGCTCTCGTCGATTGAGAAAAGGTATTAGCACTTAGCTAAAACGTCAAGGGCGGGCGGCCGTTGAGTTTCGGTCTTATCGGTCATGGCGCTGCTTCGTTTTGGACACGCAAAGTACTCTTTTCGCCGCATCTAAAACCTCGTATGCGGGTCATGCCCTGTAAGCAAGTTACGGAGACAGTGAAGGTGGGGTTTTTGCCGCAGCATCATGACGGCCTGCGCTCCAAACAGAACCGCAGCCCACTCGCCAACTCGAATGTCCTTACTGTCCCTCGGCACTAGCGAAGCGATCAAATCTCCGCGAATTTTAGAAGGACTAAATCGTAGGATTAGGTTTCAAATGTCTCCTCCGGCTCGGGGAGCGTGTCACCCTCTCGCGCGAACCAAACGTACAAGGTGGGCAAAATGAAGATGCTAATCGCCAGGTTTACCATCAGGCCTCCTACGACGACGATGGCAAAGGGTCGTTGCGAATCGGAACCGATCGCATGGGATAGAGCAGCGGGCAATAATCCGAGTGTCGCAACTAACATCGTCATCATGATCGGACGAAGCCTTAGTACGGCGCCTTCAATCGCGGAATCCTCGACGGAGTGGCCCCGGGCGCGAAGTTGGTTGATATACTCCAGCATGATGACGCCCGTTTGCACCGACACGCCGAAAAGCGCCAAGAAACCGACGCCTGAGGAGACGCTGAAATGTGTGCCAGTAATCAAGAGCGCCAGCAGCCCGCCGACACTGCCCATTACCACAGTAGCAAGGATGAGCGCAGCCCACTTCGGCGAACTGAACATGGTATAGAGAATAAGGAAGATGACCAGGATTGTTACCGGCACGATGATGAGCATCCTCGCTTGCGCGCGTTTTTCGCTTTCGTATTCGCCTTCCCAGTCGATGTGGTAACCGCGCGGCAATTGGACATTCGCGTTGACCTTTTGAATCGCTTCCTCCACTGTTCCGCCAAGATCGCGGCCGCGGACGCTGTACTTAATCGCGACATAGCGCTGGTTCGCTTCGCGGTAGATCTCAGATCCACCATCGCGCTCTTCGATCTTGCAGAGCTGCGCGAGAGAGACGCGTTCGCCGGACGGCGACAATAGGCGAATGTTTTCGATGGCTTCCCTCGTGGAACGGTACTGCGGCAGGTAGCGCAGCAACAGATCGTATCGCGCCTCGCCTTGCAGTACTTGCGTAAGAGCGCTGCCTCCCACAGCGGTTTGGATGGCATCCTGCACGTCAGCGACGTTGATTTGATAGCGCGCGGCCTGATCGCGGTCCACCGCGAAATTAATGTTCGGTTGACCGAGGACGCGAAATACACCGAGATCCTCGATCCCCTTAACTCCGCGCATCACCTCCACGATTTGATCGGCTTTTTCCTCAAGGACTCTCAGGTCATCGCCGTACACTTTGGTAGCGAGCTCGCCCTTTACGCCGCTGACCGCTTCTTCCATGTTGTCTTCAATGGGTTGCGAAAAGCCCCAGATGACACCCGGGATTTTGTTGAGTTCTCGAAGCATGGCGGCGATCAGTTCGTTTTTGTCCTCGCGAAAGACGGGCCGCCACTGGTTTTTTGGCTTCAGATCCACGAAGTATTCGGTGTTGAAGAAGCCCGTGTTATCCGTTCCGTCATCAGGACGCCCAACCTGGCTCGTGCATTGGGGAACCTCTGGAAAGGAACACAGCACGACACGCGCCTGATTCGATATCCGGATCGCTTCGGTTGGTCCGGTGCTGGGCGCAAGAGTCCCGCGGACCCACAGTGCGCCTTCATCCAGGTGCGGCAGGAATTCTGAACCGATCACTCCGCCCACCGTCAGATAAATGGCAACTGCCAAGCCCACGCCCGCGACGCCGACCGTTACGAAGCGATGCTCGATCGCCCACCTCGCGGCTTCGCGGTATCTCGTTTTCAAGAATTCCATCACCGGGTTGCGCCACTCGCTCACGCCCTTCCTGAATAAAATGCTCGAGAGCACCGGCGCAACGAGGATGGAATACATGAGCGCGCCCAGGAGTGCGAACGCGACGGTCCAGGCCATCGGCTTGAACAGACGGCCCTCTACGCGTTGTAACGTGAAAATTGGCAAGTACGCAGTGATGATGATGGCGATCGCGTAAAACACCGGGCGCTGAACTTCGTGCGCGGCATCGCGGATCACTTCCAAAGTGGCTACTGAATCGTTGCGGTGCTGGTGGCGTCCCAGATGACGGACGATGTTTTCGACCATCACCACGGCGCCATCCACCACCATTCCGAAATCCAAGGCGCCGAGCGACAGCAGATTTGCGGGAATATCCTTCAGATTGAGACACGTTGCGGCAAATAACAGCGAGAACGGTATCGTAAGGCCGACGATAATCGCTCCGCGGACGTTGCCGAGAAACAGAAAGAGAACGATCACCACCAGAATGATGCCCTCCGTCAGATTGTGCAGCACCGTACGAGTCGTGTAACGCACCAGATCGCTGCGGTCGATGAAGGGAACGACACTTACGCCGGGAGGCAGGATGCGCGCATTCAGTTCTTTGACCTTGGCGTGGATTCCCGCGAGCGCTTCGTCGGCATTCGCGCCTTTGCGCAAGAGGACGATGCCCGAAACCACGTCGTCGTTA